>JAFGWF010000092.1 GCA_016937295.1 Bacteroidales bacterium
AAAACGGGTGTTCCGTCTAAAATTTCATCACCAAAAGTTGGGGAAACCATCCCTCTTAACACATGTTTATGCTCATAGTCAAGTATTGCAGGTGTATTGCCGATGGAAGCATCGAGATTCAGTTGCCCACTTATCATACCAGATTCCGTAATCATAATACAAAGATTATATTTTCCTGATGGCATGGATTTTAGAAAAGTTACCTCTGTATTAAGGCTTAGTATTGTATCTGAATTATTGAATGATGGGTCAAGGTGAATATATAATTCAGGCTCTTTAGGCAAAGAATCAATGAGCTTACTTACCTCCGTTGCAAATCCTCCTTTGTCCACTAAATAACCACCATTGTTTTGTTTAATTCTATTAATCATTCCAACAGGTATTCCTAAAACACCAAAGTAACTAAGTAAGGAATTCCCTTCAGCACACCGGTAGTCATGATTAAAAGGAAAAGTGTCAGGTTTTGCTTGACCTGTTGTATGTAAGTACACAACTATTAGTTGTTTTCCATATAATTTCTGTAAATCGGAAGCAACTTTATGCGCTGATGGACAATTATTGCATTTATGAGCGGTAAAATCCTCCAAGAGCACTTTTCGCACAGTGTCGTTGGTTAGGTTGTTGTTATTCCCTATAGTTGTGTAAGGCGCATCTATTTTATCACATGATAATCCGATGAATATCAGGGATATAAATAACAAAATGGATAGCTTATTCATATTTCGGTTCTTTTAAATTCTTTAAAAATTTGGTAAGGAGTTAAAAACTGCTGGTTAGACTTATTGAGAATCCATTGGTTGCCGGCACCTCACGACAAACACCACCTACACAAAGGATTCCATTGCTTTGTTTTCCGTAAGTCAATGCTAATCGAGTTGTGTTCCAAGTATAACCACTGCTAACTGACAAATAATGAATTTGCATGGTTTCCACCGGATTTCCATAGTTGTACTGGTCAATTACCGCTGCAAAAAAGCTTTTATAATTGTATTCGACCATTCCCAGAAACCAATTCCCCCAATCTTCTTCAGCAAAAGTGGCTTCAACATCGAAATGTAACGACTGATATTTTTTGAATTTCCACCAAACATCAGCCACGCCGGTTTGAGCCAACACATTTGGTTCTTCGTGTCCTTCAATCACATTCATATTATAAAAGATGTTATAGTAGGAAAGGATGAGATTCCATTTGGTATTAATTTTCTTGGTAATTTTGAAATTGAAATCGTGGTAGTATTTTTCTTTTCCAATCTCGAAAAACGGTGAAGTATAACCATCTGAGGCAGCCATGCCAATAGTTGTACTGTCATTTATTTGGTTTTTTTGCAGTCCCTGCGATATGGAATAATTGAGTTCGAGACCCATTCCTGTTTTGCCGCCAAGAACTGATTTTTTCTTCACTTTATACTGTATTGTTGCTTGCAATCCCATTTCACCATTGGCTTGAGTCGCATAAGGATAATATGCGGGCATTGTGTAGGCATGTTGAGCAGTCATAGCCGGAATATAGTTTATCGGCAGATTAAATCCGGTAGCGGTGCGGTCGGAGCGAAAGTCCATATTATCAACGCGTTTGGCTTGAAGTGACGCCCCAAATCCCTTTTTAGAATAACTCAAAGTCAACAAAACAGCATGACCATCCTTGTAAATCATATTATTCGTAGCGTTTGGGTCATTGATTTTATAACCGGCTTCGGTCAGCAAAACCCAGTTGCCTCGGTAGATATTTAATCGACCGGAATAAGCTCCCACATTGGCAGGAAGGATATAGATAGGATCTAAATCTTGTTGATACCGACTTACAAAATTTCCACCGACAAAGACCTGTGTTTTTTTATCGTTAAAACGTTTAAATGCTTGATTCAGATGTATTTCTGCATCAATGCCGCGAACTAGTCCATCGCCTTTTCCCCAAAAGGAACGTTGTTTTCCGACAAGTCCTGTTATGCGAATGCCGGGAAAATTTGCTTTAACACGAATACCATCTATGGAATTGTCAAAACCAAGATTCCACTCCTGATACGCCCGCAAAATCATTCCGCTGCCAAACTGTTCGTAAAAGTTTCCGGCGGTGAGCTCAAATTGCTTATTCGTATATTTTGCGTAGCGATAAGGGATGCCATGCCCTTTGTAGCGTGGGTCAAACCCTTGAAGTGGAGGCATAAAAGCTTCGTAGCGCACTCCGGCCTCAAAATTTTTGTACGTATAGATTAAGTCTAAAAAGGAATTGACACCCATTTTTTCATCCGGAATCGTGGCGCCAATAATCGTATCTTCCTGATATAGTTGGGCATCTACTTGA
Source organism: Bacteroidales bacterium (assembly GCA_016937295.1). Taxonomy (GTDB): domain Bacteria; phylum Bacteroidota; class Bacteroidia; order Bacteroidales; family UBA1556; genus UBA6267. Next base: position 2,303 of record JAFGWF010000092.1, read on the forward strand.
AAACTGCCGTGCAGGGTTCCCCCTTCAGATTGACTATAAAGAGATTTTGTGGATACAAGAAAAGCCACTATGGCGATTATTCCTATAAATTTTGTCATAAGGTTAAGATTATGAATTATTTAATGGCTTCTCCTTTTTTGACTTTTCGAATGATTTCTATCATTTCCAGTTCGCCACCTTCCGAAAAAGTAGTGTGTTGCCATACGATTTCTCCTTTTCCATTGAGGATAAAAGTATGGGGAACCATATTGACGCCCATTGCTCGTTTAAAGTCTCCGTTTTCATCAAGGTAAACCTCATATTCCCATTCTTTGGAATCGACAAATGGTTTAACCTTGAATGAATTACGAGTGTTGTCGATGGAAACGGCTACTAATTTTACGCCGGTTTCTTCTTGCCAATCGGCATACACTTCGTTGATTGTGGTGAGCTCTTGAATACAGGGTTTACACCAAGTAGCCCAAAAACTAATGATAATCGGATTTCCGTCATTAGCGATGTTTGATGTGTTGAAAACACTGCCATCCAATGCTTTAATGTCGATAGATGGGATTTTCTGTAGGTTTTCGTCAGCGGTAAATCCTGCTACAAGAAGCATTAACGGAAGCGCAATGAATAAAATTGATTTTCTCATAAGGTGTGTATTGAGTTGTGTTCCAATTGGCTGCGAAATTAGAAAAATTTTCCATTCTGCAACACTAAAACAATTTAGGAAAATGCAGCTAAGTTCAAATTTTGTGCCTAAATTGCCGACTTATGAAACCTTCTGCGAATTAATGGCTTTCAAGTCCTTGCTCAATTCCAACCTATTTCTAATCACGCAACTACCGTTGAACTTTGATTGGTTGAAACCGTTAATTACAACCCTATGCCATAATAGGCTTTGATGCCATTAGGATAAATTCCCTCAATGAGCACTCCGCCTTTTTTAGTGCTTAACAATTTATAAATATCATCGGGTTGATTTACCGGTTTGCGGTCGATCTTGGTAATGATGAAGTCGTCTTTAATTCCGGCATTGGCAATGATACCACGCTTAATTTCAGTAACTTGAACGCCATTTTCGATACCTAATAGACTTTTTGTCTTTTCGTCAACTGGTTTTAGGTTAGCTCCTAACTCCAAAACGGCCTCCTCATGCGCCGAACGAAGTTTTGTGTTCCCTTTCATGTCGGTGAGCTTAACAGTAGATGTTTTTTCATTATCTTTTTGCAGATACTTTACTTCAATTGCATCACCGGGCCGATGCATCCCAACACGCTCTAACAATTCGCTCGGACTGTTTATTTCTATATTGTCAATTTCCAAAATAATATCGCCGGCTTTGATTCCGGCTTTTTCGGCTGGCAGTCCGTCAACAACACCTTCCACTAATACACCTTTAAGGTTTTTCAACTTATAGGCTTCTGCCACTTTTGCATTGATTTCGGCAATCGAAATTCCAATTACTGCTCTTTGCACTTGTCCAAATTCTTTCAGATCTTTGACCACTTTTTTTACAATGCCGGAAGGAATAGCAAAACTGTATCCTTGGTAATATCCAGTTCTTGAGGCTATTGCAGCGTTTATGCCAATAAGTTTTCCTTCGATATTGACTAACGCTCCCCCTGAATTTCCCGGATTAACCGCAGCATCGGTTTGAATAAAGGATTCAATGGCCGAATTTCCAGGTAATATGTTGATATTTCGGGCTTTAGCAGAAACTATTCCTGCCGTAACTGTTGATGTTAGGTTAAATGGATTTCCTACAGCCAAAACCCACTCACCTACTTTTACACTGTCGGAATTGCCAAAAGTGAGATATGGTAATTCTTTGTCTTCAACCTTTAATAATGCTAAGTCGGTACTGGCATCTAACCCAATGGTTTTTGCTTCATACGACCTTTTATCGTTCAAAATTACCGTAATCTTATCGGCTTGCTGAACGACATGGTTATTGGTTACAATGTATCCATCAGAAGAAATTATTACACCCGACCCGCTTGCCTTATAAACTCGATTGCCTCCGTTGAAGAAAAAATCCTCAAGCGAAAAAAAATCGTCATAAACACTACTTTTTCTGGTAAACTCGGTTTGGATGTGAACAACAGCGTGTAGCGCATTCTCAGCACTCGAATTGAAGTCCATCATCAATTGCTTGCTTGTGGGTAGGTAAGCAGTTTGATAACCAATGTTTTGTGGCACTTCTTTTAGAACCACTTTTGGTTCGTCTTGATCCTTAATTTGATCGTATAAAAATAATGTTAGTGTTGAGACTGCAACTGCCAAAACTATTGTTTTTAAAGCCTGTTTCATGTTATTTCTCCTTTCATTCATTTAAATATTATTTTAGTATTGCTTTATACTATGTTGAACTTAGTTGATTTGTTAATCATTTTAATTTCAACGTATTTTGTTAAAATTTGGAATAATTGACTGGTAAACGCAAAATTATCCCTTTATGATATTTTTGGTTGTTAAATGTAGTTAACCAAAGTAAACGATTCTAAAGGGATTTATGTGGACTGATTTTCTTTTTTATGTATGTTTGTGGTCGTTTTTACCTCATCCAAATGCAACGTTATTTTTTAGGAAAATTTGTGTTTTTTATTCTTGGCATGGTCGCCGGGTTGGGTTTATTTTGGATATATGGGATCTATATAAATCAAGATGTTTTTCAAAATTCTACTCCGGAGATGGAGCAATTAGTTGAATTACCAATTAATGAAGCCGAATTTAAAGTGAAGAAAAAGATAAAACCTAAAACAAAGAAATCCGCTCAGCTTGACGTTTCTGATAGTTTGATTATGTCGATTCCAGACAGCTTGACCGACATAAATTTGAGTTTCGAAAAATCTAATGGGGATACTTTATCTATACTTCAAAATGATTCTATCGGCAGTGTTGATTTTGTTGTGATGCAAGATGAGAAGGTCTATGCTCGTTACTTTAAACCATCTGGCAATCCTGTGCTTTTTCACTGTGATTTTGATGCAGAAATGGATAGTATTCTGATAGATAATTCTATGACCTTGCCCAAAGAAGGCTTGTTGGTTGAATTTTGGCGGTCGCCGGTCAATTTTTCCGGATATCGACTCTCGCGTCAAAAATTAGTGCTTTTTGGAGTTTTTGAATATGATAGCTTGTCGTTTCATTATCACGAAGAAGAAGTTTTGCTAATGAAATACAAGCAAAAATCGTTTATCCTCAAATGTGGAAACGATTTTTCTCCCATCATCTTTAATCCTAATAAAAAGGGGCGTAAGCCATCTTAAATGATATGAATCTAGTGCATTTCTCGAAATATCACGGAGCCGGTAATGACTTTATACTAATTGATAACAGAGACTTAGTTTTCAATGTTAACTCGCAATATATCCGTATGTTATGTGATCGACATTTTGGAATAGGGGCTGATGGGCTGATGCTTTTAGAAAACCACTCCGAATTTGATTTTACCATGCGTTATTTTAATGCTGATGGCGGTGAGGCAACGTTATGCGGCAATGGTGGTAGATGCATTAGTGCCTTTGCTCATCAACTTGGTGTGGTTGGTTCAACAGCTTTTTTTCTGGCATCCGATGGTCCACACAAAGCCCAAATATTTCCCAATGGATTATCGTATATGGTTGAATTGCAGATGAATGATATTGTGCGTGACACGGTTGATAGCGACTATTCGTTTCTGAATACCGGTTCGCCACACCATGTTCAGTGGGTTGATGAGGTGTCAAATATGGAAGTTTTTCAACATGGTTCACAGATTCGTTTTTCTGAACATTATAAAGGTATCGGTGGAACAAATGTGAATTTTGTGGAGATTTTAGATTCTAATCAGCTAAAAATCAGAACTTATGAGCGTGGTGTTGAAAATGAAACTCTCGCCTGTGGAACTGGTGCAGTTGCTTCAGCTATTTTGTTTGCTTTAAAAAACAACTTAAAAGAAGGTCCTGTTGTTCTTCGAGCTGTTGGAGGTGATTTGACGGTTAATTTTTCCATAGAGCCAAATAATGTTACCAATATTGTTCTTTCAGGCCCGGCAGTGAAGGTCTTTGAAGGAACTATTAAATTTTAGTATTAATGCTTGAAAATGACCAAATTTATTTAAGAGTTGCTGAAATTAAGGATGTGGATTTTCTGCTTCAAACCGAAAATAACTCTGAGTATTGGCATGTTTCCGGTACTCTTTTTCCATATTCTCGTTTTGAATTGGAATCCTTTATTCTAAATAATTCTCACGATCTTTTCACGGAAAAACAACTTCGATTAATGATTTGTGAGATGACTTCTGATAATCTGGTTGGCATGGTGGATCTTTTCGACTACCATCCAATGCATCGTAGGGCTGGTGTGGGAATCATTGTCGATGAAGTAGTTAGGCATCAAGGCGTAGCATCTCAAGCATTAAACTTAGTGTGCGAGTATGCAAAAACTATTCTTCAGTTGAATCAACTTTATTGCGAAGTTCAAACGGATAATTTTACTTCCTTAAAGCTTTTTGAGAAGTTAGGTTTTGTTAAGATTGGTGTGAAAAAGCAATGGGTATTTGTTGATAATCAATGGAAAGACGTGTGTTTTTTTCAAAAATTGCTTTAAATGAGTTGGGTGGTTTTTGATTTGTTGAAATGAATTGTTTTAAAATGAGAATATTTAAAATTGTTTTGGTGGTGATTTCGGTTGTTTTAATCGGTGTTGCAATTTTGTTTTATAAACTTTACCAAAAATATCAGGCGCCAATTGTTGCCTTGCCATCATCATCGGCTATTTTTTTTATTCCTACAAATTCTGACTATCATTATGTATTGAAATCGCTTTATAATCAAGGTTTTGTGAAGGATACTTCTCTACTGAATTTTGTTGCCGAATTGAAAAAATACCCTCAGAAAGTCAAACCTGGACGATATCGCTTGCAAAATGAAATGAATGCCAATCAGTTAGTAAATATGTTGCGTTCAGGCCGACAAGACCCTGTAATGTTTACCTTTAATAATATCCGTTTTTTGCCCAAACTTGCCGGATTAGCTGCCGCCAAACTTGAGTTAGATTCTGCCAAGTTAATGTCAATGCTCACCAATCGGCCTCTTTTAGATTCTATCGGATTCACACCGGAAACAGCCATAGCTCTTTTTATTCCAAATACTTACGAGTTTTTTTGGAATACTTCTGAATTGGAGTTTGTCGAAAGAATGCACAAAGAATATAAGAAATTCTGGTCTGAGAATAGAACTTCTAAAGCTATGGATATGTCATTGTCGCCCATAGAAGTGAGTATTTTGGCAAGCATCATTCAGGAAGAAACCAACAAAACTGATGAGATGAGCCGAATGGCCGGTGTGCTCGTCAATAGGTTACGCCGTAATATGAAACTTCAAGCCGACCCAACCGCAAGATATGCTTATGGCGACTTTTCCGTCAAACGAATACTGACTGATTACACCTTGATAGAATCACCTTATAATACGTATCATATTTTTGGTTTGCCACCAGACCCTATTTGTATGCCCGAACAGAAAGCAATAGATGCGGTTTTGAATTTTGAAAAAAATTCTTATCTCTACTATTGTGCACGCGCCGATGGGTCGGGTTATCACGAGTTTGCCGAAAATCATTCTCAACATATTCGTAATGCAAATGCCTATCATAGTTATTTACGTAAGTTGAATATCCGTAGGTAATAATTTTTAAGATGATTCGTTTATCGAAACTAAACCCAATCCTATGAATTCAAAACTATTACTAATATTTATTCTTACATTGTTGATTAACAGTGGATTAAAAGCTCAATCAGTAACTGACACGAATATTCGAATATCTATGTTTTCTGCCCATTATTCATTTCATATTCCGGGTGGCGATTTGAGTGATAGATTTGGAAACAGCAATTCCGTTGGCGCTGATTTTTCCTTTAAAACAGTAAATGGATGGCTTTTTGGCGCCGACTATTCTTTTGTTTTTGGGGAAAACGTAAAGAATAAAGATAGCTACTTTGCGGCGATTCGCAATAGTAAAGGATATGTGATTGATGGCGATGGTAATTTTGCGGAGGCTTATATTTATCAGCGTGGATTTAATGCGTCTTTAATGGTAGGAAAGCAATTTAACTTTTGGGCGCCAAATCCTAATTCGGGACCTTTTATACAAATTTATGGTGGTTTTTTCCAGCATTATGTTCGTATCGAAAATCCTTATAGGGTTGCTCCTCAGATTATTGATGAGTATGCTAAGCTTTATGATCGTCTTACCAATGGCTTCAGTATTTCTGAGTTTGTTGGCTACCGATTTATGGGAAATAAGCGTTTGATTAATTTTTATGCCGGTTTTGAGTTTGTTCAGGGGTTTACCGCCGGAAAACGCTCTTACAATGCTGATGACCGCCTAATAGATAACAGCAAACGCTTGGATTTGTTGTCAGGCCTGAGAATTGGTTGGGTCATTCCTCTTTATGGTAAAACGAAACAGGAATTCTTTTATTTTTAGAAAGTTTTGATTATGAGAGTTCTGTATTCCTTGGGAATTCGTCTTTATGTTTTGGCCATACATTTGGCTGCATTTTTCAATAGGTCTGCTGCAGCTTGGGTTAAGGGAAGAAAAAATCAGCCTGAATTTTCGGGAGACAAAACGGATTCTTGGATATGGTTTCACGCGGCCTCTCTTGGGGAGTTTGAACAGGGAAGGCCTGTAATTGAGCAATTTAAAACGGATTTTCCCTCATATAAAATTCTCATAACCTTCTTTTCCCCATCAGGTTACAATGTGCGTAAAAATTATCTGATTGCAGATTTTATTACTTATCTGCCTCCTGATTTGAACGTTTCAATGACTAAGTTTATAGCTCAATTCAATTTGAAATTAGTCGTTTTTGTTAAGTACGAATATTGGTATAATCTTCTAAATGTCTTAAAAATCAATGATATACCATATTTTTTTATATCTGCAATCTACCGACCATCACAGATTTTCTTTAAACCTTACGGACGCTGGTTTAGAGAACATTTGGAAGCTTCATCGCATATTTTTTGTCAGGACATCGATTCTGTGCAATTATTAAAAAATATAGGAATTGAAAGGGTTTCGCTATCCGGCGATACAAGATTTGATAGGGTGATTGCAGCAATTTCGGAACACAAGAATATCGATTTTGTGAAAGCGTTTTCGTCCGAAAGTCAAGTGGTTGTTGTGGGGAGCTCATGGCCTGAAGATGAATCGTTGATTGCAACTATTATCAGAAAATCCAGCCTTAACTATAAATGGATTTTAGTACCTCATCATGTTGATGAAAGCCATATCAGTCAAATAATTACGCTCTTTGAGGGACATAAGATTCTTAGGTTTTCTCAAGTAAAACCTCAATTTAAGGCCGAAGATTTTCAAATATTAGTGATTGATAGCATTGGACTACTGCTTCATCTTTATCGTTATGCTACTATCGCTTGGGTTGGTGGCGGATTTGGTGCAGGTATTCACAACATTCTTGAACCTGCTGCATATTCTAAGCCGATCATTATCGGGCCTCGATACCAAAAGTTTAAAGAAGCCAAAGACCTTGTTCGATTAGGTGGGGTTTTCCCTGTCAGTGCATTAGATGAGGCTGTTTCAGTACTCGAAAAAATGCAAAATGACGCTGTGTTTTTTGAAAAATCATCAAAAATATCCGGTGATTATGTTTACGAAAACCAAGGAGCCACAGAACACATAATGGCATTTTTTAGAAATTATAACTTAAAAAACTCATAAAATCTCTAATGATTTTCTTGTGGTCAAACGCTAGCTCTGGCAAATCATAGATACTGAACCATTGCGCCGATGCGGCATCATCACCGGCAATTACTGATAAATTGTGCATAGCAAGTTCGGTTTTAAAAAATACCATTGAAATAGTTCTATGACGCGGGTCTCTGTCGATGGCGTCATATATTTTAAATGCGGTCAGGGTGTCGAATGAGATGCCAGTTTCTTCTTTGAGCTCTCTCAAGGCAGCTTGTTCCAAGGTTTCGTCCAAATCAACAAAGCCTCCCGGCAAGGCCCATTGGCCTTTGAAGGGAGGCTTTTTTCTTTGAATCAAAAGAATCTTTTCCTCTTTTGATAGAACTATAATATCAACAGTGAACGCAGGTCGTGGATATGTATAGCAATAAGGCATTATTTTGCATAAGAAACAGCCCGTGTTTCTCTGATAACCGTAATTTTTATTTGACCTGGATAAGTCATTTCCTCCTGAATCTGTTTCGATAATTCAAAGGAAATATTATTGGCTTCCTCATCCGAAATTTTGTCGGCACCAACAATTACCCGCAATTCGCGTCCGGCTTGGATGGCATAAGTTTTTAAAACTCCGGGGAATGATAAAGCTCTGTTTTCTAATTCTTTAAGACGATTGATATACGCTTCTACCACTTCTCGGCGTGCACCAGGGCGAGCTCCTGAGATGGCATCGCAAACTTGAACAATTGGTGAAATCAGCGTAGTCATTTCAATTTCGTCGTGGTGCGATCCAATGGCATTGCAAACCTCAGGCTTTTCTTTATACTTTTCTGCCAACTTCATTCCATGCAATGCGTGTGGTAGTTCAGGCTCATTCTCCGGAACTTTTCCAATATCATGCAGTAGTCCGGCGCGTTTGGCTAATTTTGGGTTTAGGCCAAGTTCAGCAGCCATTGTTGCACAAAGATTGGCTACTTCACGACTATGTTGTAATAAATTTTGCCCGTAGCTTGAGCGATATTTCATGCGACCAACCATGCGAAGCAACTCGTGGTGCATACCATGAATTCCCAAGTCAATAGCAGTACGCTTACCGGTTTCCATAATTTCCTCTTCAATCTGCTTGCGGGTTTTGGCAACTACTTCCTCAATACGTGCAGGATGTATGCGGCCATCACTCACTAATTTATGTAGAGATAACCGTGCAATTTCGCGCCTTACCGGATCAAAGCCCGATAGAATGATGGCTTCAGGGGTATCGTCCACTATGATTTCGATCCCTGTTGCGGCTTCTAAAGCTCTGATATTTCGTCCTTCACGACCAATGATACGACCTTTTATGTCGTCATTTTCAATATGAAAAACCGATACGGTATTTTCAATAGCTGACTCCGTTGCGGTGCGTTGTATAGTTTCAATAACAATCTTTTTAGCTTCAAGGTTTGCCGTCATTTTCGCTTCTTCCATCATTTCATTGATGTAATTGATTGCATCAGACTTTGCTTCGGCTTTCACAGCTTCCAATAATTCTTCCTTCGCTTCTTGAGCCGAAAGACCACTAATGGCTTCTAACTGTTCAATCTGCCGCTTTTGTGACTTTTCAAGCTCTTTTTCTTGTTGCAATAAATGAAGCCTTTTGCCTTCAAGGGCTTCTTTAGCTACTTCAATTTCTTCCAACATTTTTTTAATCTCCTCATTCCTCGCATTTAAATGTGTCTCGCGATTATTGAGCTTGTTCTCAAGTTTTAGAAGACCTTGTTTTCTCTGGCTTACATAGTTATCATGCTCTGTTTTAAGCTTAATAAACTTTTCTTTAGCCTCTAAAATCCGGTCTTTTTTTAATACCTCAGCTTCCGCTTTGGCTTCGTCAATCAATTGATGACTCTTCTTTTCAATTGATTTTCTTAAAAGTGTGGCAGTAATACCAATGCCAACACCAATCCCTACAAGGGTTCCCAGAATAATATATAAATACATCATAGAACAAAAAATAATTTAATGAAGAATGCTAAAAAAAACCCGCCCATTCTAAATTGGAGCATGATAAACCCCAATATGACATGTATGGAGATGCCAGATTCCGCGAACTTCCACCGACCGTAATGGTACCCGTAGGTTGAGGCCTGTTCTAATAATCTATGAGCTTTTCTCCAATTTAATTTCTGTTGAGTTTATATACTAAGTTCAGAATGGTGCGGGTAAGCTTTATGAGTAATAAATACAATTATTACGCATAAATTTTCAAAGAACGTTTTCGTATTGTAAAATCTTATCAATCTCGTTTAGTGAGTTTAGAATTTCACCTTTCTCGCTTTGGCTGATGGTCTGCTCCGAAAGTTTTCGACTGGCAATCTCCAAACATACCATAGATAATAGGTCTTGGTGATCTTTAAATGAGTAATTCTCAGAATACATTTTTACTTTTTCGTTTATTTCCGATGAGGCCTTACGAATCAACTCTTCTTCAGTCGAATTTTCAACTGTTAGTCGATATGTACGCCCTGCTATCGTAACTGTTATTCCTAATGAACTCACTAATTGTTATTTTAATAATGTTATACAATAATCAATTTCTCGCACTAATTCAGCAATCTTCTGTTTCGAACCTTTATCACTCGTTTCTGAAGTAATGGAGCCGGCTATCTTGATAATTTCTATCTGATGCTTTAACTCATTGATTTCAGAATTTCTTTTATGAATCTCATTCTCAGCTTCTTTTAAGCGTTTTTGAAGATTCTTGTTTTCCCCTTCCAAGTATAGATTTCGCTCAGCTACCCTCTTGGCTCTGCTATGCAAACTTGCTAAAAGTACCTTTATCTCTTCCATTCTTTCAGGTGAAAATTTCATCACAAAAGTAATCTTTTTTTTTAACCAAATCTTATTTTTTCTTCACGCACACACTATTTAGTTTGCATGTATATCGAATCCAGTTCTTTCTGTTGTCCTGTTAATTTTTTCAGAAACGCTTTGTATTTTATGGATAATTTTGTTAAATATTGATTATATAGTGCATCAAAATGCTTATAATGAATGATATGTATATCATCAAAAAATTGTCGTTTGTAAATATTTTTATTTTTTTATTGGATTATTGTTGTAAATTGTAAAAATTATTATGAAGTTATATAAAAGTTTTTATTTTTTTAAATAATTAATAAACAGTTATTTATAATATTAAAACCGAAAAGTATTTATAATTTTAGTTGGATGTTTTTGCGATTATTGATGTTTATATATTTTTGCAATTATTACGTTAATTATGATATTTATGAGAATTGTTATTACCCTTTCATTATTCTTGTTTTTTGCATCCATAGCAATGGATATTACTGCTCAAGGGGTGTTTAAAGGAAAAGTTATCGACTCGAAAACGAAAGTTGCATTAGTGGGTGCTAGTCTTAAATTAGATGAAATAGCTACCGGAACAATCACTGATGGCGAAGGAAAGTTTTCCTTTGAAAACTTGAAATTCAAATCCTATGTTTTATTAGTAAAATATCAAGGTTATTATGATGTGGTTCAAAAGATAAATGTTGAATCGTTTGTTAATCAAGAGATTATAATTGAGATGCGATTGAATATCAGAGAATTGACCACTGTTGAAATTCGCGATGATAAGATTGTTAGTCATCCCTATTCAAAGCAAACAATCTCGCGGGTTACACTCAGTCAGGAGCCGGTTAGAGATATTGGCGATTTTTTACGATCCATTCCCAACGTTAGTGCGATTCGCAAAGGTGGGGCAAATCTTGACCCTGTAATCAGGGGGTTTAAGTTTGACCAGCTCAATGTTCAGGTTGATAATGGCCTTTCGATGGAAGGCGGCTGCCCAAATCGCATGGATCCAACCTCTGCCCACGTTGAGGCGTCTGATATCGAAGCTATCGAAATTTATAAGGGTCCCTTTGCATTGAGATATGGTCCGGTAATGGGTGGTGTGATTAATATGCTCACTATCAATCCGCGTCCTTACGAAACGTTTAGTGTTTTTGTGAAAGGTAATATGGGCTATGAAAGTAATTGGAATGGAATGCGGCAGCATGTAACGGTGCTTGGTGGTAATCAAAAGATATTTTTTGCACTTACCGGAAACGATGCCCGATACGGTAATTATTCGGATGGAGACGGGAGTTTGGTAAAATCTGATTTTCGAAAAATGGGTTTCACCGGTAAATTGGGTTATGCCCCTGCTAAAAATCATCGAATTATTTTTTCTGCTTCTAAGTTTTATGCTCGTGACGTGGCTTTCACTGCTCTGCCAATGGACGAACGCACCGACAACACAAGTTTGTATTCACTCGATTATCAAGCAAAGAATATTTCTAACACTATTTCCTCTTTAGAGTTTAAGGCGTATGCTTCGCTCATCAATCATGTGATGGACAATAATGAGCGTCCATTTGGCGACACTACTTCTTCCATTGCTGCAATCGATGCTTTGAAGTATGGTTATCGCGCAGAAGCAGGGTTGAATATTGCGAAAGGCCATTTGTTTGTTGGTACTGATTTTTACAGAGTGGAGAAGGATGGACAGCGGGATAAAATCATGTTAAGTCAATTCCCGATGCAAATCGGTTTGATACCTCTAAAAGTCGAAAACTTATGGAATCAGGCAGTTATAACCAATTTGGGTTTATTTGGCGAGTACAAACGCGAATGGACTATGTGGGAAATGGTTGTGGCAATCCGTGGGGACTTTAATCAAGCATATTCCGACAGCATTTCTTTATTGAATATGATGGGAGTGGATCTTTTAGGAACTCCTGCGGATAGCACTTCCTCGGAGTTGATTAATTTTAGTTTTAGTGCTGGAGTGACCAGAAATATTTCAGAATTTTTTACCTTAGGAGCTTCTTTTGGTCGCGGTGTTCGGAGTCCGGGAATGATTGAACGATTTATCGTTTCATTACCAACAGGTTACGACAATTTTGAATACATTGGGAATCCAAATCTTAAACCCGAAGCTAATAATGAATTCGATTTGGTTTTACGCTTCAATAAATCTCAAATTGGAGCGGCTGAATTCACCGTTTTCTATAGTTTTATTCAAGATTATATTGGAGGTGAATTTATTCCAAAAACTATTCAAAAACCTTTGACACAGAGTGTGTTGGGGGTAAAGAGATTTGAAAACTTAGGAAATGCAAATCTTGCCGGTTTCGAGTTTGGATACAATTCTCCAACCTTTTGGAAAATGATGGTGAAGTTTTCAGGCGCATATACTTTTGGAGCAATCAAAGAAATTGAAGTGCTGGAGTTTGACGCAAATGGAAATGCTATAAACGCAGAAATGGTTTCTAATGATCCAATCGCTGAATTGCCTCCTTTTGAAGCTAAACTTTCGATTGGTTATAAATTATTTGATATGAAATGGATACCTAAAGCGGATTTTCGATATGTTGCCGAACAAAATCGGGTTAGTGAAGCAAGCTTGGAGCCTGTTTCTCCATCTTTTTACCTTATTAATGTCTCTATGACTTATCGTTTCAGCGATTACCTTGATGTCGCTTGTGGCATTAATAATTTGCTCGATACGGAATATACCGAGCACCTGAATAGGAGAGTGGTTGGCACCGATTATCGCATTCCTGAACCCGGAAGAATTTTGTATTTAAATGTGAATTATAACTTTTAAAATATTGATTATGAAATATATAGTGTTTTTCGTTTTGTTAATTATTGCCTTTTCTTCCTGCCAAAAAGACAACGACGAAGTTCAGGTTGTTTATGCAATAAAAGGTTTTTCACAGCCCTATAAGGTTGTTTATGCCATAGGCGACTTAAATAAAACAGAGGTGTTTAACATTGATCCTGCGGGCTCCACTTCTTATGAATGGAAAGCTGAACTACAGGCCGTACCCGGCAAAGTAACTTATTTATACGTGGAATCCGATGAAAACATTTCCAATGTTTCGGGTTTTCATGCCACTATTTTTGTTGAAGGAAAAGTTTTTAGACGTGCTTATGATTATGATGGTACTCGACAAATGCCTAACGATACCACTTTTTACATCAAGCAGTTTGGCACTATACCTTTTTGATGTTGTCATAAGGGTAATTTATAATAATTATCATTATATTTTCTCTTTAATTATCAGCTTATCAATGTATTGAAGCGTTTTACATTGATTATTTTTAACAAAAAGAGTTTTTATTGTAACTTTTAATATCCAACCTTTGTAAAAGATTTCGGTCTCCTATTTTAACAATATTAACAACGAACCAATGAAAACTTTCATCAAGATAATTACTATCTTTATTAGCTATTATTCCTTTGGGCAATCGACCCCATCTAATTTTGACTTTATAACTTCAACTGCCGCAAATACAAGTTATTCGGTTAATGGATACGGCAGTAGTTCGTATCCTAACTCAGCCACCTATAATGTTGTTTTTGGTTATTCTAATGCAACAACGCAATCCAACGACTACAAACTGGCTTCCTTTGAGGTGAATAGTAATACCTACAATCCAATTACTTTGCCTAATGGTGAGTGTTATAGTAAGGTTGTGGTAAATAGGATGGTATTCCCTTCCTCACCTGTTACCGATTTGGGAAAGCAAACAATATTCTTTGAGTTGGGCTCCAAGAGTGGTACCAACTTATATATGACACCCTCATATACCAATATTCAAGAAGCTGTTAATACCCGAATTTTGAATAGGGGCGGTGATAATGTTTTTTCCAATACAGGTGGACAAACTCTAAATAATATCGAACGTATTGACTTAATGATTGAGGATGGCGTATTTACTCCGGACAATACGCAATCTGGTTTTTTGATAAATGAACGCGGTGGCAATGATGAATTTATTGTGGCTGCCATCACAGGATTAGATGCTAATGGTGATGTTAGTAGTGTTGGAAGTTTAGTTTCAATTGCAACTTCGGATTGGGGAAATACAGGATATTCTACCACTACAACAGTTTTTCAAAGAGGTACAACGGATACTTATATGCGACCAAATCAAGATTTGACAAGCCAGAATATTTATGGTGTTTTTATTTCATATCAAGATTTGGGAATAGCCAACAATACTACAATTTATGGTATCGCCATTTTCCCTGGTGATGTTAACTCATCCATGGATTTAATTGGATTGTCAGATGTGCCTTGGGATACAGATGCTGACAGTTATGGCTCCGGTGGTTTAGATTTAATGGGCGGTGGTGGATATTTTGCTACTGCAGATGTTATTGTAACTGATCTCCAAACCACAATCACTTCCAATACGGCTATTCCTTCGGATGGCGACATCGTGGATATCACAGTTCGGGTTGATAATAATGGGCCAATGTCAGATGATAATATTTCTGTAACTGCCACAATTCCTGATGGTTATATTTATCAAAATTTGGTTTCAGGATATACTGGTTCAGTATCTGTCGTCGGTTCAACTATAACTTGGACTTTTCCAGCACTTGCTCTAAACGATTTTGAAGAATTGACTTTTCAAGTAGAGGCAGAAGCAATAGGCGATCGCACATTTACTTCAACGGTTTCCGGTACTAAAACAGATGTCGTTCCCGGAAACAATCCTGATAACTTGGAATTATTGCTGGATACGGAACAATCTACATTGCCCGTAAGTTTGATTTCTTTTAAAGGTTTTCAAGATGAAAATTCTGTTAATTTAGAATGGAAAACCGCTTCCGAAATAAACAATCACTATTTTGAAGTTCAGCGTTGGAACGATCAGCTTGGTTTTGAGACCATTGGTGAGGTTGAAGGAAATGGAACTTCGAATATTCTGCACCAATATCTATTTCAAGATTTGAATCCTGTTTTGGGTGTGAATTATTACCGACTTGTTCAGCATGATTTTGATGGTGCTTCAACTGTTTTTCCTAAAATTGCAGTAAATGTGGACGGAGGAATTAATGATATTCATGTTTTTCCTAATCCAATTATAGATAAAGTCAGTTTTTCTAATTTTAATCGCATTTCTTCCATTTTCCTTTACGACATGCGTGGCAAAATGCTGATGTCATTCAATCAAGATTCGTATGATTATTTGGATTTATCGGGGTTGGGAAAAGGTGTGTATTTTTTAGAAATTCAAAGCGGAAGTGAAAAAATAATGCGGAAGATTATTAAGTTATAATTCGTATAATTCAGATAACCAATTATTAAGCATCTTAAAATCCACCGGTTTTTTGATAACTTTATCCAATCCTGAAGATAAATATTCTTCCAAATCTTCATCTTGAAAATTTGCTGAAACAGCAATAATATGTGATCGTGTATCTAAAAATTCTTTTTCAAATTTTCTTATAGACTTTGTTGCCGCAAGTCCATCCATTATCGGCATCATTATGTCCATAAAAACCAAATCAAAAGGCTTTTCCATAAAAAGTTCAACAGCTATAACTCCGTTATCGGCTGTTTCTACTTTTGACTTGTATTTCATCATGGCAAATTGTAAAACTTGTCGATTTATAGCATTGTCATCAACAATAAGTACCCGTATTTCCTTTATGGATTTCTTCATAAAAATTTATTTGAGCTATTCAAAATCAGGGATTTAGTTTTTGTTGTGAATAACTTCCTCTACAATTGATTCTCTTATTTGAATAAAGCGTACAAATCTACAAACCATTTTTTATAAATGCAATACATGTTTTAAAAAACAATCAGAAAAGAAGGATATTCAAGCGTAGGTTGAAATTTATCAGAAAAATGGGGGCAATAAAGAAGAACTCCCACTGGGAATGGGAGTCTTACGGGTGGTTATAAATGTTTGGGAAGTAAAGGGATAAATTAAAAAAATCTAATTGATGAAAATTAGACGCAAAGTATTGTAAATAGTTGCCTGGAAATTTTATCCATCATTAACCCTTAATGCTGATACATTTTATTTGTATTTTCGCTGTTTCAAAATCCATTTCAATGAATTCATATTTAGATGCTGATTCGGAACGTTTAAGCCCTGCTGAGAAGGAGTTTGAAAAGGCGTTGCGACCCGGAACTTTCTCTTCATTTATGGGGCAACCGCAGGTGGTTGAGAATTTGGAGATATTTGTTGCAGCAGCACGGCAGCGCGAAGAAGCACTCGATCACGTCCTGCTTCATGGCCCTCCCGGTTTAGGAAAAACCACTCTTTCGATGATTATAGCCAATGAATTGGGCGTGGGTATAAAAATTACTTCCGGCCCCGTTTTAGATAAGCCAGGCGATTTGGCCGGTTTACTTACGAATCTTGAGGCCAATGACGTCCTCTTTATCGACGAAATTCACCGATTAAGCCCCGTGGTAGAAGAATATCTTTATGCCGCCATGGAGGATTATAAGATTGATATTATGATCGAAAGTGGCCCTAATGCACGCTCTGTACAGATTTCCCTCAATCCGTTCACTTTGATTGGTGCCACCACTCGTTCAGGCTTGCTCACTGCTCCTCTGCGAAGCCGTTTTGGTATTAATTCTAGGCTATCTTATTATAATGCTGAGGTTTTATCCGATATTGTAATTCGCTCTTCGTCAATTCTCAAAGTGCCAATTGAAACTAATGCCGCCATTGAAATTGCTCGAAGAAGTCGCGGAACTCCACGTATTGCCAACGGTTTGCTTCGGCGGGTGCGCGATTTTGCTCAAATTAAAGGCTCCGGAAAAATCGATTTGCGAATCGTAAACATTGCTCTTGAAGCACTTAACGTCGATAAAAATGGATTGGATGAAATGGATAATCGTATCTTAACGTCCATAATCGACAAGTTCAAAGGAGGTCCGGTTGGGCTTACCACCATTGCAACTTCCGTTGGTGAAGACCCGGGTACAATCGAAGAGGTTTATGAGCCTTTTCTCATTCAAGAAGGTTATTTGATGAGAACTCCCCGAGGAAGAGAGGTTACTCCTCTTGCTTATCAACATACTGGACGAATAAAGTCAACCGGTGACCAAAGGGAACTTTTCTGAAAAATGGACGGATTTTCCATATCGAACAAGATTAAAGATAAAGCTTTAGAACTTGGGTTCTCGGCTTGTGGTATTGCTAACGTTGAAAGGCTTCAAAAGGAGTTTATTAATCTAAATCGTTGGTTGGCTGAAGGTTATCATGCCGATATGAGGTATATGGCTCGAAATGTGGAAATGCGATGCAATCCTGCTCTAATTCTTGAAGATGCAAAATCAGTGGTCTCCGTACTCCTTAACTATTTTCCTGAAACAAAGCAAGACAACGATAGCGAGTTTCTCGTATCGAAATATGCTTATGGTGACGATTATCATAGGGTTGTTAAAAACAAACTGCATTTGTTGAAGTCCTTTATTCTTGAGTTCTATCCAAATGCTAAAATGCGAGTTTTCACCGATTCGGCTCCGGTTCTTGATAGAGCTTGGGCTGTGAAATCGGGTTTAGGTTGGATTGGCAAAAATACCCTGCTTATCAATCCCAAATTGGGTTCTTTTGTTTTTATCGGTGAAATCGTTGTCGATCAGCAGCTTACAGCCGATAATCCTTTTGAGAAAGAATATTGCGGAAAGTGTACTGCCTGCATTGACGCTTGCCCCACTCAAGCGCTGCTTGAGCCTTATGTATTGGATGCTAAACGTTGTATTTCTTACCAAACTATTGAAAATTCTGGTTTTATTCCCCCCGAAATCGCTTCTCGTATGGAAAACCTGATTTTTGGTTGTGATGTTTGTCAGGACGTTTGTCCATGGAATAATAAAGCAAAACCAACTTCTGAATCGGCCTTTTTAATTACGGACAACTTGCAGAAAATCAATAAAAATACTTTTGAAACCATTGATTTTGAGGGTTTTGAATCCCTTTTTAGCGAAAGTCCAATTATGCGTGCAGGCCTTTTAAAAATACGTCAAACGGTAAGTCAGTTAAGGGCTAACGTTAAAAAAAACTAATTTCCTTCATATTTTGAAATATTCTATACTTTAGCATAATCATTCACACTTTATCTAACTAATTGAAATAAATGAATTTAAGAAAATTAGCGGCCACTTTCGCAATCACTTTGCTGATAATTTCAAATTTGCAATCTCAGAAATTGTGGACTTTAGCCGAGTGTATTGAGTATGCTGAACATAATAATATTCAGCTTCGAATACAGGAGTTGGGAATTAAAATGCAAGAAGAGTCAGTTTTGCAAAGTCGGATGAGCTTTTTGCCCAATCTTTCGGCAAACGCATCCGGCAGTTATAACTGGGGAAAAACTATTGACCGTTTCACAAACCAATTTGCCGATTCGCGCGTTTCGAGTGTCAATTTGTATTTGCAAAGTTCCATGACTTTATTCAACGGTTTTTATCTGTTGAACAATGTAAAAAAACAGAATCTGGAATTATTGGCGCAACGGCAGGAAATGGAAGCCGCATTGAATATGAAGTCCTTAGAAATAACCACTGCTTTTTTACAAATTTTATATGGAAAAGAAAATTTGTTAGTTGTAAAACAGCAAGTTTCACTTTCAGAGATGCAGGTTTCGAGGACGCAGCAACTAATCGAAGCAGGGATTTTAGCGGAGGGTGATTTGTTCAATATGAAATCGCAGTTAGCTTCTGACATTTCTAAAAAAGTACAGGCTGAAAATGATCTTGAATTGGCTTATCTTAACCTGAAACAACTAATGGATTTGCCTGCTGATACCTTGTTCGATATCGAAACTCCTGAAATCAATATCGCTGACAAAACTGCTGAGCTTCTGGCTTCTTCCGTTATATACAATTTTGCTGTTCAGAATCAGCCCGAAATAAAAGCTGCCGAAACAAGGTATGATTTGTCTTTGAAAAACTTAGCATTAGCTCGTTCTCGTTATTACCCGACTTTGACCATTTCGGGGGGCGTTGGAACCGGATATTCGGGAGCTAATGTGGTGATTGACGGAAATCCCATTTTTACAGGACTTTATCCAAGTGGCGATATCACAGCCTCCGGCGATACGGTTCTTACTCCGGCTTTTGATTATGATACTAAAACCAAACCTTTTTCGGATCAGATTGATGAAAACCTCAATTATAGCGCCGGTTTGTATCTTTCTATCCCTATTTTTAATAATTACCAATCGAAAAGTCAGGTAAATATTTCTAAACTTAGCGTGCAGCAAGCCGAATTGCAATTAGACAAATCTAAGCAAGATTTGAGAAAAACTATTGAGCAAGCTTATGCGGACGCACGAGCTGCTTTTAATTCCTATCAGGCTGCTTTGTTGAATGTTAAGGCTCTTGAAGAATCGTTTAATTATTCATCGAAGAAGTATGATGCAGGCTTAATAAACTCTTTTGACTTTAATAATGCAAGAGTTTTATATGAGAATGCACTGAATAACCTTATAAACACCAAATACTCTTATGTTTTCAGAATCAAGGTTCTCGATTTTTATTTCGGAAAGCCTTTGACGCTGTCTAACTAAATCGGTACGATATTTTTAATTAAACATTAATTTCAATGAACAATAAGAAAGTCAGGATTATCATCATCGCAAGCATAGGTTTGTTGATTGTTTTGTTGATAGTCGCCTCCAAACTCGGTTGGATTGGTAAGAAAACCTATACGAAAGTGAGCGTTCAAAAGGTTGAAGAACGCAATATTGTAGAATACGTAACGGCTTCGGGAAAGATTCAGCCTGAGAAGGAGATTATCATTGCACCGGATGCTTCGGGTGAAATTGTTGGACTCTTTGTAAAAGAAGGCGACAGTGTAAAAGCTGGTGATTTATTGCTGAAAATCAACCCTGACGTCTATTTGTCGAATGTGGAGAAAGTAACCGCTTCGTTAAATACCTCTCGGGCCAATTTAGCCAATTCAAAGGCTCGTTTAGCGCAAACCGAAGCTCAGTTTCTAAAAGCTGAAGCTGATTTTAACCGTAATCAAAAACTCTTTAACCAAAAAGTTATTTCACAAGCAGACTTTGATATGGTGAATACAACCTACCAAGTGGCAAAGGCTGAGGTGAAAGCTGCAAAAGAAAGCGTTTCGGCGGCTGATTTCTCGGTTCGTAATGCCGAGGCTGCACTCAAAGAGGCGCAAGATAATCTTACGAAAACGGCTGTTTTTGCACCAATTGATGGCACTATCTCGAAATTGGACAAGGAAATGGGCGAACGTGTGGCGGGTGCTTCGCAGTTTTCGGGCGGTACTGAGGTGATGCGAATTGCCAATTTATCCAATATGGAAGCTCAAGTGGATGTGAGTGAAAACGATATTGTGAGAGTTAAACTTGGCGATACGGCTCTGATCGAAGTGGATGCTTATCTCGACCGTAAGTTTAAAGGGGTCGTAACCCGAATTGCAAATAGTTCGACTTCTGACTTGACAAGTGCCGATCAGGTAACGAATTTTAAAGTGCGTATTCGCATCTTACAATTTTCTTACAAAGACATCTTAGAGAAAAATCCTCATATCGTGAGTCCTTTTCGTCCCGGCATGTCGGCCTCGGTCGAAATTCGTACTAATTACCGCTATAATGTGCTTTCCGTTCCTATTCAGGCGGTTACAACAAGAACGGATACGTCCTCCTTTCACTCGAAGAAATCGAAAGCAAAACCGAAAGATACAGAAGTTGGAGGGCAGACAACCGTTGTAGCAAAAAAGGATAATCCTAACGAACCTTCTAAAGAAATTTCGGATGAATATGTGTTTGTTTTAAAAGAGGATAAGGTTGTTTTGCGAAAGGTAAAAGCCGGAATTCAGGATGATCAGCATTTTGAGATTATTGAAGGTCTTTCTAAAGAAGATATGGTAGTTGTAGCTCCTTATCGTGCTATCAGCACTACCCTCAAAAATGGAGAGATGGTTGAAGTTGTGGATAAAACCAGATTGTTTGATTAATCGGGTGTTTTTGATATGGCTATTTCTTTGTTTCGCCTTTTTTTAAAACCTTAATCTGGAAATAGTAATCAGGAACTCGATTTTGGTAAAATCGGCAGACCTCGAAAAATCTGCTTTTTAGACAATCGCTGAAGATAATTCTGTGATTTTCTTATTCTTGATTATCAAGGCAACCTTTTGCCTTATGAAATTCTGTTATAAATCAATCTTGCACTTCAATTCATCTGCCGAAAAGTATGTATTTTTGTCCAATTCAATTAACACGTAATACAGTGAGAGCATTTATTTTAGTTCTGTTTTTAGTTTCTTTGATTTACGATAGTTTTTCTCAGAATCGCCCTAACCATTGTGGTACAACAAGTTATTATCAATATCAGTTATCCGTCAATCCTGATTTAGCTAATATCAGGCAGGATTTAGAAATAAAAACGCATGATTTTGTTAAGGCAAATCGTGGAACTGGTTCTAAAGAAATTGTCGTTATTCCAGTGGTTGTGCACGTGATTTATTATAACGCGGTTCAAAATATATCCGATGCTCAGGTGCTTTCACAGATTGAGGTCTTGAATGAGGATTATCGTAGGTTAAATGCAGATACCACAAATACCCCTTCCTTATTTACGTCAGTTGCAGCCGATTGCCAGATTCAATTTTGTCTTGCTGCACAAGACCCGAACGGGAACTGGACTAATGGTATTACAAGAACACAAACTACCAAAACTTCATTCGACATCAATACTGATGAAGCAAAATATACATCAACAGGGGGCCATGATATTTGGGATAGAAATAAATACCTGAATATCTGGGTTGTGCCTTCAATTAGAGATGGTTCTTATACCGGAATTTTGGGTTATGCCCAGCTTCCGGGCGGCGGTGCTTCCACCGATGGGGTGGTGATTCAGTATTCGAACTTTGGAAGGATTGGAAATCTTAGTCCCTACTACAATTTAGGTAGAACAGTTACGCATGAAGTTGGTCATTGGTTCAATCTCTATCACGTTTGGGGCGATGATGGAACCGGATGTTGGGGAAGCGACTATGTTGACGATACGCCAAATCAGGCTGATGAAAATTATAATTGCCCAAGCTTTCCGGAGCCTTCATGCAATAACACATCGGATATGTATTCAAATTATATGGATTACACGGATGACGATTGCATGAATATTTTTACCGAAGGTCAAAAATTGCGGATGTGGGCTACCATAAACAACTATCGCAGTTCATTGAAAACATCTCCCGGATGCCTTGTGAATTCCGTCCCCGAAGTGAAACAAAACCGGTCTTTAGTAAATATTTTTCCCAATCCTGCAGTCTCTTCTGTTCTATTTAATTTTGATGAAACTTTTTCAGGGTTGATTTCCGTCTATTCCATTCAAGGTTTATTGATTGGTCATTACACATTAAATAGCACTAAAGATTTTGTGTTGGATGTAAATAGTTGGCAAAGTGGTCTATACGTAGCTATTATTCGTAATTCCGCTTATGTCGAAGTAAAGAAAATCGAAATTTTAAAATAAAGTTTAAGATAAAAAATGTATCCTGAAATATTAATTTCTGACGAAAAACTAAAACAGATTGCTAACAAAGTATTGGATGGCAATCGGATTAGCCTCGATGAAGGCGTTTATTTATACGATAATGGCGATTTAAGTTTATTGGGTTTCCTCGCCAACACTATACGTGAACGAAAGAATGGCAATAACACTTATTTTAATCGCAACTTACATATCGAGCCTACAAACACGTGTGTCTATGCTTGTAAATTTTGCTCTTATTATAAGAAAAAGGGAGAAGATGGATGGGAATACAGCCAGGATCAGATTGTTGAAATGGTTCGTAATGCAGGATCTGATATTACTGAGGTTCATATTGTTGGTGGTGTTCATCCAAAGTGGGACGTTCATTATTATGGCGAGATTTTTAAACAGATCAAATCTGCCCGGCCTGATATTCATATAAAAGCTTTCACAGCGGTTGAAATTAGTTATATAAGCAAGCGAGCCGGAATGTCGGTGCGCGAAGGGCTGCAAACTTTGAAAGAGTATGGCTTAGATAGTATTCCGGGTGGTGGTGCCGAAATTTTTGATGAGGAAATTAGAAAGCAAATTTGCGGGCAAAAAGATACTGCCGAACAGTGGCTTTTAGTTCATCAAACAGCTCACGAATTGGGTATTCCGAGTAATGCAACCAATATTTATGGTCATATCGAAAATAATTGGCATCGGGTGGAGCATATAAATCGTTTGAGAGATTTACAAGATAAAACTAATGGTTTTAATGTATTCATTCCTTTGAAGTTTAAAAACAAGAATAATGAGCTTTCCTATTTGCCGGAAGTTTCTATTATTGAGGATGTTAAGATGTATGCCATGTCACGTATCTACTTAGATAATTTTCCACATATCAAAGCTTATTGGCCTATGATAGGTCGCGATATTGCCCAACTTCTGCTTTCATTTGGTGTGGACGATTTTGATGGAACTATCAACGATAGTACTAAAATTTACAGTCGTGCAGGAGCTAATGAGCAATCACCGGCAATGACAACGGACGAGATGGTGGAGTTGATTAAAGCTGCAGGACGAAAGCCTATCGAAAGGGATTCGATTTATAATGTTATTAAGGAATACTAAGCCTACACTTTCGCCAATATCGTTTTTCCTGCCCTAACTTTTTCTTCCAAACTGACTTGGATTTCGGCATCTAAAGGAAGAAAAACATCTACACGCGAACCAAACTTAATGAATCCTAATTGGTCGCCTTGCCTAACTTCTTGACCTTCTTTGGAGTAGCATACTATTCGGCGAGCAACGGCTCCGGCAATCTGCCGAACCATAATGGTTAGGTTTGAATTTTCTATGGCCACGGTTGCTCGTTCGTTATCGGTGCTGGCTTTTGGAAGCCAAGCAACTAAGTGTTTGCCCGGATGATAGCGATAATAGGCAATATTTCCACTTATCGGGTAACGATTCATGTGAGTGTTTGCAGGCGACATAAAAATAGAAATTTGGATGCGTTCATCTTCCAAAAATTCATTCATTTTTACTTTTTCTATCACCACAACTTTTCCGTCAGCAGGACTAATTACCTGCGATAGATTTTCGACAACTGAAAACTTTGGATAGCGGAAAAAGCTAATAATTGCCAACCAGAAAAGGAGGGCAAGGAAGCCGAATGTAATAGTGATAAATGGAAAATGCGGTAAACTTGCGTTGACAATCCAAACTAAAATGCTTAATGCAAAAAAACTGATAATAATAGTTTTAAAACCTTCCTTATGTATTCCCATGGTGCTGATAATTGAACGGAAATTATGTGCAAATATAAATATATTGTTCTAAACGAGCTTAGAAGAAAAAATAAACATAAGCAGCAGCAGCCGGAAGTCCCAAAGTGGCGCCATCTAATCGGTCGAGAATTCCGCCATGTCCGGGGAGAATGTTTCCCGAATCTTTGATATTGAAGCTTCGCTTAAACATCGATTCAACTAAGTCGCCAAAAGTGGCAAAAATGCTGACAATGAAGGAGTAACCCGCCCAAAGAATCAGATTATTGCTGCCGGTATAAACGCCTGCGGCAACCCCGATTCCTATGCTGAAAACTAATCCACCGATAAATCCTTCCCATGATTTTTTTGGTGAAATGCGTTCAAATAACCGATGTTTCCCGAGCAACATTCCTGAGATGTAGGCCATAGTGTCATTTGTCCACAAGGTGAAAAAGAATAAAAAAACAAAAATGCCCTCTATTTCAGTTGGCTTCACTAATAAAAAGATTGAGGTTGAAAAGGGAATTGCAATATAAAGAGTTGGCAGGATGTTTTCAGAAATTAGGATTGCCGGTGTTGAGCTGCCGGAATAAAGTTGCAAAATAAAAATCAAACCGATGGCAAAAATGCTGAAAAATAACGATTCAAAAGGAAGATGATACGCAAGGACTAAGGATAAATTCAAAAATATAGTTATGGCAAGAGCGATGGAAGGTAAACCATTTTTATAGCTAAAACGTTGCTGCTGAAGCATTCGAATCATTTCATAGGCGCTTAACAACGTGAATAATCCAAATAAGGAGATAAAACTTACCTTGCCAAAATAGATGGATAGCAAGACTGCTCCGGCATAGACAATCCCTGTAAGACTGCGTAATAGAAAATTCTTCAAAGTTTAGCTTTTTCGATAATTAATTTGGCTTTTAAAACATCGTCCGGCCTGACATATAATTCAATATTGCCAAAATTATAATAATGGTCTTTTTTGTTGATGAAATGAGAAACAATTTCAGCTTCAGCCAACAAATCTGTGATAATCACAATCTTATACTCCTGATCGGCGGTATAAACCAGTTCCCAGTTTTGAGGTTCTTCGTTCATATTTAATAGGCTTCAGATACAAAAACAATAAGTTCACGAGGCCCGTGTGCTCCCATAACCAAGGTTTTTTCGATGTCGGCTGTTCGAGATGGGCCGGTGATAAAGGAAATCATGGATGGGAGTGAGGTATATTTGGTTTTGATAAATTCAATTGCCGATTTAACAGTTTCAACAACCTGACTCGAATTAGCTAAAACAATATGTGTGTCGGCAACAAAATTTGCCAAGCGACCCGATTCTTGCTTTGATGAAACGACAACTGTTCCCAAACGCGCAACTAAAGCTTCACAACCGGTGATAATCACTTTAGCAGTCTTGATTTCACTTTGATTAGTGATTACATTAAGGTTTGCGTTCCTAAGCAGGTTTGCTATTTTTTTGTCTAATGTAAAAAAACTATCAATTTTTCTTACTTCCATCAAAACTTTTAATTCGTTCAGCATCTCACCTGTTGATCCACAATAGACAAAACTGCCACCAATTAAATTTAATTCGGAAGCAAACTGAATTAACAAATCCTCTTCTGTAGATTTTTGATAAATCGGGGCTTCTAAATTTACATTGGAATAAGGGTTTTCAATGCGAACCAAAGAAGCATTTCTTATGTTTTTGAGTACGTTTTCCCTTGCAGATTTATCGTTCGCCATAGTGCATTCAAGATTGATTATTATTGCTTTTCAGGTTCGTCATCAGAGGAGGTGCCAATATCCGTTGAGGAATCATAATCGGTCGTGTCCGAATTTTCATCTTTCTTGTGAAGTCGTTTCTTTTGCGATGATAATTCCCTTATTTTCATGTCTTTAAGCTCTTTGTCCCGTCCGTTGTCAAAATTTCTCGGTCCAAATATTTCTTCGACGTCTTCATAGAAAATAACCTCATCAGAAAGAAGTTTTTGCGCCAACGATTCAAGCTTTTCTCTATTATCATTAAGTATTTTCAAGGCACGTTGGTAAGCTTTTTCCACAAGATCGTGGACTTCTTTATCAATAAGTTCCGCAGTTTTTTCGCTGTATGGTTTTGTGAAACTATACTCGGCCTGACCAGAGGAATCGTAATAACTTATGTTTCCGATTTTGTCGTTTAAGCCAAAATAGGCAATAATGGCATAAGCTTGTTTGGTAACCCGCTCGAGGTCGTTCAGTGCTCCTGTGGATGATTTGCCAAAAATGATTTGCTCGGCAGCTCGTCCACCTAACAAGCTTGTCATCTCGTCAAACATCTGATCTAAAGTAGTTATCTGTCTTTCTTCGGGCAAATACCACGCTGCCCCGAGCGCTCTGCCACGTGGGATAATTGTAACTTTTACCAAAGGACTGGCGTATTCTAAAAGCCAACTAACAGAAGCGTGGCCAGCTTCGTGGTGGGCAATAACGCTTTTTTCTAATTTGGTGATGATTTTGTTTCGTTTCTCCAAACCTCCAACAATACGATCGATAGCGTCTAAAAAATCCTGTTTGGTGATATTTTGTGAGTCGCGCCTTGCTGCAATCAAAGCAGCCTCGTTACAAACGTTAGCAATGTCGGCTCCTGAAAATCCGGGAGTTTGTTTGGCTAAAAGGCTAATGTCGATGTCGTTAGCCATTTTTAAAGGCTTTGTATGAACTTTAAAGATTTCTTGGCGTTCGTTCATGTCAGGCAATTCGACATGAATTTGACGGTCGAATCTTCCGGCACGCATAAGAGCTCGGTCGAGAACATCGGCGCGATTGGTGGCGGCAAGTATGATAACTCCTTGGTTTCCTTGAAAACCGTCCATTTCGGTAAGAAGCTGGTTGAGTGTGTTTTCTCTTTCATCATTTGCTCCTGTAAACTGGTTTTTTCCCCGTGCACGACCTATCGCATCAATTTCGTCAATAAATATGATACACGGCGCTTTCTCTTTGGCTTGTTTGAAAAGGTCTCTTACGCGTGAAGCTCCCACACCAACAAACATTTCCACAAAGTCGCTGCCGCTGAGTGAGAAGAAAGGCACTTTTGCTTCACCGGCCACTGCCTTGGCAAGCAAGGTTTTACCTGTTCCGGGAGGGCCGACCAATAAGGCTCCTTTAGGTATTTTTCCGCCAAGATTGGTGTATTTTTTCGGATTTTTAAGGAAGTCAACAATTTCCATGATTTCCACTTTTGCTTCTTCTAATCCGGCTACATCCTTGAAAGTGATGCTTACTTTATTGCCATCAAAGAGCTGCGCACGCGATTTGCCAATATTGAAAATCTGTCCGCCTCCGGGGCCTGCTCCGCCTGCCATGCGGCGCATTAGGAAAATATAAAAAAGGATAATCAGTCCGATAGGCAAGACCCAACCAAGTATCTGCCCCCAATAATTTACTCGGTTTTCACGACTTACATAAACTCGCTTGTCATCCGTTACCTTTACCTCGTCTTGAACTTTTTGAATACGCTCACCAAAGTTTTCTAAATCACCATTATAAACGAAAAATGGCTCTTGAGTTCCAATGGTAAATCCTTGTTTTTCTTTCAGTTCAGGATAGTCGCTTAGATATTCGCTTCGGATAAACACTTCCGCTGATTCGTCCTTGTTGATAACCACAATCTTCTTGGCATGACCTTTTTCTAAAATTGTTTTTAGCTTGCCCCATTGAATTGATTCTGTTGAACTTCCAGTATTGCTAAACATGGGAATCAGAATAAAAACTACGGCTATAATTGCGTAAATCCAATAAAAGCTAAATCCTTTATTGTTTTTGTTGTTGCCGTTGTTTTTTAGGGATGGTGGCGTCTTTTTATTTTGCTCAGTATTCATTTTTTGTTTTCTAAAAGAGTTGGTTTAACCAAAATTAATTTAAATTTTCGTAGGTTGTGATTGTTGCATCGGACCAAAGTTTTTCCAATTTGAAAAATTCCCGAGTTTCCGGTTTAAAAATGTGCACGACTACATCGTAGTAGTCTAAAAGCACCCATTCCATATTTTCTCTGCCTTCAATTCCTATGGGGTCTTCTTGCAATTTGGTTTTTACAAAACGGTCAACATTCTCATAAAGTGCATGTACTTGGGGTTTGGAATTGCCGGTACAAATCACAAAAAAATCAGCAACTGCCGACTTTAAACTTCGCAAATCTATCACGGAAATATCGGAAGCTTTCTTGTCCTGCAATGCTTCTACTATCACTTGGGTTAATTCCGGTAAATCGTTATTCGTTTTATTCATTGAATTTAATTAGGTCGGCAAAAATACTAATTTTAACAATCGTTTATTGTTAATTTTGCCAAATAATCACGTAGTTAAATCTACGTACCCTATATGTTTCCATGCGTTTTGATGTGAATTATTTTCCGGCATTAAACTCTACTAATGATTATCTGCAATCGTTGGTGCAAAAATCAGTGATTTATGAAGGTTTTGTTGCCTTTTGTGGTGAGCAGCTCAAGGGGCGTGGGTTAGGCTCTAATGTTTGGCAAAGTGCCGCAAATCAAAATTTGTTGTTCTCTGTCTTACTCCAACCTGTTTTTTTACCGGCTGTTTCGCAGTTTAAACTTTCGATGGCTGTGGCTTTGGGAATTCAACAAATGCTTTCTGAAGTTATTGATAATCAAGATTTTTACATTAAATGGCCTAATGATATTTATTGGAAAAAGAAGAAAATTGCCGGAATTCTTATTGAAAACTCTATTGCTGGCAATCAAATGAAAACGGCTATTGTCGGGGTCGGTCTGAACGTGAATCAGTTAGTTTTTTCTAACGCTATTCCAAATCCAACCTCAATGAAATGGATTGTTCAGCATGACTTTGACCTTATTTCAGTACTGAATATGGTATTAGATAAGTTGGATTTTTTTTACGAAATGTTGAAAAATAGTCCTCAAAAATTAGTTTCTCTTTATCATAAAAATTTGCTAATGATAAACCAAAAGATGGTTTTTCGGAGCGATAATTCGTCTTTCGTAGGTGAAATTTTAGGTGTGGATGAATTTGGAAGATTGGTGATTTCCACTGAAATGGGTATAAAGGTTTTCGGATTTAAGGAGGTTGAATATGTATTTTAATAAATGTACAGATTATGAGATGTTTAGTGATTTTTGTAATCCTTGTTTCCATGTTTTCTTGTAAAAATGAATCTATGAAAAATAATAATATTGTAATTCGCTTGATTCAAACTACGGATGTGCATGGTGCAATTTTTCCGGACGATTTGCTTTCAGGGGAAAAGCGAGAGGGTTCATTGGCTCGGGTTTATAGCTATGTTCAAACACAAAGAGCGAATGATTCCCTTGAGGTGGTTTTGTTGGACAATGGCGATTTGCTTCAAGGAGATCCGGTAGTTTATTATTACAACTTTATGAATCGCGATTCGGTTCATTTGTTGGCTCGAGTGATGAATTATATGGAGTATGATGCGGCATCTGTTGGTAATCACGACATTGAAGCCGGTCACGAGGTTTATGATGCGTTTCGAGAAAACCTTCATTTCGATTGGCTTGCAGCAAATGCAGTGGATGAATCAACAGGTAAACCTTATTTTAAGCCTTACACTATCCTTGATCGTCAGGGGATTAAAATTGCGGTTTTAGGATTGATTACTCCGTCAATTCCTAATTGGCTTCCGCCGTCAACATACTCTGGAATGCACTTCGACGACATGATTGAGTCGGCAAAATTTTGGGTCAACGAAATTCGACAAAAGGAAAACCCGGATGCTATAGTTGGTTTGTTTCACTCAGGACTCAATGCGTCTTATGGGGGAGGAAATCCTAATGAAAAGTTCAATGAAAACGCCTCAATGTTAGTGGCGGAGCAAGTTCCGGGTCTGGATGTGGTTTTTGCCGGACACGATCACCGTGTTGCTAATTTACGGGTAAAAAACATTGAAGGTGATACGGTTGTGGTTATTAACCCCGGCGCTTATGCAATGAATGTCGGACAAGTGGATTTATCCTTCCGCTGGAATTCTAAACTGTCGAACTATGAGCTTGAAAAATCAGGATCGATTGTTTCAATGACCAACCTTAAACCGGATAGTACTTTTCTGTACCTATTTAATCTTGACTTAGAGGCCGTTCGTAAATATGTAAAACAACCTATTGGTCGTCTTTTGCGAAAGATTGACGCCAGTCAATCGTTATTTGGTTCCTCGGCTGCTGTGGATATTGTGCACACTGGGCAACTTGAGCTGTCTAATGCCGATTTATCCTTGGCTTCTCCTTTTTATATGGATTATCAGTTGGATACCGGTATGCTTTTTATGAAAGATATGTTCCGACTCTATCGCTTCGAGAACTACCTTTATGTGTTGGAAATGAGCGGTTTGGAGTTTAAAAATGCTTTGGAGTATTCTTATGATAAATGGATTAAGACTATGAAATCGGCTGATGATATAATGTTTCAATTGGCGGAGGATGAATCTGGTGTTTTGAAATTAAATGACCGAGGAAAGTATTTCCTTAAAAATCCATTCTATAATTTCGACTCCGGTGGGGGATTAATTTATACGGTTGATTTAACCGAGAACTTTGGAAGTCGAATCAAGATTATTAGTTTATCCAATGGAAAACCTTTTGATTTATCGGGGAAATACAAGGTAGCCATGAATTCTTACCGAGCCAATGGCGGAGGAAACATACTCACCGATGGAGCCGGAATTCAAAAAAAGGATTTAAGTAAACGGATTTTAACTACCGCCCCCCACGACTTTCGATTGATGCTATCTGACTGGATAATTTCTAAAAGAAAAATAGATGGTAAACCGACTAATAATTGGAAATTTATTCCCGAAAACTTTGCTGAAAAAGGAAAATTGAACTATTTATTGGTTCGGTACTAATTTGCCTTATTTCCTGGGAGACGTTCCAAATATTGGAATTTTAATTTCCCAAAATGAATCCAATTTTTATAAGCGCTTTGTTTATAGTGCTGTTTATCAATGATATATATTTTGAATAAAAGCGGTGTATGGTTTGCTTCATGGCATTAGGTTAAATTTTATTGCTATGAAACAGATTTTATTCACAATTGCATTTTTAGTTCTAATTCTGAGTTTTTCCAACAATTCAGGTTTTTCTCAAACGAATAGGGCTTTATATTTTGATGGCGTTGACTCTTATTCTCAAGCCCCAAATTCTAATAGTTTGAACTTTAATAATCAGCTTACTGTGATGGTTTGGGTGAAAACATTGGATAACCGTACAGCCAAATTAGTTGAAAAGGAAACTTGGACTAGTGGCTGGACCATGGACCAGGACAAATGGAACGGATGGCAGGCCGGTTTTGTTGATGCTGATGGCAACGGTTATTCCCTTCAATGGGGCGATGGAATTCCGGTTTTTGGGAAATGGTATCACATTGCCCTAACCTACGATGGCGCTGTTTTGAAACTCTATGTGGATGGGATTCTGAAAAACTCTGTCTCGGTTGCTACAACCATAAAACTGAATTCGGTTCCCGTGTCGTTTGGCTCCGATAATGGCTCCCAAAAATTTTTCAAAGGTGCTATTGATGAAGTGCAAATCTGGAATACCGCATTAAATGAGGTTGAGATTGATGCCATAAAAGATAATTATTTGACCTCTACAAATCTACCATCATCACTCGACTGGTCTGATTTAAAAGCATATTGGAGCTTCGATGAAGCAACCGAATCATACCTGATTGAGGATAAATCAGATTATTCAAATGATGGCGAATTGTATAATATGAATCCAATGGTGGATAGAATTGAGTCGGATATTTTTGACTCTGAAAATTCAACGCTCCCCGTAAGTTTAAACGATTTTTCGGGCTATGCCCAAGGCCAATCTGTGGTATTGAGCTGGACTACGTTGATGGAACTCAACAACGATAAATTTATTTTGGAATATTCCATAAATGGTTTTTCATTCGAAACGGTGGCCGAAATTGCCGGAGCCGGATATTCAAACGTGCCTATTAGTTATGATTTTGTTGATGTTTTGCGCGGTGATTTGGTTTACTATCGTCTCAAACAAATGGATTTTGATGGAAAAACTACCATTTCTTCAACAGTGACAGTAAGCAATTCAAAAATGGATTTTTTGGCATTAGATAGGATTTCAGTAATTGAAAATCAGATTAATGTAATATTTAATCGACCAATTGAATCTTCATATAGTCTGGAGATTTTCGATTTGAGTGGCCGAATTTTAATGACGACCTCCAACTTTTCCAACGATACACAAATTCAGATTCCTATGTCAGATTTTAATCATAACGCTTTTGTTATTGTACGAATTACAATTAAAGGTGAGGTTTACACTAAAAAATTGATTGTCAATTAATTATTATTTGATTCTGAAGTTGAAAGTTTTGCTTTGTTTTTTTCTGGTAAAATAGAGCATAGCGTAATAGGGTACCAACATTCCAATAGCAGTAAGTCCTGAAACGCCTTCGCTAAAACCTAAAAATTGCATGATGATTACAGAAAATAATATTACTAAAAATGGAATAAAATAACCCAAAATGACCGCTTTTGCCCCCATTCCAACATTTAAAACCACAGTCACAAGGTCGTTTGTTTTGAAATTTCTCCCGTCAATATGTGCTACTTCAACAATTTTTTCTTCTACGTCTCCTACTGAGCATGAGCCCTTTACCGAACACGAAACACAAGCGGATTGACTGACGATTGCAATAGTTATTTTTTCGTTGTCAATGCCAATAATTCGACCTAAATGTTCAATGGTGTTGGGAGCTTCTTTACTCATAGAATCTAAATTTAAGAAATGCAAAAGTACAATTTATCGCTTTACTATCCCTTCTCTATATGGTTAATCTTTCATGGATAATTTGTCAATAGTTGGTTTGATATTTTGCTAAAAAAGGTCATTTTAATAGAAAAATGAAATTTAGAATGAGTTTAAATAAAAGTGTATCTATCACTATATCAGTGATTAAGAGATATTTTTTATTTAGAATTGTTTTAAGTAAGATAGTAATTAACTTGTATTCAATCATATATAGGTCATTTGTCTTTAGAATCTAAGAACTTGAATATAAGGAAGTTGTTATTATTTTTGCAGCACATTAACCCAATAAATTATCATACAGTGGATAGTGGAATAATAACAGCTCTAGTAACGTTATCAGCCATTGGGGCAGTAGCCGCAGTGGTTTTATATTTTATAGCTCAAAAGTTTAAGGTCATTGAAGACCCACGGATAGATGATGTAACGGATGCTTTGCCCGGTGCCAATTGCGGTGGTTGCGGCTATGCAGGCTGTCGCGCATTTGCTGAAGCGATGGTTAAAGAAGGCACTATGGAAGGCTTCTTTTGTCCGGTAGGTGGAAATGACTTGATGAAAAGCCTCTCGCCTTTACTTGGTGTGGAAGCGGTGGAGAAGAAACCTCAAATTGCCGTCTTGCGATGCAACGGTTCTGTGAAGAATTCTCCTGCAAAATATAATTATGATGGACCAAAAAATTGCACTTTTACCCATACTCTTTCATCAGGAGAAGGTGGCTGCATGTTTGGCTGTCTTGGTGGAGGTGAATGCGTTGACGCCTGTGATTTTGATGCAATGTATATGGATCCTGAAACCGGTTTGCCGGTCGTAAAAGACAATTGTGTGGCTTGTAATGCCTGTGTTTTGGCTTGTCCGCGCGACCTTCTCGAATTGCGCAATCGTGGTCCAAAAGACAAACGAATTTTTGTTGCGTGCATGAATCAGGAAAAAGGCGGTCCGGCGAAGAAAAACTGTAGCGTTGCCTGTATTGGTTGTGCAGCTTGTTTCAAAGTATGTCCTCACGATGCCATAACCATGAATAATAATTTGGCATATATCGACTACGAAAAATGCACGCTTTGCCGAAAATGTGTGGAGGTTTGTCCTACGGATGCTATTCATGAAATCAATTTCAAACCCAGACCTCCAAAGGCAGAAGTAACCAAAGGGGATGAACCTAAAAAGGCACCTGTTAAAAAGGCTGTTGTGGTTGAGGAAGGTGCAGCACCTGCTCCAAGACCGGCAAAAGAACCTCGTGCCGAATCAACGGAAGTAGCCATTGAAAAACCAAAAGCAACTTCCACAACTTCCGAAAAAAAGGAAGAAAATAAATCTGAAAATCAAAATAACAATCAATAAAACGGAGAATACTATGTTGAAAACCTTTAGAATTGGCGGTGTTCATCCAAAAGAAAATAAGATGTCGGCCACAGCGCCCATTGAAGTAATGGAACATCCAAAAAGAGCAGTAGTGCCTGTTTCTCAACATCTTGGAGTTCCGGCCAAAGCTCTCGTAAAAAAGGGAGATTTTGTTAAGACAGGGCAGATGATAGCCAAAGGTGAAGCTTTCATTTCGGCAAATGTGCACTCGCCTTTCACCGGAAAAGTTTTTAAGGTTGAAGAAACGTTAGATTCAACCGGTTTCCGCCGTATGGCTGTCATTATCGATGTGGAGCCTGACCAATGGATGGAAGGCATTGATTTAAAAACTGAAATAAAGCGTGATATTGACCTGTCGCCGGAGGAAATCGTGAAAAAAATCCATGAAAATGGCATCGTTGGCATGGGTGGCGCTACTTTTCCTACTCATGTAAAGTACATGGTTCCGGAAGGAAAAAAGGTGGAATACCTTATAATTAATGGCGTAGAGTGTGAGCCTTATCTCACTTCCGATCATCGACTTATGCTTGAAAAAGGGGAGGAAATGATGATTGGTATTGCCATTTTGATGAAGGGACTCAAAGTGAATAAATGTATCATTGGTGTTGAAAATAATAAACCGGATGCCATTGCTCTCCTTAAGGATATTGCTTTGAAATATCAAGGGATTACGGTTGAGCCTCTTAAAGTGCAGTATCCGCAAGGCGGTGAAAAACAACTGATTGACGCGGTTCTGCGCCGTCAAGTGCCGGCAGGTAAACTTCCTCTTGATGTAGGTTGTGTCGTAAATAATGTGGGAACTTGTTTCGCCGTTTATGAAGCTGTTCAAAAGAACAAACCTCTCATTGAACGTATCGTGACAGTTACCGGAAAACCGGTTAAAAAACCGTCCAATTTTTTGGTTCGTATTGGAACACCGGTGGATATGCTGCTCTCTAAAGCTGAAGCAGACGTTGAAGCTTCCGGTAAAATAATCAATGGCGGTCCGATGATGGGAAAAGCTTTAGTAACCACAGATGTTCCTGTTACTAAAGGAACTTCCGGAATTTTGCTTATGGAAATAGCTGAATCGAACAGGAAAGAAGAGCAAAATTGTATTCGTTGTTCCAAGTGTACAACGGTTTGTCCTCAAGGATTAGAGCCACATTTGCTAAAAGTTCTTGGCAAACGAATGGATGCTGAGGCTTGTGAAGTGGAACGTATCATGGATTGTATTGAATGCGGAAGTTGTGTTTATACCTGCCCTGCTCAAATTCCTCTTCTCGACTATATCCGCATTGGAAAAGCAAAAACCGGTGCTATGATTCGCAACAGGAGTCGAAAATAATATGAAAGTAATTATTTAAACAATAGTTAAAAATAAAGATATGAGTTTATTAGTTGTTTCTGGTTCGCCGCACGTTCACGGAGATTTGACCACGAAGAAAATTATGTGGGGAGTTGTGTATGCAATGATACCTGCCTTGCTTGTTTCGTTTTATTTCTTCGGAATGGGAGCCGTAAAAGTGGTATTGGTATCGGTTGTGGCCTCCTTATTTTTTGAGTGGGTTATCACTAAATATCTGCTCAAGCAAAAGCCCCAAATCACCGATGGATCCGCTCTTATCACCGGTATTCTTCTGGCTTTCAACGTCCCTTCAAATCTTCCGGTTTGGATAATTATTGTGGGGGCTTTAGTTGCTATTGGAATTGGAAAAATGTCTTTTGGAGGCTTAGGCAAAAATCCATTCAATCCGGCACTTGTCGGACGCGTTTTTCTGCTTATCAGTTTTCCGGTTCAAATGACCAGTTGGCCTACACCAATACCTATGTTTAAAGCTCCTATGCTTGATGCCATTACCGGACCTACACCCTTAGGAGTGGTTAAAGAAGGTTTGAGAAATGGAGAGTCGATGGAGTCTGTGATGTCGCAAGTTCCTGATTACGTGAATTTATTACTTGGATATAATGCCGGTTCACTTGGCGAAGTGTCCGCTTTGGCTCTGCTGCTTGGCGGATTATATATGTTGTTTCGTAAGATTATCACTTGGCACGTTCCAATGAGTTATATGGCTACAGTGCTGATTTTTAGCGGTATTTTGTGGCTTGTCGATCCGAATGCTTATGTAAATCCGCTTTTCCATTTAGTTACCGGAGGCATGATGTTAGGTATTTTTTATATGGCAACGGATATGGTTACGTCTCCAATGACGCCTGTTGGCCAAATTATTTTTGGTGTTGGAGTGGGGTTATTAACCATCATCATACGAGTTTGGGCGGCCTATCCCGAAGGGGTTTCGTTCGCTATTTTGATAATGAATGCCGCAGTGCCTCTACTTAACAAAATCAAACCCAAGCGTTTTGGGGAAGTTGTAAAAGCATAGTTGAAAATTTGAAAATTTAAAATAATGGCTAAGAAAGAATCAAAATTTGGCAATATGGTCATCACATTAGTGTTGATTACTGCCATTGCAGGTCTGGCGTTGAGCTTTGTTCATAAGCTTACCGAAGCGCCCATTCGTGAGGCTCAAGCTGCAAAACTAAAAAAAGCACTCACCAAGGTTTTGCCTGAGTTCGACGATGTTACTTCAAAAATGGTGATGCCGGTTAGCGGGCCGGACAGTATTGAGTTTTACACCGCCACAAAAGATGGTGAGACCGTTGGAATTGCTGTGAAAACATATACAAACAATGGCTTTTCGGGTCACTTCGATATTTTAGTCGGGTTTTATCCTTCTGGAGTGATAATAAATACTGCGGTTTTAGGTCACAAAGAAACTCCGGGTCTTGGTGATAAAATGGATGAGGCTAAAAGTGATTTTCCAATCCAGTTTAAAGAAAAAGATCCTGCAAGCTTTAATTTGAAAGTTACGAAAGATGGCGGCGACGTAGATGCCATTACAGCTTCAACAATTAGCTCACGTGGTTTCTGTGATGCCGTTGACAGAGCATATCAAACTTTGATGAAAGAAGGAGGTAATCATGAATAATTGGAAAAATTTTACGAAGGGTTTTATTAAAGAAAATCCTGTATTTGTGCTTTTGCTTGGCATGTGTCCAACGCTTGGTGTTACCTCGTCTGCAATCAATGGCTTGGGAATGGGATTAGCTACCACTTTTGTTTTGGTTATGTCGAATCTTGTGGTTTCGTTGGTTAAAGACCTTATCCCCGGCAAGGTGCGTATTCCGGCTTTTATTGTGATTATTGCATCATTCGTAACCATTGTGGATATGCTTATGGCAGGATATGCGCCTGCACTGCATGAGCAGTTGGGCTTATTCATTCCACTAATTGTGGTCAACTGCATTGTTCTTGGTCGCGCCGAAGCATTTGCTTCACGCAATAATGTGGTTAGCTCTGTTATCGATGGATTGGGAATGGGATTAGGTTTCGCTTTTGCGCTCACCATTCTTGGAGCAGTTCGCGAAATTCTCGGCGCCGGAAAGGTGTTCGATATTCCTTTACATATTTTTCCGGCAGGAGTCGATGGAATGCTCACTTTTATCTTAGCTCCAGGAGCGTTCATTGTGCTCGGATACCTTATTGCAATCAATAATAAAATTAATAAAGCTTAAACTCTGAATTATGGAATATATCTTAATCATTATTGCGGCTGTCTTTGTAAACAATATTGTTTTAGCGCAGTTTTTAGGTGTTTGTCCTTTTCTCGGGGTTTCAAACAAAGTTTCTACCTCCATCGGTATGTCCGGTGCTGTAATGTTTGTTTTAGTTTTAGCTACTTTAGTCACGTATCTGATTCAACATTATATTCTTAATGCGTTTGGAATTCAGTATTTGCAAACTATTACATTCATCTTAGTAATTGCTTCCTTAGTGCAAATGGTGGAAATTATTCTTAAAAAAGTTTCACCATCCTTATATCAAGCATTAGGAATTTTTCTTCCTCTTATCACAACCAACTGTGCTGTTCTTGGAGTTGCCATTCTTACTATTCAAAAGGATTTCAATTTGTTAGAAGGAATGGTATTCGCCATTGCCAACAGTATAGGCTTTGGGTTGGCGTTGATTCTCTTTTCAGGAATCCGCGAACACCTCGACCTTATGGAATTGCCCAAAGGAATGCGTGGAGTGCCTGCCGCTCTTATTGTTGCAGGAATTTTAGCTCTTGCTTTTATGGGTTTCACAGGCATTGCCTAACCTAAAACTGAATATAATTATTAAGCATCGCGTTTTTTCGTGGTGCTTTTTCTTTTTATCCATTAAATTTGCTGCCTATTTAATATGCTATGAATCAAAATCGTACTATCTTTTGCATAGGAGAAGCCATTTACGACATCATTATTAAAGCCGGAAAACCTGATGATGCAGCCGTAGGTGGAGCACTTCTAAACACTTCAGTTTCGCTTGGAAGATTAGGAATGCCGGTTGAATATGTTGGAGATACAGGTGATGACCCGATAGGTGAATTGATGAAGGCATTTTTACTGAAGAATGGTGTTGGAAATCGCTATTTTGTCAGCTACACCGGCAGCCGCTCTCGTCTTGCCATCGCATTTATTGACGATATAAATCATCCTCGATATGTTTTTTATAAACTTGATGCTCCCAATTTGCCCGACTTAATTTATCCTCAAATCAGTGAAAATTCAAACGACATTATTGTTTTTGGTTCGTTTTTCGGAATTAAAGAATCTATTCGCAAAAATCTAATGGGTTTTCTTAAAGATGCAAAGCAAAAAGGGGCATTGATAATCTATGACCCGAATTTTCGGCCTAATCATCTGTCATTGCTTCCCAAAGTTCGGTCTTATATTGAAGAGAATATTAAACTTGCACATATTACCAAAGGTTCGGATGATGACTTTAAGCTGATTTTTGGAACGACAGATTTTGACTCTACACGGAAAATCATCACCAATTTGGGTTGTAGGGCTTTTTTCTATACAGCCAATCGTAATGGTATTTATTATCAGGTGAACGAGTTGGTCGGGCATTATCAATCTGCTGAAATTCAACCGGTTTCGGCCATTGGGGCAGGGGATGCTTTCAATGCGGGGCTGGCTTATTCGGCTTTTACTTTAGACATAAACTCGCATAATTTTGCAGAAAAAGTGGAAACGAATGCAAGGTTAATTAATAAAACAGCGGATGAATTTGCAGTAAATGTGTGCTTGTCAATGGAAAATTATATAGGACAAGATATCGTGAATAAGTTTCAAACAAAAGCTGATTAAGGAATTCCACTAAAACATAATCTGG
This sequence comes from Bacteroidales bacterium, assembly GCA_016937295.1. Taxonomy (GTDB): domain Bacteria; phylum Bacteroidota; class Bacteroidia; order Bacteroidales; family UBA1556; genus UBA6267. The sequence goes on from JAFGWF010000092.1 coordinate 42,413, forward strand.
AATCCCACATTATTGTTACCTATTGGCGTCAGTAATCAATCTGGCTTCTTCGATGATAGTTTTAACTTTTTGCTCTGTCAGGCCTAATTGTAGGAGCAGCTCTGATTTGTCTAATATTTCGCGGCAGAGTACAATGCCTTTTTCCATCAAAACGGCCTTTAACGCGTTTGGGATAGTGTTGACAGTGGTGATAGGATGCAAGCCCGACTTATCAATCCAGTTTCTTAATCCATGACCGTTTGGATAGTCCCAACCGACTAACCGCAATCCCACACATTTTCCAAAGTCTTCAGCATCAGTGGTAAATCGCGTATTGGAGACTATCATACCAGTGATTTTTCGCGTTTCACCTTCCGATTCCCATTTTTGCTTCATGTCCAAAAATCGACTTTGAATATATAGTGGAATCTTTACGTCATTTTTCTGTCCTTGGTCTCGATGAAACTTGCATTCCACCATGATTTTCTCAAAGCTGTTTTCAGCCACTACATCCAGTTCGTGGCGCACGCATCGACCCATTTCAATCACGTTGGTTTGGGTTTCAAAACCTTTGCTTTCCAACAGACGTGCAACAAATTTTTCAAAGGGATAGCCTCCAGGGCCAAGCTCAAAAACCGCGCGTTTCAACTGGTATCTACCTGCCGCAAAACCGGAAATCTTTCGCAATTGCAATAAGGCTCTTTGATAAATCTTTGCTGTCGAAACGCCATCTTTCACCGTCTTTAGCACATGATTGAGCACTTTTGTTGCCTCGTCTGGACGAGCTCCGGATCGTATTAAGGCGTCAACTATCTTTGATTCATCAAAATCAACTAATTCTCCGTTTGCTTTCCGAATTTTTATGCTCATAATCAATATTTTAAGTGGATTGAAGTCGCGTTTAAAAATCTCTCCAGTCGCGTTTCTTCGTAAGTTTCAAATCTTGCAATAATGGTGATTTTACTCGAACTGTTAAATTGAAAGATCGGCGAAACCCTGTTGGTATCCAATTGAACATCAACTCCCAACAATGTAAATCGCGATATATGTCGATAGTGGTAAAGGTTAAATCTTTTGCAGTAAAGTCGTAACCCGATGAAACTCCGATTTTCCATTTTTTAGTGATATTCACGTCTCCCGAAAAGTTTAAGGTTGTAACTCTCGTTCGGATATAGTTGTTTTGAGATGTGTTGAAAGCATCGGTGTAAACATAAGAGTAATTGACAGTTACGTTCCACGGGTTGTTAAAATCTACATAATGTTCAGGAAAGGTGTTTACTTGTCTAAGCTCCTCCGAACTGCCTTGTTCCGATTTATACTCCGGCTTGGGTTTTTTCTTATTTTTAAACGTGTTGGCCGACAAACTATAATTTAAAGTGAGGTTAATATTATACGAATTCTGACGCAAAAGTTTATTGTTTACTTCCCAATTCAACTTGTTGATTCTCGTTTTTGTAACCGGATCAAAAGCATAGAAATCCCAATTTCCTGTAAATTGAACTCCTATCTGTTTGAGGATGGTTGTTCGCGCCAAAACGGAAAGTGGTGCTAATTGAAATTCCTCCTTTGCCAAATCGTAACTTGTTCCTAATGTGAAACTTTCAATAATTCGAATTTTTTTCATGCCGGTCACGGTGTCTTTTTTTGACCTTATTTTCGCTTCTAAAGTGTTATTTAAACTGAGGTTAATAGCTCCCGATTTGCCATCCGGCGGACTTCCAAAAATACCTCCCTCATAAATGGTATAACGAATCACGTCTCCATCATCGTTCACATATTCGCGATAATAATTCAACTCTTTGCTAATGTTTGGCCGATAGGAAAAGCTCGCAGTGGGGGTGAGCACATGACGCAAGTAACGCACCGGACCGTATTTTAATCCAAACATACCATAAATTCGAGTGCTCATGCCTGAGCTGAAAGAGACATCGTGAGCTGCACTGAAACCCAAGTTCTCTTGACTAACAACTCCTCCTGTATCGACATTATTGACAATCAGATTTGGATCCCACGTTTTGTTTATTGTACTGAAATACCAATATTCGTTTAGATTGATATTATTCGTCCAGTTGAAGTATCCCACAGGAATTGTCACAGAAAGTGGAATATTGTGTTTAATGCCATTATCAAAATCGGAGAATTGGGTTTTAGATAGCATGGAGTCTGTAGTTATCAGTTGATTACGCGCTTCCATGTTATAGGTAAAATTGATTTTCTCGTACCAACGAGTTTTTCCTACCTGCAATTTTCTTTGAAACGGATTGATGCGTTGAGTGCTAAAAGTAAGCGTTGGCAAAAGCAGGGTCATCTGGTGGGAGGATGAGTTTTGGTTGTGATTGATATTGATATTCAGGTTGTTATTGCCAATGCGGGTGCTATAAGATATGCTTGATTGAAATTCGTTGGAAACAATGTCGTTAGCATTATACGAGTTTAACTTATTATACTGGGTTGACCCAAAATTCACATTAGCCGTAAAATTGGAGTTAGGATTTGCTTTTGGGTCTTGGCGGTGAAACCAATTAATAAAATACTGTTGTTCTTCAGAGTAATTGTCCGTATCCGTTTCGCCATATTTATTTTTCGCAAATTGCACTTGAACATTTCCGTTAGCTTTATAGCGCCAATTATAGTTGCTCAGCGCGCGCAATGCCCAACTTCCTTTGGTGTAAATATCGCCCCGAAGTGCTAAATCAACATGCTCTCCTAAACCGATATAATAACCACCATTGCTCAAAAAATATCCGCGATTCTCCGTGTAACCATAGCTTGGAATTAAAATTCCGTTAGCTCGGCCTCTTTTATTTGGAAAAAAACCAAAAGGTAGAACTAAAGGTATTGGAATATCTTCTATTTCCATATAAATTGGACCCGTAACTATCTTGTCGTCAGGGATAATCTTCCCTTTATTATAACGAATGCTATAATGTGGATGAGGCAAGGAACAAGTGGTAAAATGACCTTTATGCACATAGGTTGTGTTGTCGGGCATTTTTTTTCCCTCGGCTAAAAAAATATACGCATCGCCATCTTGTTTTGTAACGTTGTAAACCAAACCTTTGCGAGTGGTGAAGTTATATTTCATCACCGTCGTTTTGTACTCGTCAGCGCCTTCTTTGAAGACAGGTTCTCCAATCATTTTGCCGCTGCTGTCGGGCATTCCCGTGGCATATACGGTATTGTTCACAAAATCAATTTCGATGTAAGCTGCTTCTAAGGTGATGTTCTCGTATTCTACCTTAGCATTCCCAAATAAATAAGCCTTTTGAGTTTTGTAATTTATTTTAACAGAGTCTTTTGCGGTTCTGATAATTCTTGATTCAAGGATAAAATTTTGGGGTTTTTTTGGAATAATTGAATCGGATGTTAGGCTGTCCGTTTTTAAACTTTGGGCAAATAGATTGGGTACGGTAAATGTCAAAATTACCAATAGGATAAAAAGACGCAATAATTTTGTTGATAAAACCGTTAACAAATTCGACAGCCTGTTTGATATTAACAAATCTAAAGGTTTAATTTTGTTGAAGGCCTAATGCTATCATTAACAATGAGATAACTGATTAACCTTATGCCTGAAAACAATTTGTAAAATAACTAAAACTTTACCATCGTGAAACGCTTAATTTTCGTTTTTGTTTTATGGCTTGCCGTTTTTTTATGGAATACCAAAGTGTATTCTCAAGATCCATACAAAATAAAGGTAGTTGTGATTGATGCCGGACATGGCGGTAACGACCCTGGTGCTGTCGGCAAAAGTTCTAAGGAAAAGGATATTGCGTTGAGTGTTGCTCTTAAATTGGGCAACTATATCAAAACAAATTATAAAGACGTGAAGGTGATTTATACTCGTGATACGGATGTTTTTGTGGAGCTATATAAGCGAGCCGAAATTGCCAATAAAGCCAACGCCGATTTGTTTATTTCCATCCACTGCAACGCAACTGAAAGCTCAAAACCCAATGGTACCGAAACTTGGGTCATGGGTTTGCACAAAAGCCAGGCGAACTTGGAAGTAGCCAAAAAAGAAAATTCTGCAATACTTTTAGAATCGAATTCCGGCGATGCTTACGACAATTTTAATCCTAATTCCCCCGAATCGTATATCATATTTTCGCTCTTTCAATCGGCTTTTCGTGACCAAAGTATCGACTTTGCCACCAAAATCGAAAATGAGTTTAAAACCCGAGTCGGGCGAAATGATAGGGGAGTGAAAGAAGCCGGATTTCTGGTGCTTTGGAAAACTACCATGCCAAGCGTTTTGATAGAATTGGGCTTCGTTTCTAATCCTGAAGAAGAAAAATTTTTGAAATCAACTCAGGGTCAAGACTATCTTGCATCGGCGATTTATCGGGCATTTAAGCAATATAAAACTGAAATGGAAGGTTCAGATGGAAAAGCAGAACAGTCTGATTTAAAGTCTGTTGATGTTGAGAATAAAAAGGAAGATGCCAAGCAAGAGTCGGTTCAGGCAAAACAAGCGGATGCCGACACGATAAAAACGGCTGCTTTAGTGGAGGATGAAATTGTATTTGGAGTTCAGTTTACGAGCTCTTCGGAGAAAAAGCCGGCTTCTGCTTCATCATTTCAGAGCCTTCAGGACGTTTGGAGCTACTATCAGTCAGGACTTTATAAATATGTGAGTGGAAAATATGATACTATTGATGATGCTGTTTCTCATTTGAAAATTGTCAGAAGTAAGGGCTTTTCCGATGCCTTTGTGGTAGCATTTGTCAACGGAAAACGCATCACACCGCAAGAGGCCGTTAAGTTGATTGAAGAAAAAAAGAAAAATAATCCCTGACAACCAATGATTATCTTTTATCTTTGTGCACTAAATCATCCTTATGAAGATTAGAAAAGAATTTTACCTCGGTTTTGTGGCCACTTTTACCATTGTGAGTGCCTATTTTGGATATAATTTTCTGAGAGGAAAGGATTTATTAGACCGGACTTATAACTACTATATTATTTATGATAAAATTGCCGGCCTTTCCGAATCAAATTCCGTTTATTTAAATGGGTTCAAAATCGGCTTAGTGAGCGGCTTAGACCTTCTACAATCTGACGGATCAAATCGCGTTTTAGTGGAAATTCAAGTGGATAAAACCGTCCGGATTCCCAAAAATTCCGTAGCCAAAATTGAATCCGATTTTCTTGGTGTGAACACTATTTCCATACTTTTTAGCAATAATCCGGATTTTGCCGAAGACGGCGACACTCTCAACTCGGCCATTGCAACCACCATTCAAGAAGAGGTTTCTATGCAAATTCTGCCTCTGAAAGCCAAGACCGAGAATATGTTAGCCACTTTAGATACTGTGCTTGAGTCGATTAAGTATGTTTTTAATGAAGAAACACAACGATCATTAGCTAATTCATTTGCTAGCATTCAAAAAACTATCAATAATATCGAACATTCTTCCTTTACTTTAGATACCGTTCTCACCACTCAAAAAGGAGTTATCAGTAGAATTTTGGAAAATGTTCATTCGATTACTTCCAACCTCAAGAATAATAACGAGCAAATCAATCGGGCGATTGCCAATTTTTCCAATTTCAGCGACAGTTTAGCAAAAATTGATTTACGCAAAACCATCTATGCCGCCGAAAAAGCTTTGTCTGATTTTCAGTCCATTTCCGACAAAATCAATAGGGGAGAAGGCAGCCTTGGAATGCTTGTAAATAACGACACACTCTATCACGAGTTGGAAGCCGCCTCACACGAACTCAACAAGTTGGTTGAAGACATCAAACTAAACCCACAGCGTTATCTGCATTTTTCCGTCTTTGGCCGCAGTCCCAAGCGTAATGTTTATGTCGATCCGGATTCTGTGAAGTAAGGGTTGTAAAGTGGCTTCGCCGTAAAGGGTTGTAAAGTGGCTTCGCCGTAAAGGATTGTAAAGTGGCTTCGCCGGAAGGTGTGGTAAAGTGGCTTTGCCGGAATGGATTGTAAAGTGGCTTCGCCGTAAAGGGTTGTAAAGTGGCTTCGCCGGAAAGGTTGGTAAAGTGGCTTCGCCGTAAAGGGTTGTAAAGTGGCTTCGCCGTAAGGGGTTGTAAAGTGGCTGCGCCGTAAGGGGTTGTAAAGTGGCTTCGCCGTAAAGGGTTGTAAAGTGGCTTCGCCGTAAGGGGTTGTAAAGTGGCTTCGCCGTAAGGGGTTGTAA
>JAFGWF010000093.1 GCA_016937295.1 Bacteroidales bacterium
AGCGGTGGAATGCTTACCGAGGCTGAACAGTTTGCAGAAGCAGTAACAGGTCGGAAAGGTGGTTTTAATCTTTACGGTCAAGAGGTTAATCCCGAAACTTACGCAATTTGTACTTCCGACATGCTTATAAAAGGCGATAAACCCGAAAATATTGCTTTTGGCTCAACGCTCTCGAAAGATGGTTTCCCGAATCTGCATTTCGATTTTATGCTTTCCAATCCGCCTTATGGGAAAACTTGGAAGCTGGACGAAAACGCCATTGTGGACAATCGAGGCAAAAAAGGAAGTGGAGAAAACAGCGAAAACATAAAAGACCCTCGTTTCCAAGTGGGTTTGCCAACGATTTCAGACGGACAGTTATTGTTCCTGATGAACATGGTGAGCAAAATGAAACACAATACTGAATTGGGCAGCCGAATAGCCACAGTGCACAACGGTTCGGCTTTGTTTACAGGCGATGCCGGCGGTGGCGAAAGCGAGATCCGAAGACACCTTATCGAAAATGATTGGTTAGACTGCATTATTGCTTTGCCCAAAAACATCTTTTACAACACCGGCATTCCAACTTACGTGTGGATTGTAAACAACCGTAAACCGGCACATCGAAAAGGCAAGGTACAATTAATCAACGCACTTGAATTGTATGTAAAACTTCGTAAAAACCTGGGTGATAAAAACTGTGAAATGAAAGCCGAACACATCGACCAAATTACGCAGCTTTACCTCGATTTTAAAGAATCGGGCATTTCAAAAATCTATCCCAACGAATACTTTGGTTACAACAAAATAACTGTTGAGCGTCCGCTTCGTTTATCAGCAATGTTTACCAAAGAAGCAGTTGAAACCTTGCGTTTTGATAAAAATATAGCGGAGGAAATGAAATGGGCTTACACCAAATTTGGCGAAGATATTTATACCAAACTGAAAGACCTTAAACCCGAAATTGAGAAACACCTTGTCAAACATGAAATTAAACTTTCGGGAAAAGACAAAAAGAATTTGCTAAGTCAGGAATTTTGGAAAGCACAGTTAGAGCAAATGAACGAAGCCTCCAAACTAATGAATGCCATTGGCAGTGAACAATTCGACGATTTTAATACTTTCTCGGTTTTGTTTTCCGATGCAATAAAAGACAATAAACTAAAACTCGATAACAAGGCACAAAAGGCAATACTGAACGCCATTATCTGGAAAAACGAGGATGCCGAACCAGTTATTAAGAAAACCGCCCGTTCGACAAGCTCAGGGAACGGTTTAGTTGAATACGAACCTGACAGCGATTTGCGTGATACCGAAAACGTGCCGTTGGACGAAGATATTGAAATCTATTTCGAGCGTGAAGTATTGCAACATGTGCCCGACGCCTGGATTGACCACAGCAAAACCGTGAAAGGCTACGAAATATCTTTTACCCGATATTTTTATAATTATGTACCGCCCCGCAGTATTGAGGAAATTACTGCCGAAATTCTGCAACTTGAAAAAGAAACCGATGGTATTTTAAATGAAATTGTGAACGACTAATAACAAAGGAAAAATGAAGAATGAAGAATTAGACAATACTATTGATTTTGATAATTCAGTTGAAAAAGAGGATTTAGGTGAAAGTAAAATTACAAAACCATACGATCCTGGTAAAATAAAAGTAAATCCTCAAAATGTAAATTTAGGGAGCATCATTGAAATGCTGCAATATAAAGAAATTGATTTGATGCCTGATTTTCAGAGAGAAGGAGATTTATGGAGCCGCCAACAAAAAAGTCAGTTAATAGAATCTCTGTTGCTTGGCTTGCCCTTGCCTTCTTTTTATTTTAGCGAATATAAAGACGATGATATAAGAGAAAACAAAAGTTACAAATGGGCTGTGGTAGATGGTTTGCAGCGCCTTTCAACTTTTCAGGAATTTATTGTTAATGAAAATAGTTTTGCTTTAGAAGGTTTGGAATTTTTGCATGCTTACGAAAATAAAAAATACAATGAATTATCAAGGGAAGATAAACGAAAAATAAGTGGATTTAAGATTAATCTTTACGTGATTGAAAAAACAACACCAAAAGAAGTTAAGTTTTTGATATTTAAACGAGTTAATACAGGTGGCTTAATACTTACACCTCAGGAAATAAGACATGCGCTTAACCAGGGAATTCCTGCAAAATTTGTAAAAAAATTAGCTGAGCTTGATGAGTTTAAAAAAGCAACCGATTACTCGGTAAAAACACATCGACAGGCCGACAGAGATTTTGTAAACCGTTTTATCGCATTTTATCTTTTAGGCTACGAAGAAAATTATTACGGCGAATTAGACTCTTTCCTAAACGATGCGATGGGATTATTGGCTGAGAAGACAAATGTTGAACTTAATGAAATCGAGGCTAATTTTAAAAAAACAATGATTTTGTCATATCAAATTTTCGGCAACGATGCTTTCAGAAAAAGATACCAATTAGGTGAAAAAAGAAAACCAATATCAAAAGCAGTTTACGACACCATTGCTGTAAATATTGCACTATTGCCTGAGGAGGGGAAAGAGGAACTTTTAAAGAATAAAGAAAAATTCAGTGAGGGACTCATTGAAATGTTTAATAATGACAAGGATTTTCATAATGCAATTACCACAGCAACTGGACAAAAATCGAATGTGAAAACCCGTTTTGAAAGAGTAAAGAAATTAATTGAATTATTCACCTAAAAAACCATTGTTGAGAGATGATAACAAACATAGATATACAAAATTTTAAATCGCATGCCGAAACCAAACTGAATCTATCTAACCTGAACATATTTACCGGTATGAACGGTATGGGCAAATCATCGGTTATTCAGGCACTTTTGCTTTTGCGTCAAACCCATCAAAAAAACATGTTGGAACAAGGGCTGGAACTAAAAGGCAACTTGTGCAGCATGGGTACTACCAAAGATGCCTTGTATCAATCGGCAGAAAATGATGAGTTTTCTATTTTAGTTAAAACTGATAATCAAAACAAAGGGTTTTTCGGAACGTATTTGGTTGATCGAAATAATTTTGAAAAAACCTATGCTAAAAAAGAATTGAGTGTTTCCAATAACTTCAATATTGATTTTAGCTTATTCAATAATCATTTTCAATACATCAGCGCTTTTCGGAACGGACCTTTACAAAGTTACGAAAAAGATACGTCAACGGTAGAGTTATTTAATCAAATGTCCCTTATTGAAGGACGTAGCGAACTGGTAGCACATTATCTCGATTACTTTGGGGAAGAATCCATTGTTGATGATTCGTTAAAAAAGAATCCCGAGGATGAATTTATTGACCTAAAATTTCAGACCTCGCAATGGCTTAAAGAAATAAGTCCGGAAATTGATATCCATATTAGCTCAGGTCAAACATCCTACAAAATTGATTATAGTTTCAACAGAGGTTCAGGAAAAACACCTACTGAAAAATTCAAAGCTTATAATGTGGGGTTTGGCGTTTCCTATGTGCTGCCCATCGTGGTTGCCGCATTGCATTCCGCCAAAGACAGTCTGGTAATTGTTGAAAATCCCGAAGCACATCTTCATCCGGAAGGCATTGCTAACTTGATGAAATTAATAAGCAAAGCTGCAAATACCGGTGTTCAGTTTATTATTGAAACCCATAGTGACCACGTCATTAATGGGATGCTTGTCGCAGTAAAAAAAGGGCTTATTCCTCATAGCAATGTGAAAGTATATCATTTTGCACGCAACAAAGAAATGCACCAAACTACCACAACCCAATTAGAGGTGCTAAAAGGTGGGAAAATAAGAAAACCGCCAAAAGGCTTTTTCGACCGGATGGACAAGGATTTGGACATACTAACTGACATGGTTGACGATGATGAATAAAGTAAATGCATATTTAGTACTACCTGAAACCAATCCTGCTAATCGGTGGATGTTGTCAACCGAGATGATACAATCTCAGGAGGCTTATAGTAGGTTTATTAGCAAAAAGGCAAAGGAAATTGATGCTATCGGATTCGAAAACTATCAGGGCTATTTCGACAACGAAAATGTGGCCAATTTTTTTGAACATTTCGATACTTTAGAAGATTTATATCCATCGGTAAAAAGAAAACTGCAAACAAAAATTGCATCCTGGCAAAATTGGCGTAAATCCCCTAAACAGCAAAACACCAGAACCTATAAAATATTCAACCAAGCAATTGAAAACCATACCATACCCGAAATTGCCCAACACAAGCAAAACGAACCAAACGACAACTATGTGCTATTGAACAACGAAGCATTAAATATCGGGAATTCACCTGTTCGAATAACAATCTCAGGACGTGCACATATACAAATAGACTATGTAGGCAATACGGCCGATTTAAAGGTATGGTTTGCCAAAAACCGAATTCCGCCGCGTAATTTTCATGTAATACCCAAGCATGGCGAAAACGGTAGAGGAAACTGGCCGGGAGCCAGCCCTTTAATGTGTTCGGGACAAGAAGCTCAACAATTGCTAAATACTGCAATTGGTGATAATACCGACAAATTGTATAATTACGATCCGCAGCACAGCAGGTATATTGTTTTCTGGAGCGAGAACGAGCCCGAAAATCTTTTTCATGGTTATCATTTACCGTTAAATACAAACGAGATACCCAATGAAATAAAAAGAATATTAAGACCATGAGCAGATTAAAACCATACACAAAATACCAACCCGTAAACTACGACTACGTTTCGCAATTGCCCGAAGGCTGGCAATTGTTGCCTAATATTGCCATTTTTCGAGAACGGATTGAACGGGGTTTTGATAACGAAGAACTTCTTTCAGTTACAATAGGGAAAGGCGTAATAAGGCAAAGCGAAATTGATATTAAAAAAGATAGTAGCAACGAAGATAAAAGCAAATACAAACTGATTAAGGTTGGCGACATTGCTTACAACCGCATGAGAATGTGGCAAGGAGCTTTGGGTTACAGCGAATACCAAGGAATTACAAGCCCTGCTTATGTAGTCTTAAAACCAAGAATGGAAATAAATCAAAGGTTTTTCCATTACATGTTTCGTACTGGGTTTTATACAAATTATAGCAAGCGTTTCTCTTATGGCATTGTTGATGACCAGTTGAGTTTGCGTTATGTCGATTTCAAACGCATGTACAGCATAGTGCCGCCCCTCGAAACCCAAAACGCCATTGTTGCCTACCTCGACCGTAAAACCCAACAAATCCAGGGGTTTATTGCTAAAAAAGAACGTTTGATTGAGTTGTTGGAAGAGGAAAAGGATTCGGTAATTTATAAAATTATCAAGTTTGGAATAAACAAAAACCATCAATATAAAGAATCAGGTGTCTCTTGGCTTGGCGAGATACCAAAAGATTGGAAAATTAGGCATTTTGGTTGGGAAGTTATAATTCAAGAAGGGCCTGGAATTATGGCATTTGACTTCAAGAATGACGGTGTACCGTTACTTCGTATTTCAGGAATGAAAAATGAAATTGCTGATTTAGAAGGTTGCAATTATTTAGAACCTCAGAAAGTTAAAACGAAATGGTATCACTTTAAATTATTTGAGGGAGATATAATTATTAGCTGTTCTGCATCTACTGATATTGTTTGCACAGTAGGTAAAGAAGCTGAAGGAGCAATACCATATACTGGTATTATTAGACTTACTCCTCGTGTTAATGGGCGCAGATTGTTAAAGGAATATTTAAAAATATATATTAAGAGCAAAATTTACCAACAACAAGTTGAATTACTTAAAGCAGGTAGTACAATTCAACATTACGGCCCGACTCATTTAAAAGGATTCTTTTTATTACTACCAGAAATAAATGAACAAGAGCTTATTATTAAATCGGCTCGTTCGGAAACAGAAATAATTGATAAGGCTATTTTAAAAGCACAAACAGAAATCGAAAAAGCCAAAGAATATCAGGAAAGTTTAATCACCCAAATTGTAACGGGGCAGTTGAAAGTGCCGGAAAAGGCAAATGCCTATTTGGGGCAAAATATAGCATTGGGAATGGTGGCAGAGCCCGAAACTGCCTATCCTGTTCGCCAATAAATCGCATAACCCACATTTAGAATTTGTAAATGATGAAAAGAGAAATAATCAAATCGAACACCGAAAATTTTGAAGGCCACGCCCAACAAACCGAAAACGGCATAGAATTTTGGTTTGCACGCGACTTGCAGCATCTTTTGGGATATGCCGAGTGGCGAAATTTCTTAAACGCAGTGAGCAAAGCAAAAACATCGTGCGAAGTGTCGGGCAACCTGATAACCGACCATTTTGTTGATGTCAACAAAATGGTTCAATTGGGTTCGGGCAGTCAACGCGAAATTGACGACATCATGCTTACCCGCTTTGCCTGTTACCTGATAGCCCAAAACGGCGACCCGCAGAAAGAACAAATTGCTTTTGCACAAAACTATTTCGCAGTGCAAACGCGTAAATACGAAATTATCGAAAAACGACTGCTCGAATGGGAACGACTGAAAGCACGACAAAAACTAACCGATACCGAAAAACAACTTTCGGGTTTAATATTCGAGCGCACCGGAAACGATAGAAGTTTTGCCATAATCCGCAGCAAAGGCGATGAAGCGCTTTTTGGAGGCCGATCTACCAAAGAAATGAAGATAAAACTTAGAGTTCCCGACAGCCGCCCGCTTGCCGACTTTTTGCCCACCATAACCATTAAGGCAAAAGATTTTGCAACCGAAATTACCATACACAACACCAAAGACAAAGGTCTAAACACCGAAGCGCAGCTCGCTAATGAGCATATAACCAATAATATAGGCGTAAGAAAACTGTTGCAGCAACGAGGAATTGTTCCCGAAAACCTCCCGGCTGAGGAAGATATCAAGAAACTGGAACGCCGACTAAAGAGCGAAGACAAGAAATTAAGTAAAAGCCCTGACAGCCTAAAACAAGAAAATGACGATGAATAAATTTACCGACACCACAGAAAAAGGCTTTCAAAAATATATTGTGAAAGAACTGGTTGAGCAAAACAAGTTC
>JAFGWF010000094.1 GCA_016937295.1 Bacteroidales bacterium
TGAGAAACCACTAAATCGTAAGTAGTATTTTTATTAATCTGATTCCTGTTGAAATAATAATAACCTCTCTGATCGGTAGTTGTTTGAATATTGGAGCCATCGGATCCTTTTAATACGACCTTAGCATCTTTTAATAATTGGAGGGTTTGGTTATCGCGAATGGTACCTGCAAGAGTGAACACAATTTCAGGAAGCCAAAATTCCCAAATGTCGGTTTTACCACGTCCACCGGCACGGTCGGATGTAAGGAATCCCATTTCTTCGCAATTGATTTTTTGACGGGTTTGAGGATTGATTTTAACTAAAGTGCGCGATTCGGAAAAAATCATGCCGAAATCCATACCTGCACTATTTAGAGGAGCATCTAAATTTTGAGGCTCAGTCCACTCACCTTCAACGTATTCCGAGCGAAAAATATCCAAGCTGCCTAAACCACCCAAACCATCGGATGAATAGTATAAAAACACACGTCCATCATCCATTTCGCGAAGAGTTGGGAACATTTCGTCGCCACGAGTATTAATTTTTGATCCGAGATTCATTGGTTTTCCAAAAGGAGCAGATTTCTTTCTACGTTTAGCAATCCACAAATCTTTTCCACCGTATCCATTGGGTAAGTCTGACGAGAAGATAATCTCCTTTTCGTTTTGATAAACAGCCGGATGCCCAACAGCAATGGAATCTTCAGCAATTGGCAAAGCCACAGGCTCGTCCCATAGCTTACCCTTTTTGGAAGATTCATAAACCTGACATCCTAAAATTTTCTTCTTTTCGTAGGCGCACCGAGTGAAATATAAGGTGTTAAACTTACGGTTGAAATTAGCGGAACCATTATTACCATTAGAATTGATAATGTCATTTTCATCAATGAGAATTGGCGTACTCCAGTTACCACGCTGATCTTGTTGTGTAACAAAAATGGATGAAAAAGGTTGTCCTGTATTTGGGTCAATTTTGTTGCCACCCTCTTTGCGAGTAGAAGTAAATACTAATGAAGTATATTTCTTATCGGCATAGACGGGAGAAAAATCGTCATTTCTGGTATTCAGCTTCTTAACATTTTCGACCTGATATCGAGAAGGCTCTTTCTCTTTAGACATGACTAACTCGCAGGATTTTAGTCCTAAAGTGCCTCGAGGGTCATCGGGCATTTTTTTGATATACTCCTTATAGTTTTCCAATGCCTCACGATATTTGCCTTGTTCACGCTGCACATCAGCCAAACGAAGATAGAGAATTGGGTCGGCATATTTGGCCTTTTCGGCTCGTAAATATTGTGCTTCAGCCTTTCGTGGCTCTTTAGTTAAACGGTAGCACTCACCAATTTGAAATAAAATCCTTTTTTTCTCAATCTTATTACTTACTTTTCCATAGGCCTTCCGATAAAGAGGAATTGCTTCGAAATACTTCTCAAATTTGAAGGCAATATCTGCTTCCTGTGTAAAATTTCGTTGAGCATTTACATAGCCTGCCGGAAGAACCGCTAACAAACCTAAAACAAGTAAAAATTTTAAAATTCTCATATCTAATTATTTAAATTTCAATGCACTATTTCATCTATTGACCGATAATATAAAGCTACAATTTTAATAAAACACCTGTACATTCCCATTGCCTTTTCAGATGAAAATCAGTGCCTGTGTACACCTTTAAACGCGGCTGCTAATATAGATATTTTTTCAAATCCAAAAATACTAAACACTATTAAGCCTGACAAATCTGAAAATTAAGGTTTGTAACTATTTTTATAACTACTTTACATGAAAATGTTACAAAAATTTAATGAATAATTTAAATGAGCCTTATTGTCTTGAAATGATTTTGCTGAACAGGAAAGAAAACAAATGTTCTAAACTTTTGATATTGAAGGTCATTTTGCCTAAAAACGTGGATTATTTTCACAAAAAGAAATTTAAAAACTAAATCAAAAGCGCCCCATTGATGATTTTATAAATGAACCAAATAAAGTCAAAATCTTAACAAAACTTTAAAAAGACAAATTAATAGTTAAATAGTTGCGCTCATTTTACCTTAAAAGAAACCTTAAATTTAGGTCATTACGAAAAAATTAACTTGCCAGTAGCTTTACACAAAATACCAAATACTGTTTTTGACTAAATAACAATGTTTTGATTGTATATTTGCATCTTCATTCACAAACTAAAATTCAATGATAACAACTCCAATAAAATCAGGCTATATATTAAGGTTATTACTTTTTACATTTGCTTTGATTAGTTTCGCAACAAACACTAAAGGACAAGGACTTGAAGCATACTTTTCGCATGGCACTTATAAAATTCCAGGAAAAGGACCATATATTGAAGCATATTTTACATTTGCAGGAAGAAGCATCGCTTGGCAGACCATAGAAGGCATGAAAAAAAGCAATATTGAGATTACACTTGCGCTGTGGAAAGACACTTCTTTAATAAGCGTATCAAAAGAAATATTGAATCACCAGATTGAAGATGACAGTTTGGCCTTTAAAAAAAATCTTACCTACTTGCAGCGTATGGAAGCTGTGGAAGGAAAACTTAAGTTGCAGGTTATTCTCAATGACTTGAACGACACGCTTAAGCCCATCGAAACAGGAGCGCTTATTGATGTTCATTTCCCAGCCGACTCTACAATTATATCCTCTGTGATGGCCGTTGAAAACATTTCGCCCACCAAAACACCAAATAAGCTCAGCAAATCAGGATATGATTTAACGCCGTCAGTTTTCAACTTTTTTCCAACCAATGTAAATAAGTTCAATTTTTACGCTGAAATTTATCCTGGAAGTCAAATCAAAAAGAATCAATCCTATTTACTGATTTACTACCTAAAAAATCATGAAAGCAATAGACTATTGACAAATTATAAATCCTACAAAAGAATGAAAGCCTCCGAGGTGAACATTCTACTCAACAGCTTTGATATTAGCAAATTAGCTTCCGGGAATTTTGATTTTGTAATTGAAGCGCGAGATAGTTTAAACCAGTTGCTCACCACCCAATATTATTTTTTCCACAGAGAAAACGTGAATGTTAAGATGGAAGTTACGGAAGTAGCATCTGTAAATGTCAGTAATAGTTTTGCTGAACGCTATAAAAATAAGGACAGTTTAGCATTGATTCTAAGATCCATGAATCCGATCAGCTCAGATAATGAAAAAGAATTTGTAAAAAACATTATTAATTCGGGAGATTTATACATCATGCAACAATATCTTTTACATTTTTGGGAACAGCGCGATCTTACCACCCCTGAAGCCCCTTTTAGAGCATATATGAATGAGGTATCCATTGCTGAAAAAAACTATAAAACCCGTATCCAACATGGGTTTGAAACTGATCGTGGCAGGGTTTATCTTCAATATGGCGCACCAAATACCATAACCCAAAATTATAATGAGCCCGCAGCTTATCCGTATGAAATATGGCATTACTACAATCTTAAAAACCAGCGAAACCGGCGTTTTATTTTTTACAACAGCGATTTAGCATCAAACACATTTGTGCTCCTTCATTCTGATGCAATCGGTGAACCTAACAACCTGCAATGGCGTTATCATTTGCGTATGCGCGACACCGGCTACGACTCCATTGACGACACCGATGAAGAGCAAAACGACTGGGGATCAAGGTATAATGAATGGTATAACGAACCTCGGTAAGACATATTTAAGTCAAAAAACACCCTCCTCATAATATGGCAGGTCAACATATCCATATTTGTATATCTTTGCCGATAAATGAGATTGAATTCAAACATGAATAGTTTTTCCAAACAATCAACTGTAGCCGTAGTAATTTTAAATTGGAATGGACAAAAGTTTTTAGAGAAATTTTTACCATCCGTCATTGAACGTTCAGGCAATGCACGAATTGTGGTTGCGGATAACGACTCAAGCGACAATTCGGTTGATTTTTTAAAGGAAAAATTTCCACAAGTCGAATTAATCATCAATGAGTCGAATGGTGGATATGCCAAAGGATATAATGATGCCCTAAAACAAATTAAAACAGACTATTACGTTTTGCTCAACTCCGACATTGAAGTTACACAAGGATGGATTGAACCGGTGATTGCTCTCATGGAAAGCGATGCGTCAATAGCAGCATGTCAGCCAAAACTTCGAGCATATCATCAGCAAGATGAGTTTGAATATGCAGGTGCTTCTGGTGGATTCATCGACAAATGGGGATACCCTTTTTGCCGCGGTCGAATTTTTAATTCTCTTGAAAAGGATTTAGGACAATACGAAAATGTCGAAGAAGTTTTCTGGGCTTCGGGTGCAGCTATGTTTGTCAGATCAGATGCTTTTTGGCAGGTTGGCGGCATAGATGAAGATTTTTTTGCCCACATGGAAGAAATCGATTTGTGTTGGCGATTAAAAAATCAAGGTTATAAAATTATGGTACATCCTGCATCGGTAGTTTTTCATGTTGGCGGCGGCACTTTGCCTAAGAATTCGCCACGCAAGACTTACTTAAATTTCCGAAATAATTTTTACCTACTTTATAAAAATCTTCCAAAAAAAGACTTCTATTTAGTTTTCTTTTTCAGATTGTTTTGGGATGGAATTGCCGGGCTCAAATTTCTGCTTGAAGGTCATTGGAAAGATTCGATTGCAGTTGTAAAAGCACATATTCATTTCTATCTAAACCTTCGCCGATCCTTTAAGAAAAGAAATAAAATCAAACAGCATAGAGTTACAAAAATCTATCAGAAAAACATTGTAATTCAGCACTTTCTATTTAGGACCAAAAAATTCAGCAAGCTTAATCCAAAACATTTTTCCTAGCGTTTGATTTCGCTTTCCCCTCATCCTCTCTATCTAAATTTCCTTTAAGAATGTTTAAAAAATCCTGTCTTACTCCGGGTACAAAAACCAAATAAAAAATACCCACAAAGAGCGATGCGATTGCAATAAAAATAAATACCCAGATACTATTATCGCCGGTAACTTTGGTGATAATTCCGAAGGCCAGTGAAGCAAGCAGAATAAACGTGAATTCCATAATATTTTCATAAGCCAGAATATCCCCAAGTTTTCGCCCCTTAACTTTACTCTGCAAATAGGCATTTAGTGGCACCTTATAGAAACCTGCAAAAAATGCTGTGAGGAAAATCATAACCGCAAAAAGATAATAACTTGGGTTAAAAAAGGTGATGGCAAAAACCATAAGACTTAAACCAATACTTCCAATCACAACGTAACCTAAATGCACTTTTTTTCCGGAGAGATAACCCGTTAGAATTGCACCTGAGGCAATACCAATGGCAGCTATAGCCATAAGATAACCAACTTCTGACTTACTGACTTGCAGCACATTACTTCCATGAATCGCCAAATTCATCTGTATCATTGCACCGATATGCCAAAACATGGAAAGTCCAAAAACCGCGTAGTTGACACCGGGATGAAGATTAGCAATACGAAATTGTTTGTAAATAAAAACAGGAAAAAACCAGTGATTGCTTGTTTGCTCTAACACCTTGGATTCATTGGCTTTAATTTGTTTTGCTGTGATAAAACCAATTAGAGCAACAAAAAGCAGAACAAAAGCCAAGATAGACAACACAAAATTATCGGCCATAATTCCTGCAAGGACGGTACCTAAGAGGACACCGGCAAAAGTTAGCATTTCCATAGCCCCCGTGCCAAAGGGTATTCCTTCAACACCTTTTATATCGCGAATCAATCCATATTTTGCCGGAGAAAATAACGAACTCTGCGTACCCATCAATAAAACAGCTACCATTACTATGTATATATTTTGGAAATAAAATCCAGCTATAGCCACTAACATAATCGGTATTTCGGCAGCCTTTCCAACAACCATTATCTTTTGTTTCTGATATATCTTTGAAAAGCGACCTGCAGATGGTGAAAATAAAATAAAAGGAAAAACCAAACATGCAGATGCAATAGCAATTACCAGAGATTCCTGCTTTGGCATCCAAGTAACACCAACAAAAATCACCAACCACTTGATGAGATTATCATTGAAAACACTAAAAAAATTGGTGAAAAAAAGTGGCCACCAAGAATACTTTTTGATTTCTTTCATTTTTGATTTTTTTTGTTTATTACTTTTAAGGCCTCTTTTTGAGACAAATTAGACAGGCGGTGCTTAGCTACAAAATCACTTACCCATTCGGGGTTTGTTTTGGAATACTCCCGTAGAGCCCAACCAATAGCTTTATTGATAAAAAACTCTTTTGAACCATCAAATTGAGTAACTATCCACCCAAGAAACTCTTTATCAGTCAATTGCTTGTATTTGAGTTGGTAAAGAATAGCTGACCGTTGCAACCAAATATTATCCCCGTCAATCCATTTTTGTATTGTCGGCTTTAACATTTCAGGATACTTCTGAAAATAAAACCCAAATAGATTGGGAGCGATTGAGTCCACAGAATCCCACCATGATTTATCACAAACCTTTTCCTCCAAAAAAGCCAAATCGGATTTGCGAATTTTCGATTTATTTTTCACTAATAGTTCACAAGCAACATATTGATACTCTCTATGAGGCATTTCCCACAAAAGACGACACGACTCAACTATTTCATCTATAGATTGTTGCGACATAAAGTTGATAAAAAACTTTTGTTTCTCTTTTCGTAAATCCGATTTTAAACCAAGAAAAGGAAACAAATTTCTCATATATGCCGACATCCCTTCTGCGATTTCCTGGTTTGCACACTTCTCAAAACTTTTCACCAAGTCGTTTATTTCATTCATCTATTTGTGGTTTAGTATTTTATGTAAATAATTCAGCGTAAAGCCCCACTAGTCCTTAAGGTTTTTACGTGCCCAAGCAAGGTTATTCTTGGCTAACTCATAATCAGGATTAATTTCCAGAGCTTTTTCACCTGCTTTCACAGCATTTTCCCAATCCTCCAAAGCATTATAAGCCGAACATATATTATTGTACGCCAGACTGTTATTTGGGTCTAAAACAATCACCTTTTCACAAGCCAAGATGCACTCTTTATACATTTTCTGATTATAAAAGCTCAGGCTCAGATTTATTAAATCAGTGGTTGAATTTAGTTCGTCTATTTGGTTTAATAGTGCCATTCTGGTTTGAGCTAAGGCGATATTATTCACCAATAATTGATCTTGGATACCTTTCGAAATTGCCTCTTGCCCCATGCGGTAAGCATCGCTATAGCGACCTAAACTATTCAATGCGGCAACAATATTATTATGAGCGCCAAGATGGTCGGGCTGAGTTTTCAATATCAGAGCACAAGCATAAATAACAGAATCAAACTGCCCTTGATTGTAGTAATGCAAACTAAGATCAATCAAGGCTTTCGCATCATTTCCCTTTAAAGCATTCACTTTCAACTCTTTCAATTGAGATTTTCGATTTGACACTAAACCTTGATAATAAACTACGGTAGCATCGTCAGGCCATTTATAGGCAGTTTCATCTAATAAAACCATTAATTCTTTCCAACGATTATTATTAAAATAATACTCCAA
Organism: Bacteroidales bacterium; assembly: GCA_016937295.1. Taxonomy (GTDB): domain Bacteria; phylum Bacteroidota; class Bacteroidia; order Bacteroidales; family UBA1556; genus UBA6267. The sequence goes on from JAFGWF010000094.1 coordinate 7,490, forward strand.
CAGACCGTAACGAGCAAAAATAAAATCCGGCGCAAGTTCAACAGTTTTTTTAAAATTCGATTCCATTTCATCAAAGCGCTTCTTTTCGCGCAAAAAGATACCATAATAATAGTAACCATTATGAGACAAAGGTTGAAGTTCAACAGACTTTTTATGATGCCATTCCGCCTTTTCAATCGAATCTAAAGAGTTATAAACAATTGCAATATTTGTATGCAAATAACTGTAATAAGGCATTAATTCCAGCGCTCTTTTATAATAATCCAGCGCTTCTAAAGGTTTGTTCTCACCGGCAAGTTGCAATCCGTAATTCATTAATCCTCTGCCATTTTTTGGACTTTTAACCGTCACATCGTACCAAAGCGTTTTACCATTATTCCAAACCTCAGCTCTTTGCATAATTCCAAAAAAATGGAAGAAAAAAACTATTCCAAGCAAACCGACAATCCCATTTTTATATAAAAAAGACGACAATATTTGGGTTTGATACTTTACATAAAGCAAATATAATGAATACGTTAATGAAATTGTAAGGCCAACAAAAGGATACATTATTCTATGGTCGTTCATAACTTCAGCCAATGGAATAATGGACGATGTAGGCGCAAGCGCAATAAAAAACCACAGAATTCCAAAAGCAATAGGGCGTAATTCTTTTTGTCGTATGGTCTTGTAAACAAGGAAACCCATGGACAATAAAAAGGCCAGGCCAATAAAGAATCGAACATCCCAAATGGAAGCAAACAGCCCCCAATCGGTGTCAGCACTGAGATGATATGGGAAGAAAAATGAAATAAAATAATGAAAGACCACAAAAGTTTGGGTAACCATATATAGAAAAAGTGAACTTCCACCGGGGTTATACGAATCACTTTGCATGTGAAGCACTAAATAAACCAAAGCACCGGTAACAATAGTAAGAATTAAGAGATGCGTTAAAAGTTCCACGATTTTTTTCCGACGAGAAACATTGGAAGAAGCCGATTTTAAATCACCATCCAATTCAAAAAGAAAATAATATACCACTAAAATTGGAAGAAAAACTGCAGCAGTTTGTTTTGTAAGTAAACCTATAACAAAAGGTATGATATACAAACCCGTTTTTCGTAAGCGAGGAAAGTATAAAAAAACATCTAAAGCAGCAATTACAAAAAAAGTAGAAATCAAGTCGCTTCGACTGATGATATAATTGAGTGTTTCGCCATTCGTCAGGTGAAAGCCAAAATAAACCGTACCTCCAAAGGCAAACCACCGGAGATAGTTTCCATCACCAAACTTCGACAATAGCTTAACTATCAGCAGATAAAGCAAAACCAACATCAAAAGATATTGAACAAACATTGACAGGTGATAATAAAAGGTGTTGAAGCCGGAATGATCTTTATCGAATGTTGAACTTATCCAAAAGTCGATAGCCAAACTTGTGGAAACCATTGGACGATAAACCTGATTAGCCGGAAGGGTACTAAAAGTGTATGCCCCTTCGGTAAAAAAATCAGGGATATTATGGAGACTCCTTATATATAGATTATTCTGAATAGTATGACCATCGTCAAAATGAAAGGAATTATCGAAATGATTTCGATAAGCAAAGGTGAGTAGAATAAAGAAAACAAGCCACAAAATTAGAAAGACCCGATTATTTTTCATCAATTAGTCGAATTGCATTATTAAGAAAATGATTTAATTGCTTCATTGCTTTAAAGGAAGTAACAACTTCATCAAAGAAATGGTCACTTACAACAGTTAAGTCGTCAAACTGTCGGGTATAAACATAACTCTTATACTTAGCAAGGTGAATTGCAGGATGGTCGGGAGGAAAACCTTTTGGGGGCCGACTAAGCGTCAAATCGTCTAAACCGCCAAAAAACTGAATAAATTGAGGCTCGGAAATCAATTTAGTAAAATGCTCATGTTTAAACAAAACTTCAGTCCGAATTGCCTTAAGAATTTCAGGTTGAGGCATATAGACGCCACCCGCAGCCATCGATTTTCCACTTTCAAGATGAATATAGTAGCCTGCCATGCCACCACTTCGTCCAGCCGAAGAAATAAATGCTCCAAAATTATTTTTATAAGGAGCTTTATCTTTCGAAAAACGAGTATCCCTGTATATGCGAAAGATATATCTCGAAGGCTTTTCGGGAATTATTTCAGAATCAAAATTTACAATCTCGTCAACTAATCGACTAACAAATTGTTCGAAAACCAATTTTGCGTCAATATATTTATCTTGATTCTCCAAAAACCACTGCTTGTTATTATTTATTTCAAGCTCTTTCAAAAAACCAACTATGGTATCCATTTGATTTACAGCATCATTCATATTGCACATTTAATCCTAACAAAAATAAAATAATAACACCAACCTTAACATTAAAAAATTAATACGCACATCTAAGCTTTTTATATAATTTTGGACACGAATAAACAGATAGAAATAAATTTATAACTATTGCAAGGAATAATGTTAAATTTTTTTTCCTAAAACGGATTTAATGTTATACACCTCGCAATATCAACAAGTTATATATATTTTTTGATTTATTATTAACACCAAAGCAATTAAATTAAAGTATCGTCTTAAAGGGGAGCAGTTCAATGAAATTGTCAAAAGAAACGGAACTTAACAAGTTAATTAAAGGGCTGAAGCAGAGCAATCGTGACAGTCAGCGACTTGTTTATGAACGTTATTTTGGTTTGATGATGAGTATCGGGATGCGATATTGTAAAGATTGGGATGATGCAAAAGAAGTTGTAAATACTTCATTTCTGAAAATTTTTACTAAAATTGACCACTACTCGGGAAAAGGTTCTTTTGAAGGCTGGATGAAGCGAACAGTTGTCAATACTGCGTTGGATTTTTTAAAACTACGTCCAACAAACAATGTAAGTATTGAACATTTGGATGCCTATCACGAAGATATATTTTATACGAATGATGCAGATGTTAGCATCACCGCAGAAGATATTCTTCTTTTAGTTCAAAAACTCCCTGATGCAACTCGCACTGTTTTCAACCTCTACGTTATTGAGGGGTACAAACACAAGGAAATAGCAGAAATGCTTGGCATCAGCGAAGGAACTTCCCATTGGCATGTATTGAACGCCAGACGGTTATTGAAGGAAATGCTTGATAAATTAAATTAGAAACAATTGTATTTATGAAATTTAATATCGACCAATTATTTAAAAATAAACTCTCTGAAATAAACTACGATTTCAAGTCGGAGTATTGGCAAGAGATGGAAAAAATGTTAGCTGAAAAAGCTCCTGTGGGAGGTAGCTCATCTGGCGGTTTTTTCAATTCTTTTGGTTTCAAAGCGGCAATTTTCACCTCTACTTTAGTCACTTTAAGCATAGTTGGGCATTATTTTTCAACAAATAATGATTCAATTAATGCGCCTAACTATCGCCAAACGGAAGAAACTATTTCTGCAAAAAAAGCCGATCCTTGTAATGAATTACTCACTCCTCTTGAATCAAATACGGTAAGCACCCATAATTATAATTTCAACCTAAGAATGCCTTATCAATGCGACGCCGTTGAGTATTTGATGGAAAAAGAGCAACCTAATCCAAACTATTTCAGACCTTTCAATATAGAAGATTACACACTCTACAACTTAGAAGAGTTGATTATTCCGGATCCGAATGTGATTGTGCAACAACAGATTGAGGAGAAAAACCATCATAGGGTAGTACAAAAATCTGAGGAGCCGAAAAACGTTAAGCCGATGGAAAAAACGGTAAAACATGTCTTCAAAAAGAAAGGATTGTTGTACTATTTAGGAATCAAACCGTAAGAAACCTCGAGAACAAACCACATAGGATAGCTCGCTCATTTTGGGTGAGCTTTTTTTGTAATTTTACAGCCGATTATTTAGGTTGAAAGGTAAATGAATCTCAAGATAAACTATCCGTAATTAGAGGCCAATATAGAAAACAAGTAGATATAATAAGATTTTTTTTTAATAAGTAAAATTATGCAAATTATTGATATTATGAAATTTAGGACAAAAATGAATGTATTAAAGAATGCACTCAAATCATTCTTAGTTCTTTCCATTGTTTTTTTGACGACAAATTGCACAACCCCTTCCAACGCTGACATTTCGGATACACAAACAATTAAAATTGCTATTTCAAAAACTTCAGGCAGTTCATCTTACGAACAATATTCGAGATGGATTTTAACGGCTGATTCCACTGTTGAAATCATAGACATGTACCATCAAAACATGGACAGCCTTCAAAAAATATTAGAAAGTGTAGATGGAATTATTTTAAGCGGCGGTGAAGATGTAAATCCTGAACTTTATTTCGCCGGCGAACGAGGAAATCATTGTGAAAAATTAGACACAAGACGCGACACAATAGAATACTTGATGATGGATTATGCCTTTCGCAATAAAATGCCGGTTTTAGGAATCTGTCGCGGCCAACAAATCATTAATGTATTTTTGGGAGGAGATTTAATTACCGACATACCAACATTTAAACCTTCCCCTATTTCGCACCGCTGCCAAAGAGCCGACACATGCCGGCATTCAATAAAAATCATCTCAGATAACCTTCTTTATCAGATAGTTAAAGGCGACACAACTAATATCTCAGTAAATTCAAGTCATCATCAAGCCATCAAGATTATAGCGGCTACAATTCAACCGTTAGCAATTGCCCCTGACGGCATCATAGAATCCATTGGATGGGTTGATACGAACAATCGGTCATTTCTCTTAGGCGTACAATTTCACCCAGAACATCTTGATTTTCAACACCCTTTGTCGGGAAAAATTGCAAAGAAATTTATAAACGAAGCCAAAAGGTTTAAGGAGAAATAAAAACAAACACAACTAAAAACAGATAAAATGAAAAAATGGTCCTTTTTCTACGAAGTTGTACGGTTTTTTGTAAGGTTGATTCATGACTGGTTCTATCGAAGAATTATTATTCGAGGCAAAAAACACATTCCCCAGAACAAGCCAGTAGTTTTTGCGCCAAATCATCAAAACGCATTGATGGATCCATTGGCAATAATTTTTACAAACAAATTACAAACTGTTTTTCTGACACGCTCCGATGTATTTAAGAAATTTCTAGTTCCTGTATTTTCATTTCTAAAAATGCTACCGGTTTATCGTATTCGAGATGGAGCTGAAAGTCTAAAAAACAATGAAATCATCTTCGAAAAATCCGTGGAGATATTAGAATCAGGCATGTCGATGGCATTATTTCCGGAAGCTCTTCATTTTGGCAAAAGAAGTTTAAGACCTTTGAAAAAAGCTATTCCTCGAATTGTATTTCAAGCCGAGGAAAAAAATCTTTTTAATGCTGATATTCAAATTATTCCCACGGGAATTTATTATGATAATTACACCGATTCAAACAGTTTATTGCAAGTAAATTATGGTAAACCGATTGCAGTAAAAAAATTCAAAGCTGAATATGAGGTAAATCCCCAACGAGCCATGTTGCAATTGAGAGATGCTATTAGTGAGGGAATTAAGCCGCTAATTATTCATATTCAAGATTTGGAAAACTATGACTTATATGAAGACCTCAGACATCTCTTGCGGAAGAGAATGGCAAGAAAAACAAAAACACTTCGCCCAAACCAAAACTGGTTTAAAATCGATAAAAAGACCATTGAGCGAATTGAAAACTTGCCACCTGCTCAATTTGATACGTTAAAAAATTTACACACCGATTTTTTAAACGCCTTTAATGAAACAGGTCTTTATTCATTGGAAATCAGAAAGTCAAATTGGTTAAAATTCATTCTAAACAGTGTATTATTAGTAATAGGATTTCCCGTATTTCTTTTTGCATTATTAAACACAGGGATTCCTTATTTTCTTTTAAAACAGTATCTTAACACCAAAATTAAAGACCCTCAATTTCACAGCAGCTTAAAATTCGGCTTTGGCCTTTTTGTGCTTCCGGTTTATTATCTTTTGATTAGTTTAATCCCATTTTTTATTTTAAACGGCCACTATTTCACCTATTTTCTTCTTTTAGTTATAACAGGTTTGACAACGGTAAAATACAAATTACTCTATCGAAACACCCGCCTGCATTGGGGAACCATTAGAGCCAGACTTTTCAAACAAAGAAAGTATCGTAAAATGATACGTTTGTATTATGAAATATGCATCTTGGTTGGGCTAAAGTAAAATACCAATCGGCTGAATTTGTGGCAATCAACCATATAATTGAAAGAATAATAATAAGATATAAAATGAATGAATCCGAATCGTCATCGAAGTCGATTTTAAGTGATTTTGAATTAAAATAGTTTAAATTTGTAGCACTTTTCAGTTATACTTAATATAATTATTTGAATTGAAGCAAACTACAAAGGTTTAACTTAAACAAACACATTATGCACCGATTGAATTTTATTGCGCTCCTTATGTTTCTTGCAATCCTAAGTTATGGGCAAGTAAACCTCGCTACAACTGGAATTCCTTCTGCATCGGCCAGTTCGTCAGGAAGTTATGGCCCTGCAAATTGGAATGATGGACTGATAGGAAACAATTATTACTTTGGGTGGTTAGGCACAGACCCAAACTCCTTTGTTACACCGGCTTGGCTTGCATATACGTGGAGCGCATCACAAACCATTAACAGAATAAGGTTCTACAAACCAGATCATTATCAAGGAAACTTTGTTTATTTCCAAGGTTCGGCATTACTTCAATATTTGAGTTCAGGTCAATGGATTACTCTTGATACATTTGAAGTAATAAACCCGAATACCTCGGGAATTTTCACTGATTTTTCGTTCCAGACCATAACCACCACTAGTTTAAGACTATATCAATTTTCCATAACCGGACAACACAATCCCGGCTGGGACGAAATTGAAGTTTATTATGACCAACCGGCTCCTCCTCCACTCCATCATGACGTTGGTATCGAGACAATTATTTTTTATGATACCACAAAAATCGGTGAATATCCGTTAAAGGTAAAAATTGTAAACTACGCCAACACATTGGCTGACAGCATCAATGTTTGCTACAGAAATAATGGCAGTACACCAGTTTGCAAAGCTTTAATAAAAGCAAACTTCGGTTTTAACCAAACAACACCTTTTGATACAATTTTGATGACACTTGACAGTACCTACATCAGTTTCGGAGGAAACCACATTATAGCTTGGACTGAGCTACAGTTAGATAGTTTTCCGGCAAACGACACCGTTTATTGGCAAACCATTGGAATTCCAGATGGTATCGAAGAAATTGAAGTATTGGATTTTGTAATTTCTCCCAACCCGACATCAAATCATTTGAATATTGAAGGAAATTTAAACAACGCTGAAATCGTCATCCTCGACATGAGCGGCAAAGCATTAATGGTGCTAAGGCCGGAAAGCAACCAAAACA
>JAFGWF010000009.1 GCA_016937295.1 Bacteroidales bacterium
ACATTGTGCATATTGAGATAAGCCTCACGATACCATTGCATAAAATCTACTGAAGCTTGCAATACGCCCGCATCAGTTCCTGCAGAGGTAGCAGCCGGAACAAAAACGGAATTATAATAATCTATAATATGTTGACGCGCAACGAAATCGCTACTTCCAATAAAGTTTGTAAACCAATCAATATTTGGCTGAGCTATATAACTGTCGATAGTTGCCATCATTGGTTGAATCTGAAACCAAAAAACCGTGTAATGAACCAAGGCGGCGCCAATTCCGGTAACAAAGTAGAAGATTAAGAATCGTTTAGCTCCCCAATAGTTTTCCAAGGTAGAGCCGAACATCCACAGAGCAAACATATTAAAAAAGATATGCCCAATGTCGCCGTGCATAAACATGTAGGTGATAAACTGAAAAGGATAGAACGATTCGGCACCAAAATAATGCAGTCCCAAAATATCGTCTAAGTTGATATGAAAAGTTGCAGGAAAAATCATCTTTGCAAGAAACATCAATCCGTTGATAATCAGTAGGTTTTTTACTACTGGGGGCAAAACGTTATAACTTCCGGGACTTATATAGTTCGACATAATAATTTAATTTATGATTTGAATAATTGACTTATTTCTGAGGAGTTGAGCCACCGAAAAACTTTTTTTCCTGACGGGCTTTCCGATGGAACTGAAGATTCGGACAATGCTTGCATCAACGCCTGAACTTCTTCATTATTAATGCTCTGGCCGGGCCGGATTGACAAATTTCTTGCCATTGAAAGTAGAAGATTCCTACGGCGATCAATCCGCAATTCCATTTTGTTGAGTTTATAAAAATCGAGCATTCCTTCGATGATGGATTGAAGTGGCTCATCAGCTAAGTCAGGTGGCGCTCCAACTACTTCAAAATCATTGTTTTCGCGAGGGATAATTTCAAAACCCATAGCAAGCAAATCGTCAAGCAAGTCCACAACAAGCTCGGCATCAGGTGCGGAGAAGCTTAAAATTTCGGTAAATATTTTTCGTTGGCTGGCTCCTCGTCCAGCCTCTGACATCGCTGCAAATCTGTCATACAAAACCCTTTCGTGAGCTGCCCGCCTATCCACAATCAACAATCCATTTCCCGAAACAGCCACAAGGTATTCATTGTTAAGGGATTCGTATTTAAAGTCTTCAAACTTAAATGATGAAAAAGTCGCTGGGGAGAGCTCGTCTGATAAACTTTTCTCAAAATCCGATTTCTCAAAAAGTTGTTCCCAATTTTGTTGTGGTTTTTCAAATCCTTGAGAAGGTCGAGTTTGGAAATTGGAAGCTGACGACAGTCGGTTATCTTCTTCATTTTCAAAAGGATTGTAATTTGGATTCACCCGAACCTGTGGGGGGCGGATAGGAGTGCCGGGCGGTGGTGGAGTCAGGTTGATGCTTGTTTCCACATCAAAGTCAATCTGAGGACTTAGAGAAAATTTTCCCAAAGACATTTTAACAGCAGCCCTTAAAATGGAATAAATAGCCTTTTCATCCCGAAAATTTACTTCTGTTTTTGTGGGATGAATATTCACATCTATCAATTCCGGATCTACTTTAAGATGCAAAAAATAAGTAGGGAAGCTGCCATCGGGAATCAAATCGTCGAAGGCTGCAATTACTGCGTGATTTAGGTATGGATGTTTTATAAAACGCTCATTAACAAAGAAGTATTGCTCGCCACGAGTTTTTCGAGCCGTCTCAGGTTTTCCCACAAAACCTTGAATCTCAACTACTGTTGTTGATTCTTCAACAGCTAATAATTTATTTAAAAGCTGCTTTCCAAAGAGTGCAACAATGCGCTGTTTGAAGCTGCCGGGGGTGAGTAAAAATTTCTGCTGACTATTGTCGGTATAAGAAAAATGAATTTCGGGATGAATAAGAGCTACACGGATAAACTCCTCTGTGATATGTCTATTTTCCTGACCGTCCGATTTTAGAAAATTACGTCTGGCAGGAGTATTAAAGAATAGATTGCGAATGGCGAAAGAAGTCCCTGAATTAGTAACTTCCTCATTTTGAGTTATGAGGCGCGAACCTTCAACAACGATTTTGGTTCCTATGTCTTTGTCATGCAGCTTTGTTTTCAGTTCCACCTGAGCGATGGCAGCAATGGAGGCTAAAGCTTCTCCACGAAACCCCATCGTGCGAATGTGAAACAAATCCTCAGGATTGCGAATCTTGGAAGTGGCGTGACGTTCAAAACTCATCCTTGCGTCCGTTGGCGACATGCCGCAGCCGTTGTCGATGACCTGAATTAAGGTTTTTCCGGCATCTTTGATAATCAGTTTTATTTCGGAGGCGCCTGCATCCACAGCATTCTCCATCAGCTCTTTTACGGCAGAAGCAGGTCGTTGAATAACCTCACCGGCAGCAATTTGATTTGCAACGGAATCGGGTAGTAAATTGATAATATCCGGCATGAATTATATTAGGTATTTATTTCCCAAATAGGAGATTAGCAAAACGAGGGCAACAACAATGACGGCTAAAACCAACATTCTTCGAAAATTGGTGTAGCGGTAGTTGAACGAACTGTTGCTAACACGACTTTTTGACCAAGTTCGCCGCAAATCTTCTCTGAAGTTTTCCTTGTTGAACTCTGCGGACTCTTGGGGATTAACTTCTTTCCATTTATTCATACGGCGCTCAAAATCAGACTTTTGCTCATCGTAATAACGTGCAGGAAACTCAAATTTCTTGTAGCTGACTTTATTGAAAAAAGAAATTCTCATGGACTAAAAAATTTAGACAAATGTACAAGAAATTTGGCTCGAAACAGACGAGTAAATTAGAGGAGAAGACCAGATATTATTAAAAAACTTTAATCGGATTCGACATTCAAAAATTGGTTTCTCTTTTCCAACCATGAAAAACTATAAGCGAACAGTTATTTACCAAATCGGAATTGATAAATCGAACTTCTCTGTAGTTTTTTTCCCCATTTAATGGCTTCAAAAACTTCCTCTTTTTTGCAAAACCATTTTTGCTATCTTCGCAAACTTCAACAGGAACATTACAAAATATGAACGAAATACTTAGTTTTATTGATCAAGGAATACAGTGGTATAATAATTTTATTGGAGGGTATGCAATTCTTTTCTTATTGATTCCCACGGGATTATATTTTATTTTTCGCTTAAAATTTTTGAATATTACTAAGTTGGGGCATGCAGTGGCTATTGTTCGAGGAAAGTATGATAATAAGGAAGACGAAGGCGATGTAAACCATTTTAAAGCACTCACAACCGCACTTTCGGCAACCGTAGGAACAGGAAATATTGTCGGGGTTGCACTTGCCATTTATTTTGGAGGTCCGGGAGCCGTATTCTGGATGTGGGTTACAGGCTTTTTAGGAATGATTTTAAAGTATTCCGAATGTACTTTGTCGCATAAATATCGTGTGTTCAATAGCGATGGCTCCGTTTCGGGAGGGCCGATGTATTATATTAAAAAAGGCATTACTGAAATTTATCATTGGCCGCGTTTTGCTCATATTTTGGCAATTATTTTTGCCATTGCCACCATTTTAGCCAGTTTCGGAACCGGAAATATGGCGCAATCCAATGGAATGGCTGATGCTCTTAAAACGACTTATGGTCTTAATGTTTATTATAGTGGATTGATTATCACAGGTTTAGTCCTTTTGATTATTGTTGGAGGTCTCAAGCGCATAGCTGATGTCACTTCACGCTTAGTCCCTTTTATGGCTGTAACTTATGTGATTGCAACTTTGGTGGTTTTGTTCGATACTGCTGATCAGATACCTCATACCTTTAACCTGATTTTTACGGATGCTTTTACAGGTACTGCCGCCGCAGGAGGTTTTGTGGGTAGCACCTTTATAATGACTATGCTTTGGGGAGTTCGTAGGGGCTTGTTCAGCAACGAAGCCGGTCAAGGCTCGGCTCCTATTGCTCACGCTGCCGCAAAAACGGAATATGCTGTTAGAGAAGGACTTGTAGCCTCTCTCGAACCTTTGGTGGACACACTCATTATTTGCACAATGACTGCTCTGATGGTAATCAATACCGGAGCCTGGAACTCTGGGGAACAAGGCGTTAGCATGACTATTCTTGCCATGAATTCGGGCTTGGCTAAAATTGGCCTTTCAGGGCTGGGAAAACATATCGTCACTTGGGGGTTGATGATGTTTGCTTTTTCTACCATTATTGCTTGGTCCTACTACGGCACTCGTGCTTCTAACTACCTTTTCGGTGAAAAATCGGTGAAATATTATTACTGGATTTACGGGCTTTTCGTTTTCTTGGGGGCTATTTGGAGTCTTGATATCGTATGGCATTTTGTGGATATGGTTATCACCTTTATGACGATTCCAAACCTTATTGCTTTGCTTTTATTAGGCGGTGTCATCATTCGGGAAACAAATTCCTATTTCGATAAACTTAAACGTGGGGATTTCCATTCCGATAAAAATTGATTCTTCATTTCTTTTATAAAAACCATGTTAATAATCAATATCTGTTGATTCTATCTTATAAAATCACCATTTTTGCAAAGAAATTTTTGTACATGGTTTTTTAACCATTTAAACGGTTTTAGAAAATTTCGATAACCAAATTTGATAGAATGAAGCGAAAAATAGTCATTGGAATTACCGGAGCAAGTGGAGCAATATATGCCAAACTTTTGTTGGATTTTTTAGAAAAGAAACAAGAAGAATTTGAAAAAATAGAGTTGATTTTTTCAGGAAATGCTACTGACGTATGGGAATATGAGCTTGGCAATAAAGATTATAATACATACCCTTTTAATCGCAATGAACCCACGAATTTTTTCACAGGTCCGGCCTCTGGTTCAGCAGGTTTCGACACGATGATTATTTGTCCGGCTTCGATGGGAACCATTGGCAGAATTGCATCGGGAGTAAGCAACGACTTGATGACTCGGGCTGCGGATGTGATGTTAAAAGAGAGAAAGAGGCTGATTCTTGTTCCAAGAGAAAGTCCGTATAATCTAATTCACCTGCGAAATATGACCACCATAGCGGAAGCTGGAGCCATTATTATTCCGGCAACCCCATCTTTTTATAGTCATCCTCAAAGCATTGAAGATGTGGCTCTTACCGTTGTGCATCGGATTTTGAAATTAGCCGACCTCCACCATGAGGGGTTTCGCTGGGGAGAGAATTAATTTAAAAGCGTCACAATCTAATTAAATCCATAGAAATCATGATTTTAGACAAAGAAATTTTTCCAAAAAAAGAAGAAATAGTCGAACATTTACATCTTCAAGTTCCTGTAAATCAAGATTATTATCTAACAAATGGTCAATTGAAGAAATGGAACGGTCCTTTTGAAGAGGTTTATAGTCCCATTTTTCATCAAGAAGAGGGGAATTTAAAACAAACTCTCTTAGGTTATTATCCGCTACTTACTGAAAATGAATCACTTGAAGCTCTTGATGCTGCTTTAGTGGCTTATGATTCAGGCAAAGGTTTATGGCCAACAATGTCGATTAGTGACCGCATTACCCATGTCGAAAATTTCATTGCGGAAATGATAACAAAAAGGGATGAAGTTGTGGAATTGCTTCAGTGGGAAATTGGTAAAAATCTGGTGGATTCGCTAAAAGAATTTGACCGGACGGTGGAGTACATTAAAGATACTATTGATGCACTAAAAGAATTAGACCGTCAGTCGTCTCGATTTGTGATTGAACAGGGTATTTTAGGTCAAATTCGGCGCAGTCCGTTCGGGGTTGTACTTTGCATGGGGCCATTTAACTATCCTCTAAATGAAACTTTTACTACCTTAATTCCTGCTCTTATCATGGGGAATACGGTCATTTTTAAACCGCCAAAATTGGGAGTGTTATTGCACAAACCACTTTTGGAGTCGTTTAAGAATTGTTTTCCTGCCGGAGTCGTAAATACCGTTTATGGCGATGGGCAGAAAGTAATCGGGCCAATTATGAAATCGGGCAAGTTGAATGTGTTAGCCTTTATTGGAAGTAGCAGAGTTGCCGACATCTTAAAACTCCAACATCCTAAACCACACCGAATGCGCAGCATATTAGGGTTGGAAGCAAAGAACGCAGGAATTATCCTGCCAAATGTTGAATTAGAATCTGCTGTTAATGAATGTGTTACCGGAACATTATCGTTCAACGGACAAAGATGTACGGCTCTGAAAATCCTATTTGTACACCAAGCTGTTGCAGACATTTTTATTGCAAAGTTTTGTGAGAAAATTGACCAACTTAAGGCAGGAATGCCTTGGGAATCAGGAATTCATATAACCCCATTGCCCGAGCCAAACAAAACGGAATACCTAAACGGGCTTATTGAGGATGCGAAAAATAAAGGAGCGAAAATAATGAATCAAAATGGGGGTGATTTCATTGAAAGCCTTATGATTCCGGCTGTTCTGTTTCCTGTTGATTCATCGATGAAGGTTTATCACGAAGAACAATTTGGTCCTGTGATTCCCATTGTGCCATTTACAGACCTTAGTGAACCCATGAAATATATTACCGAATCGGATTATGGTCAGCAAGTTAGCATTTTTGGCAGCGACTCAGACGACATTGCGGCTTTGATTGATCCTTTGGTGAATCAGGTTTGCCGAGTAAATGTAAACAGTCAATGTCAGCGAGGCCCGGACAGTTTTCCGTTTACCGGCCGAAAAGATTCTGCTGAAGGAACACTTTCGGTTTCTGATGCGCTTAAAGTTTTTTCAATACGAACCTTGGTTGCAGCACGACTTACAGATGATAACAAAAAGATTATCAATGATATAGTTAATAATCGAAAATCTTCATTTCTTTCGACCGATTATATATTATAGAAAATTGTTATGGAAATTTTTAAGAATTAGTATTTGACCATAAATAATGCTATCACATTAAATATTTCCAATCTGCCAAGGAGCATGTTTAGGGTTAGGACAAATTTACCTACCACAGGAATGGAGGCAAAATTTCCTAATGAGCTAACATTTTCAAATCCAGGCCCGACATTACCAATGGTAGCTATTGATGCAGAAAAAGCCGTCATTAAGTCAATATTTAGAGAAGCAAGAACAATAGTAGTGATGAAGAAAGTTGTTATGTAAATTACTATAAAAGAGAGAGTTTGTAATTCTAATTTCTCATCAATTCTGTTACCATCCACGGTAACTTTAAAAACACCATGAGGATGTTTAATTAATTGCAGTTGTCTTTTAAGGAACTTGAAAAACAGAAAGATTCTGTCGAATTTCAAACCTCCAGATGTTGAACCTGCCATAGCACACTGAATAGTAAAGTAAATCAAAACTATAATTGCCAGCATAGGCCAATGTGCAGTGTCAACTGTTGCAAAACCGGTTGTTGTTCCTAATGAAATCACTTGAAAAGATGCGTAACGAAGAGATTCCCAAAGAGAATAGTATCCTTCAAAATATAGATTCAAAGTTACGATTAGAATACCCGATATAAGGACGATGACGAAAGCTCTAACAATAGAAGATTTGAATATATTTTGTTTATTCCACATGATAGTTCCGAAGATAAGCCCAAAATGGATTCCGCTGAGAACCATAAAAACCATTATAACAATCTCAATACCCACGTTATTAAAATAGGCGATACTCATATTCTTTGTAGAAAAACCGCCAGTTGCGATGGTTGCAAAGGAATGGTTTATAGCGTCGAAAAAATTCATCCCAAACATCATTAAAATCACCGTTTCAAGCAGTGTAAGGCTAACATAGACTAAAGCCAGTACACGAACAATTTTTTTGGCTTTGAACCGAAAGTTCATTTTTGATAAACTTGAAATTTCAAGATTATAAATTGCCATCTTTTGACCTTTGGATTGAGGTAGAATGAGTAACACAAATAAGATGATACCAATTCCTCCAATCCAGTGTGTGGCAGATCTGTAAAACAAGATGCTTTTAGGCAATCCTTCAATATCATTTAATATTGTAGATCCGGTGGTGGTAAAACCTGAAACGCTTTCAAACCAGGCGTTTATGAATGAGAACTCGCCGCCCCACATTAAGTAAGGTAACATTCCTACGAGGCAAGTGGTTATCCATCCATATACAACGATTGCCAAACCTTCTTCAAAGCTTAATCCTTCTATTTTTTCAACGAATATGAAAGGGAAAATACCAAAGACTAAACAAATTAGTGAACTAAAGAAAAATGCCGTTGAAGAAGACTCATTCAACATAAATGCAATTAAAAATGATACTAACAAAAAAACGCCGTTAATAAAAAGAACATATCCTAAATGTTTCAGTATAACTTCTTTCCTCATACCCTTTATCTATTATACTTTGTAATGTTTTGAATTAATCCATTAATAGAATCTTCGAGTCTTTTCAACTCGTCATCAGATTTAATATCGCATTTTAATCGAATATCACCAGGCCTAAAATCTTCAATACTCGTTGACAGTTCCACTAAAGGGCTAATAAAATATTTGCTCACAAAATAATTAAGCAATAAGGAAAATATTAAAGCGGCAATAATAGAAACTATTCCAGGCATCATGGCTCTGGTTGATTTGTCACGAAGTTGGTATGCCTCGACATACATGTTCGATTGGTTTATAGTCATTAATTGATTCACGTCTCTTTTAACAACTAAAAACCATTTATGAGTATTTTCCTTATACCATGCGATATTGCCCTCTCTATCTGTTCCAACTATTGGTTTATTAAATTTTTCTTGAAAGTTTCTATATGATAATTCAATAGATTTAATGGTTGTAACTTCCTGGTCTTCAGTTATATTATTTTTTGCATAATGGAAGGCGTTCAGAAAAAGACTATCGCCATATTCGATTGTTTTTCTCCCCTCTATCCATTCGCCTAAGGTGAGAAGTAAGACACCGCTATCTATTCGCTCCAATGCTTCAACCATTCTTTTCGATGCCTCAATAGACTTGTAATTGTCATTTATGATATCGTTAACAACACTTGATAATTTCCGAAATTCCAAAATCGACACTGTGCCGGCAGCAGCGAGTAGAATGGTTAAAAGCATAAAACTTGAAAAAATTTTAAGCTTCAGCTTTTTGTTGAGAACTACTGTTTTGGTTTTATTCATAATCCAAAAAAAATCATTTATTAAAAGTCGTTTATTAATGTTCTTCTTATTGAGATTCCATCTGTAATGGCAGAAATACCTTGTCCGCCTCTGATTGATACTAAAAACCCTTGAATAATGGGATTAGTTACTGTTTTTCTTGAACTCCAAACTACAACAATACTTGAACTAACTCCAAAATCACCCGCGTTTTCTTCTAAAACAAATTCCTTTGTGCATAATGGTTTTAAAACCAAACCTTCACTGACGAAGATATGCGTTAATTGCCCTATATTATCGTAATGATTAACACTATGTATCGTAATGCTATCGTTAACATCAGTGTTTCTGATAGAAATAGTAACTGTTAGTTGAAATTTTGATTCATAAGATTTAGTAAAAATTGCGGTGTAAACTGGTAAATAAACAGAATCCCAACACCTGTATTCATTCCCTAAATCCAAACTTTCTGCTGGAATAAGCAGAGTTCCATTTTTATTAAGTACTGATTGCTCATCATTTGTGCAGGATGAAATTAGAATGGTGATAAATATAAAACTGCATAAAAAAGGCGTTATCTGAATAATCTTCATTACATGCAATTGTCATTAATAGTACAAAGATATATTAATTGAAGGCAAAAATAACTAGAAAAATTTCTCGCAAAAGAATCATTGAGTAATATCAATCCCTCCTTTTGAGGTAGTCCTCCGTAGAAAGAATGCCTTATGCAGTCATGATTTGAGATTGGAAGGCATGGAAATTCAAATTGCTTCATAAAAAATGAATTAAAACGTTAATAAACAAACTATTATGGTAAATATAAAAAACAAAAGTATGTTATTTTCTTGTGCTTAAGAACTAATTAGCAATGAAATTAAACCTTTAAATCGGTGCAATGAAATGCAGGAAGAAGCCGGTTTCGCCGGACTTATTTCGAGCTATTTCGATGCGAGCCACGCGATCGTAATAGGTCGTAAAATCGAGTCCTAAACCGACTGAGCCTAAAAATGTTCCGGGCAATTGATTCGTGGCATTTTTATCGTTGTCGCTGCTTACACTACCGGCATCAGCAAACAAATTCACATAAACTGCCCAAGGAATTGTATTGAATTTTTCAGTCTTTATTTTATTAATTTTCAACACCTTATCTTTAAAAATAGCATATTTGATATTGGTTTTTGCAACGCCATAATATCGCCCATCAATAACGTAATACTCATAACCTCTTACAAAGTCACGCCCATAACCTAAGCTTTTTTGCAGAAGATAAGGCGTTGCCCCATAGTTAGATATTTTACCAATTCCACCTGCAGCAAAAAAGAAGCGGTCGTTAAGTTGCCAATATTTGCGTAAAGTTGTTTTTAAATCCCACAGATTCATTCCTCCATTTGGCATAATTCCCAAACCGTGCTTATAAACCTCAATATCGGCGTAATATCCCTTTAAAGGATAAATCTTGAAATCTCGTCTGTCGATTTTTAATTTGTAATAAATGTTGAAAAAACTTAAATTGGATTTTTTCTTAAAACTATAGTTTTCAGCACTATCCAATAGTCCTTGTGAAAGTTGGTCGTTTTGAAGACTCAATTCCAGATGGTGTGTTGTAAAATAATTTCGGCGATATTGCAAATAGAAGCCGGTTTTAAATTCTTTCCTAACATAGTGATTCACATCTTTATAAAACACTTGTTTGTCATCAAATGTCATGGCAATCACCTCATGCCTTCCTGACCATAAAGCATTGAATCCCAGACCTAAGCTTTTCGATTTATTGAAATAAGGAATCAAATAATTAATCCCATACTGCTGGTTATAGCCGGTCATAATTATCAAAGACAACTGCTCCTGTCTGCCCCGAAAATTGGTTTGTGTAAGGTCTATTCCTGCGCTCAGTCGGTCGAGCCGTTTATGCTCCCACCACACATTGAAATTCCGTTCATCAATATCAATCTGTGGCACAGGCCATAAATACCATCGCTCCACAAGTTTTACCAATAACTGAAAACCGCTATCTTGTGTGGGTACAAGGTTCAAATCTGCTGTGTGAAATAGAGATGTGTTGATTAAATTTTGGCGACTAAGGATTAAAAGTCCATGCATCTCATCCGTACTGTAGGATTTTCCTGGTTCGACCATCAATTCTCTTAGAACAATAAACTCCTTAGTCTTTTTATTACCTTCAACTTTTATATGGCTGATATACAACGATGTGTCCGAAATCTGACCAAATAGTCCGATGAAGGCAAATAAGGAAATAAAGAGAGGAATCAGCCGCTGATACATTATCATATTGATAAAAAGTTCATGAGTGAGTCGAAACGGTCTTGAAGATAGTCGTCATTATTATCGAGCCATGTAGCTTTTATTTCATAACCATATCGATCGAGAGTTTGCAAAATACCACTGATATCCTGACGGTTAACTTTTATGGTTACATCCATGGTTGTGGAGTTGGGTTGGTCAGCCACAAAAAGGCTTAGCAATTTAGCATCGTTCGATTCGACAATCTGAACAATTTGACTTGCCAAATAATCACGATTATTTATTCCCAAAATAATGATTCCACCAGGTTGATTAACAGCGGCATAGGTTGCAAACTTATCAATAATTGTGCGCCGAGTGATTACCCCAAGATAATTTCCTGAAGCATCTAAAACCGGCACCACCGAAATATGCTCATCCGTCATAAGTTTCACCACTTCGTAAAGGTGTTGATCCGCTTTTACATAAATTTTTTTGAGCCAAGAATTGTTTAATCCCACCGGAACCTCCGGGTCTGAAAGATTAAATACATCGTCCTCCGCTAATAAACCCACATAATGTTTTCCGTCAATCACGGGCAAGTGATTTACCTTGTATTCTTCCATCCACGAAAGAATCTCCATTGGAGTCATGGCTATTGTCATGGACATTATGGAGTTATTTATCAAATCTTTAGCAATCATTGGCAATAGAAACTATTAAAAAACCCGCAGGTACGAACTTCGGCATCAGAATTTTTCGGAAATTTGCACCGAAATCGTGGGGTAAAAGCCACGCAAAGATAGCATAAAATGACAAAGTTAAGCGTAAATATCAACAAAATAGCCACTTTACGAAATGCCCGTGGGGGAAATCTTCCTGACGTTATAAAAGCGGCACTTGATTGCGAACAGTTTGGTGCACAGGGAATTACTGTTCATCCACGACCTGATGAGCGACATATACGATACAGTGATGTAAGACAGTTAAAACCTGTTTTGACTACCGAGTTCAACATCGAAGGCAACCCAACCAAGACTTTTATTGATTTAGTTTTGGAAGTCTTGCCTGCTCAGGTTACTTTAGTCCCGGATGCTCCCGATGCGCTCACAAGTAATGCCGGCTGGGATACCATAGAAAACAAAGGCTTTCTTCAGGATGTTATTGGGAAGTTCAAGGAGAACGGAAT
>JAFGWF010000010.1 GCA_016937295.1 Bacteroidales bacterium
GGATGAACCTGTTTATATTGAAGGGGAAAAAAATGATATTCCAATCGAAATTGCATTAGAGTATAACACTTCTTTTTCGGAGAATATCCATTCTTACGTAAATAATATCAATACTCATGAAGGAGGAACGCATTTAAGCGGTTTCCGCCGTGCATTAACCCGTACCCTTAAAACTTTTGCAGAGAAATCGGGAATGCTGGCTAAGCTTAAATTTGATATTAATGGCGATGATTTCAGGGAAGGACTAACGGCAATTATTTCTGTTAAAGTTGCTGAACCTCAGTTTGAAGGTCAAACTAAAACCAAGTTAGGCAACTCCGATGTGATGGGTGCAGTTGAGTCGATGGTTGGTGAAAAACTGTACTATTTTCTTGAGGAAAACCCAAAATCGGCCAGAGCCATTGTGAACAAGGTTATTCTTGCAGCAACAGCTCGTCATGCAGCTCGTAAAGCGCGTGAGTTGGTGCAGCGTAAATCTGTTCTTGGTGGTAGTGGATTGCCCGGAAAACTTGCCGATTGCTCCGCCAGAAATCCAGAAGTTGCCGAAATATTTCTCGTTGAGGGAGATTCCGCAGGTGGCACGGCTAAACAAGGTCGCAATAGAGAATTTCAGGCTATTTTGCCTCTTCGAGGTAAAATCCTTAACGTTGAAAAAGCTATGCCTCATAAAATATTTGATAATGAGGAGATTAAAACCATGTTTACCGCCCTTGGAGTAAGCATAGGCACAGATGACGACCCTAAAGCACTTAATTTGGAAAAGGTGCGATACCACAAGGTTATTATCATGACCGATGCCGACGTTGACGGAAGTCATATCGCCACTCTTATTTTGACTTTCTTCTTCCGTTTTATGAAAGAAATGATTGAAGAGGGTTACGTTTATATTGCTACACCTCCTTTGTATTTGATTAAAAAAGGCACTCAAGCTAAATACGCATGGACCGAAGATGAACGGAAAGCTATTATTGACGAGTTAGCCGGAGGTACGGATAAAGGGGTTCATATTCAACGCTATAAAGGTCTTGGTGAGATGAATGCCGAACAGCTTTGGGAAACAACTATGAATCCCGAAACGCGAACTCTTCGCCGTGTAACTATCGAAAACGATGTTACTGCCGATCGTGTTTTCTCCATGTTGATGGGGGATGAAGTGCCTCCTCGAAGAGAATTTATCGAGCAAAATGCTAAATATGCTAATATAGACGCATAGAAATTCTAAGGAGCCTGTTTATCAGGCTTTTTTATTTATAATTACCTTCTTTCTATTTTCTCGAACTGAATTAGAATTCTAAATAACTGAATTTCAGAAATTTTATCATAATTCAATTTTCATTTAATTTATCTTTGCCACTGTTTTAAACATGATTAAAAGATTATTGTCCATATCGCTCGCTTTTGTTTATCTGTTGCTCTCAACAGGTTTCAATCTGCATTGGCATTTTTGTCATGGTAGTCAGGAATTAATCGAAATCAGTGTTCTTTATTCAGAAGTTGACAATAATCAGGGTTGTCATTTCTGCACTATAAATCATTCAAATCAAACAAATACTGAAGCTTGCGGTTGTAACACAAACTTGTCTGATACCGATTCGCATTCAACTTGTTGTACGGATAATCACAAATATATTCGACTTGATGACAATCAAATTTTTTCTGAATTCAAAAAAATTGAACCTCGATCAATTATTATGTTTCAGAGTTTTGATATTAAAATTGATAAAAACGACTCTGAATTTGTTTCTTCTCCTGATTCCGAATTAATCTTATACAATTACCCTCCCCCATTCCTTTATTTTCAGCAATTGCGCCTCTATGCTTAATGTTTAAATAATTTTTGTTTGTTTTTACAAGGACTACTTTTTCTTGTTTTTATTAAATTGATTATAAATTATTTAAATACTTTTAGATGAAACAATTAATTTTTTTTATGGCTATCACTTTTATAGCCTTTAAGGTTGATGCAAACCAAAATCCCAATATCATTACAGATTCCTTAGATGTTCACGGAAACTGCAATATGTGTAAAGAACGCATAGAAAACGCTGCTTACATCAAAGGAGTTAAAAAAGTAAACTGGGATAAACATAAGCAGATTTTAACGGTAACCTATGATAAATCAAAGACTTCCAAATCGAAGATTTTAGAGGCGGTTGCCAAGGCCGGACATGATAATGAAATGTTCAAAGCCCCTGATGCCGTTTATAACCGCTTGCCCAAATGCTGTAATTACCGTTCCTCAGATGCGCATATTCACTAAGATAGAGGAGGTGAATTATGAAAAGTTTTATTTTTATGGTTGCATTGCAAGCACTTCTTTTTGTTGGCTATGCTCAAGAGAAAAGTGTTCGGGGCAAAGTATTTGGCCTTAGTGAATCCAATTCTAAGCAACCACTTATTGGAGCTAATGTGATGTGGCTTAATACCTTGTCCGGGGTTATTACTACTAACGATGGGAGTTTTGCGCTTGCTGCAAATCCAAGTTCAGACTCTATTGTGGTAAGTTATTCCGGCTTTCAATCCGATACCATTATTGCCGATTTTTCAAATCTTATGGTTATTTTGCTTCGCGAAGGAGTTGAACTTGCCGGTGCTGAGATTGTCCATAGAGTCAAATCCACTGTGGTTAGCCATAGTGCGGTTATTCACACCGAAAATCTTGGCCATGGCGAATTGCATAAAGCAGCCTGCTGCAATCTCAGCGAGAGTTTCGAAACTTCCCCTTCCGTTGATGTGAATTTTTCGGATGCCATCACAGGCACTCGTCAAATTAGGATGCTGGGCTTGGCCGGGAAATATTCCCAACTGACTCGTGAAAATATGCCGGATATTCGCGGCCTCTCCTCTTTTTCAGGCATGGACTTTATCCCTGGCACGTGGATTAGCAGCATCCAGTTAATAAAAGGTGCAGGTTCCGTGGTTAATGGGTACGAAAGTATTGCAGGCCAGATAAATACTGAGCTTCAGCGACCATCCTCAATGCCACCTTTATTTATAAATTTTTACATCAATAACGATCAACAAGCTGAAGCGAATGTTCAATTTAAACACCATATCGGAAAATCATGGATGAATTCTGTTTTGCTACATGGCAAATATGCTGATTTTAAACGTGATATGAACAAAGACGGATTTGCTGACAAGCCTGCCACAAAGCAAATTGTAGTTATGGATAGGATTGAATGGATCAACGATAGGCAGATTCATTTAGAGTTTGGTGGTCGTTTTATTTTTCGAGATCAAGAAGGTGGTCAAGTGAATTTTGAACGTAGTCAAACTATGGATAGCCTGCATCCTTGGGGAATGACAAACCAAATCGGGAAAGCTGACCTCTGGGCAAAAATCGGAAAAGTGAATCCTTTGAAACCTTGGCAGAGCTCGGCACTTCAGATTTCTGCCAGTGCTTTTCAGCAAAAATCCCGCTATGGATTGAAGGAATATATTGGAAATCAACAATCGTTTTATGTGAATTTCCTTCATAAAGGTCAGATAATTAATGATAAGCATGAGTTTACGCTCGGCGCTTCGGTGATTATCGATCAGTTTGATGAGCAATTGGACAAGGCTGATTATGAAAGATTAGAGTCTGTTCCGGGCGTTTTTGGTGAGTTTACCTTTAAGCCAAAACCGAGTTGGTCGGTGGTTTTGGGTTTACGCGCAGATTATCACAATCAATATCAATGGTTTATGACTCCTCGAATCCATGGTCGGTTTCAGTTATTTCCAAATGCTATTTTACGATTATCTGCCGGTCGAGGATTGCGAACTGCCAATATTGTTGCAGAAAATATTTTCCTTTTAGCTTCTAACCGTCAGTGGGTTATAAAGACTGAATCCGACTATGGTTTTGGACTTAAGCCGGAAATTGCTTGGAATTATGGTGCAAATTTCACGTATTCCTTTGAAATTAATTATCGTGAGGCTGTACTTGGTTTAGCATTTTATAGAACCGATTTTTCGAATCAAATTATTATCGATTTAGAACAAGATTATAGAAAAGTTCATTTCTATAATTTGGATGGCCTTTCCTACGCCAACAGTGCACAGTTTCAATTGGATTATGAATTGTTTCGACGATTTGATATTCGCCTGGCTTACAGATGGTTCGACGTGAAATCAACCTATAATTCCAGAGTAAATAGTGCGCCTTTGGTTGCTTCTCATCGAGGATTTTTAAATCTGGCTTATGAAACTCGAAATGATTGGAAATTTGACATGACATTTAATGGTGTTGGCCCCAAGAGAATTCCGATTAATTCTTTACAAAGTGAAAACTCCACATGGTCACCCTCTTATTTGCTTGTAAATGCTCAAGTTACGAAAATTTGGAATGAGATTTTTGACTTGTATTTGGGTGTTGAAAACTTAACCAATTATCATCAAACCAATCCGATAATCTTGGCTTCCACTCCTTATCAAGATGGTTTTGATGCCTCTTTAATCTGGGGGCCAATCTGGGGACAACATGTATATTTGGGGTTTCGATGGACCATTTTAGAATAAAACTGTTTATTCTCATGAGTCTGTTAATGGTCGTTTTATAAAAATACAATCTTGCCGATTCGTTGGATTGATTGCTTGATATTAACAGACTCATGTTTAAAAACAATTATCTTATCACAATTTAAATAAAAGCCTCTCGTTATTTTTATCGTAATTATTAATAATATTTAATGTGTTGAAAATGAGTGGTATATTATTGTTGTTGCAGGTTAATGAAACTTCACAAGTGGTTCAAGACAGTGTGTCGGCAGCGGCGGCTGGTGTAGAGGCCATTGGAAAAGAAATATCGGTTTGGGAACTCACTTTAAAAGGTGGAATTTGGATAATGCTTCCATTAGCTATCCTTTCAGTATTAGCTATTTACATCTTTGTGGAGCGCTTTCTGGCAATTCAAAAAGCAGCCAAAGACGATAGCGACTTTATGAATAATATTAAAGATTTGATTCATAGCGGAAAGATTGATGCTGCACGCGATCTTTGCAGAACACATAATACACCCTTGAGTATTATGATCGACAAAGGTATTTCCCGCTTAGGTCGTCCGCTACCCGACATTAATCAAGCTATTGAAACCATAGGTAAGTTGGAAGTATCGAAACTTGAAAAGAATGTAGCAACTTTAGCAACAGTGGCCGGAGCCGCTCCGATGCTTGGTTTTCTGGGAACTGTTGTGGGTATGGTTCGCGTGTTTTTTGATATGGCCAATAGTGGGAATAATTTAAATATCTCCCTCTTATCCAATGGAATGTATCAAGCAATGGTTACAACTATCGCCGGTTTGATTGTTGGAATTATCGGCTACATTGCGTATAATATTATTGTGGCGCGAATTGAAAAAGTGGTATTTATTCTTGAAGCACGTGCTACTGAATTTATGGATTTGCTACACGAACCCGTTAAATAATTTGGCCATGGCAATTAAACTTAGAAATAAAAGAAGTCTGGAATTTAGCACTGCCTCCATGTCGGATTTAGTGTTTTTACTTCTGGTTTTCTTCATTCTGACTTCCACTTTAGTGAGTCCGAATGTTATACCTCTGCTTCTTCCCAACAGCAACAGCCCTTCGCCAATTGAAACCCAAAATGTTACGGTTTACATCAACGATCAGTTTCAGTATTTTGTAGAAGAAGCTGATAATCAGGTAGCGGAAGATGGATTGTTTGCTGAAATATCTCAACGAATGAATGGTCTGCAAAAAGGGAATGTGGTGCTTCGTGCCGATAAATCCGTTCCGGTTCAATATGTAGTTGTGGTTATTGATGCTGTAAATCAACTCAATAGTCAAAACAATACGAACTATAAAGTTATTTTAGCAACCGAACAAAAATAATATTTCCACGTAGAATACGTTATTCAAGGCAAATCTAAGATTATGGAATGGTTAAAAGATAAAAATAGAAGGACCGGTATTCTGGTCACCATTGGAGCTCATATCGTTCTGATTTTGCTCCTCTCATTTTTAGTACTTGAGCCTCCATTTCCACCTCCACCTCAACTTGGCGTAGAAGTGAATTTGGGAAATTCAAATCAGGGGATGACTGACATTCAGCCTGATAATCCATTAGAACAAAGCTCAAAATCCAAACCTACCTCAAATAAGATTGAGAATATTGTCACCCAAGATTCTGAAGAGTCCGTAAAAATAAAAAAAACGGATAAGAAAACGGAAGACCAAAAACCGGTGGAAGAAAAACCAGTTATCAATCAGGATTTCACTTTTAAGAAGTCCAATAAAAAGGATGGTGGCAGTGAAGGAATTACCGGAAAGCCAGGGGATCAAGGAATGGAAAATGGAAGCCCCGATGCTAATAACTATGTTGGCGATGGAGGTTCAGGTGGTGTAAGTTATTCCTTGACAGGTCGTAATGTAAAAAGCCTGACTAAACCCGAAAAAGTGCCAAATATGGAAGGAAGAGTAGTAATGAAAATTTGGGTGAACAAAATGGGCAAGGTTACCAATGCCGTGCAAGAGGTGGGAAAATCCACTACCACAAATTCCGTCCTTGTTCAACGCGCTACCACCTCAGCCTATAGCTCCGTCTTCGACACCAATCCTAACGCTCCTGAAGTACAAACGGGTTATATTACCTATATTTTTGCGCTCTGATTTCCTTCTTCTTTTCCTTAATTTAAAATTAGGATATTTTTTTACTTAAATCTTCCTGTGTCTATTTTTTTTCTAAACTTGTCGTTCAGTTGGCCTCAACACGTCCGTTTTTTATCCAACTGATTTAGTGCAAGCTAACTATTTAACCTTAAAATTTTGCGAAATGAAAACACAGGAAAATTTGACGCACGAAGAATTAATTATCCACATTTTTGATTTTTTTCAACGAACTATGGTTCATTATACGCTATGGTACAACGAAGTGGTTAAGCAATTGGGTGTAGATAAGGCAATGGCAATTATGGAAACTGCTTGGCAATCGAGTTTTAAAATTCAGATGGAACGCATTGCCAAAACATTGAATTTTGAAATGGATGGTTTATATCCCAAAGCAATGGTGAATCTGGATTCAGATACTTTAAAATCCTTGAAAAAAGCCATGGCAGTCAACTGGTTAGCAAATGACGGTGTTTGGTTTCAGGCGGTTGAATTTAAAGAAAATATGGCCTTAGCTAAATCTTGCAATGATGCTGCATGGTCTCATTTTTCACCTTTTGAAGCATTAAGAATAAAAAACTTATTAGGATTGAGCGAAAGGCCCGGATTAGAAGGCTTAAAGCAGGCTCTTCAGTTTCGACTTTATGCTGAAGTAAACAAACAATCCATTGCTAATGAAACTGATACGAGTTTCGATTTTTATATGAATGAGTGCCGTGTGCAACTTGCACGTAAGCGCAAAGGACTTGATGATTATCCCTGCAAGTCGGCCGGAATAATCGAATACACTACTTTTGCTTCCACAATTGACCCCAGAATTAAAACGCAAGTTATTGGTTGTCCGCCCGATAAGCACCCTGAAGAATGGTTCTGTGGCTGGCATTTTTATCTTAATGAATAGAATTACGGAAAATCTCATCTATTCACCTGTTAAACTTTTTAATATTGCAGGCTGAATCGTGATATTATTATTTAAATTAGCTCCATTAGAGAATGACTAGTTTTAAATTCATAACTTATTAATTTACAACAACTAATTATGGAAAATCTTTTAATTCTTGTGATTAATCCCCGTGCAATTTATACTCGCGTAGCGGTTTATCAAGGCCACTCTATTTTATTTCTAAAAGATATTCAGCATCCGGATCAGGATTTGGGACGATTTTCTCATTATTTAGAGCAAGTCGAATATCGAACTTCTAAAATTTTTCAAGAATTGAAAGATAACGGTGTTTGCTTAGATTGCATTCGTGCCGTTGTTGGGCGTGGAGGTTTGTTAAAACCAATTGAATCGGGAATTTATCGAGTAAATGAAGCTATGTTACGCGATTTGGAATCGGAAGAATATGGCGAAGATCCTGTAAATTTAGGAGGTTTAGTTGCTTGGAAACTTAGTCAGCATTGGGACAATTGCTTGCCTCTCATTGTTGACCCTGTTGTTGTGGATGAATTTTGTGAACTTGCCCGATTAACAGGCCATAAGCTCTTTCAAAAGAAATCTGTTTTTCATGCTCTAAATCAGAAAGCTATGGCGCGAAAACATGCCAAAGCACACATGAAAAATTATGAGGATTTAAAATTAATTGTTGCGCATCTTGGCAGCGGAATTTCTGTCGGTGCACACAAATATGGAAAAGTGATTGATTCTAATCAGGTGCTTGATGGCGACGGTCCCTTTAGCCCTGAGCGCACCGGATCGCTCCCTCTCGGCGACGTGGTTCGATATTGTTTTCGCAGCGGAAAATCGGAAGATGAAATCTTAAACATGATTATGCACGAAGGAGGATTGTATTCATATTTAGGCACTTATAGCGCTTACGAAGTCGATAAGCGTGTTCAATCAGGAGACGAAGAAGCGGCAAAGGTTTTTGAGGCTATGGCGTATCAGGTGAGTAAAGAAATCGGGGCAATGTATGCGGCTTTAGAATCAGAAGTGGATGCTATTATCATCACAGGCGGCATTGCCAATTCTACTTGGTTTGTAAGTAAAATTATCCAACGAGTGAAAAACATGGCTCCTGTTCACATTTATCCGGGAATGCGCGAAATAGAATCTATGGCGCACCGTACTTTAGGCGCTCTCAATGGTGAAATAGAATTGAAAGAATATAACTAACTAAAAAACTCAAAGATATATGCAGTCTTGCACCTACACCGTTTTATGTATCAATCCGGGATCGACTTCCACCAAAATTGCTGTCTATCGTGGTCCAACATCGTTGTTTCAAACCAATATAACTCATTCCGAAGAGGAAATCGCTCAATTTCAAAAAATAACCGACCAATTTTCTTTTCGTAAAGATGCTGTACTTAAAGCATTGAGCGACAATAATATCGAATTGGAGTGCATTGAGGTTGTTATGGGGCGTGGAGGTTTGATTAAGCCTGTTCCTTCAGGAGTCTTTGAAGTAAATGAGGCTATGAAACAAGATTTGCGCAATAGTCCGATTGGAGAACACGCAAGCAATTTGGGCGGT
This sequence comes from Bacteroidales bacterium, assembly GCA_016937295.1. Taxonomy (GTDB): domain Bacteria; phylum Bacteroidota; class Bacteroidia; order Bacteroidales; family UBA1556; genus UBA6267. The sequence goes on from JAFGWF010000010.1 coordinate 9,086, forward strand.
CTTATTGCCGATGATATTGCGCAATCGCTACCAAAAGCTAAAGCGTATATTGCTGATCCGGTGGTTGTTGATGAACTCGACGACCTCGCCCGAATTAGTGGTCATCCTAATTTTAGTCGCGTTTCCATTTTTCACGCTCTCAACCAAAAGGCAATTGCGCGTGAATATGCTCGAATCCACAATAAAAAATATGAAGATTATAATTTGATTGTGGCTCACATGGGTGGGGGCATAACTGTTGGTGCTCACCGCAAAGGCAAGGTAATAGATGTCAATCAGGGTTTAGATGGCGAAGGCCCTTTTAGCCCCGAACGAAGTGGCACATTACCGGTTGGTCAGGTTATAAATATCTGTTTCAGTGGAGAATATGAAAAATCAGAAATAAAAAAAATGGTGGTTGGTCGTGGTGGTTTGGTAGCTTATTTCGGAACTAACAACGCACGATCTATCGAACAACTTGCCTTGGCCGGCGACGACAAGCATAAACTAATTTATGAGGCTATGGCTTATCAGGTTGCTAAGGATATTGGTTCGATGTACACCGTTTTGAAAGGTGAGGTTGATGCCATTATTCTCACCGGTGGCTTGGCTTATAGCAGCTATTTTACAAACCTGATAAGCGAAAGGGTGTTTAAACTGGCTCCTGTTCACGTTTATCCGGGTGAAGATGAAATGAAAGCCTTAGCTATGAATGGCTTAATGTTGCTCAGGGGTGAAATTGAACCTTTGCAATACAATTACTAATCTTTTGACAATTCGTTGTAAAATTTAATTTCTATTGAATCAACCGTTCCATTGAAATAATCGGTTTTTAATTTATTCTCAATCAGGACTATCGAAATGGTGGTCTGTTTTTTACTCCATTCTGCTTTTAAAATTCAAAATAGGTATTTTTTTATCTTAAATACTCTGTAAATTGATTATCAATTAACTGTATGATTGAAATTGTATTTTTCATAAAGTCAATGTCCATCTGACTTTTGAATTATCTATAAAAAAATTAAAAATTTTTCTACCTAATCTTTGACATTACCGTTAATGCCTCTTTATATTTGCCCTGTTTTTACAATTTGATTATTTCTCAGATAGTCAAATACCATACATAACCAGGAACAACAATTTACTTATTATTTTACAAATTTATGCGCATTATGTTAAATGACAGACCAAACAAATTTATCGACACTGTATTTGAATGTGTGGATACCGGAGTATCTAAAGGGGTATTTCAAGTGATTTATCAAGATGAAAAATTAGATGGCCGAAGCCTAACGGTGGATGGAAAAAGAGCTGTAAATTTTGGTTCTTGCAGCTATCTTGGCTTTGAGCTCGATCAGCGATTGAGGCAAGCATCCATCGAAGCCATCGAAAAATATGGAGTGCATTACAGCTCATCAAGAGCTTATTCTGCGTGCCCGTTGTACCCAGAGGTAGAATCGCTTCTATCAAAAATATTTGATGACAATCCGATGGTGCTCGCAGCCACAACTACCTTGAATCATATTGGAGTTTTGCCGGTTTTGCTTCAAGAAAAAGACCTGATAATTTTAGATCAGAAAGTTCATGGAAGCATTCAAATGGCTTCCCAGTTGCTAAAGGCTCGAGGAGCTCAATTGGAGATGATTCGCCACAATAATATGCAAATGTTGGAAGAAAAAATTCTGGAAAATCCGAACAAATATGACCAAATATGGTATATGGCTGACGGTGTTTACTCCATGTTTGGCGACTTAGCTCCTATGGACGACTTACTGTATTTGTTGGATAAGTACGAGAATTTTCACTTATACATCGATGATGCTCATGGTATGAGCTGGACAGGAAAACATGGTCGAGGCACAGTGATGCGTAATGGCGGTTTGCACCCAAAAATCTTTTTAACAACAAGTTTTGGAAAAGGCTTTGGCGTGGGTGGCGGTGGCTTTGTGACTTCGAGCGAGGCTATGCGTCAAAAAATTCTTACTTGTGGCACCTCGTACACCTTCAGTGGTCCGGTGCAGCCTCCTCTTCTCGGAGCAATAGCTGCTTGTGCAAAGATTCATCTTACGGACGAAATTACCGAGCGTCAACAATTACTTCATCATAAAATTGATTGGACTAAAAGACTTTGTAATGAATTAGATTTACCGGAAGTTTATCCTTCCGAAACTCCTATCTTTTATTTTGCATTGGGGCAACCGCGCGTAGGTTACAGCATAATTCAGCGGTTGTTGAATGATGGTTTTTATACCAATATTGGAATCTTTCCAACGGTGCCTGTGAATAATACCGGATTGAGGATTCCAATAACTCTTAGTCAGACCGATGAGGATATCAAAAACCTTCTTGAAGCTTTTGCCTACCATTTTCCACGAGTGTTGAAAGATGAAAAAGTAACGATGGAGCAACTGTCAAGAAGTTTTAAGCACGACTTTTCGCCCACTATCGAAAGATATTTTTCGAAAGTTGAATCACCGATTGTTCAAAGTTGTATTGTTCAGCATGAAACATCCATAAATATGATAGACAAAGAGTTATGGAATAAACTGCTAGGCGAAAATGGCAGTTTCGATTGGAATGGCTGCAAATTTATAGAAGAAGCCTTTAGCAATAATGATGAAGAAAGCAATTGGAAACTTCACTATGTTATTGTAAAAGATTCTAAAGGAAACCCAATTTTAGCTACATTCTTTTCCGTTTTGTTGTCGAAGGATGATATGGTTTCGCCGGAGGCTGTTTCAAAAGAAATTGAAGAGAAACGGAAAAAAGACCCCTACTATCTTACTTCCAAAGTGGTGTCGATGGGCTCATTAATCACGGAAGGTGCTCATCTTTATTTAGATAGAAAACATTCGGAGTGGAAAACGGCATTACGGCGATTGTTAAAAATAATGGACGATGTGAAACATGCCGAAAACGCCTCAGCTATCCAACTCCGAGATTTCGATACGGAAGATATTGAACTTCGCGACTTTTTAATTCAAGAAGGATTTTTTAGAGCCGATTTGCCCGACTCGCACATAATTTCCAATCAAAACTGGATTAATTCGGAAGATTATATCGAAAGTTTGTCGAAAAAGTCGCGATATCATGTCCGAAAAAATATGGCAAAACAGGAAAATTTCTTTGATATAACTGTTGAATCGATAAGCTCCGAAGAGGAAATTGAAAAAATTTATAATTTATATTTGAATATTAAGCGTGGGAGTTTTAAAATTAATACCTTTGACCTTCCAATTCGGTTTTTTGAATTCGCTTTTAAAAGTCCTGATTGGGAATTGATTAAGATAAGATTGTCGGAAGATAATCATCTTTGCTGTTTTGTCCTTTGTTATATTTCTGAGGCTAACAATTACAGTCCAATGGTCATAGGATTAGATTATGACTATAATGCAAAATACAATTGTTATCGTCAAGGCTTATTCCAGATTGTGAACCGTGCAATTTACCGAAAAACCAACAAGGTTTATCTTGGTATGGATGCTTCAATCGAAAAGCAGAAATTAGGGGCAAAAGTGCATAAGAAATCCATTTATTTGCAAATGGACGACAATTTTGCCTTAGAAACTATTTCAATTTTGAAGCAAAACGATAACTAATACATTATGGAAACGGTTGAGTCAATTAATATGATTATGTCGAAAGAGCCTGACAGTGATGTGCTTTTCGTAAAATACAAAGAAAACTGCTTTATCGATTTGGATTCTGCGAAGATTGACCTTGAAACTCGATTGAAGTTTCAGGAAGGCAAACCATATTATGTACTCGCCGAGATTGTTCATTTGCGCAACGCATCCAAAGAAGCACGTGAGTTTCTTTCGCAAATCGACGGAGGACTTCAAGGTATCAAGGCTGGCGCATTTGTCTCCGGCTCCGTATTTTCATATTCGATACTCAACCTTTTCCTTCGAATTAATCGGCCATTAATTCCAAGTCGTTTTTTTTCCAATACAAAAGCAGCTTTGGAATGGTTTGATGAACTTCGCAAAAACGAAAACCAAATATAATGGCTATGACTGAACAGGAATTAAACTTGTATCTGGCTGATGTAGAAAAGCTTATCGAACAATTAACTTCCATTAGCGAATCCATAAACTCCGGAAACTATTCAACCCGACTCGACGTGCGCAGCAAATTTACCTCCTTGTGCAATCTAGAAAAAAGCGTCAACCAAATTATTGAGTATATGGAGTTAAATACGAATATAACGCTTATTGGCGAAAATTCACTAATGAACGATTTTATATTGGTTTTCAGTGCTTTTGCAAATCGAGATTTCAGTCGCAAAATCGAAATATCGGAGCGTGGCACCATACTCGATGCCATTGGCGCCGGAATTAATATGCTTGGTGAGGAATTGGAAAATTCTACGGTTTCAAAAAATGAATTAGAAATTGAACGGAATCGCCTTCATCATTCGCAAGAAATTGCTCGCATTGGTGACTGGGAATATTTTCCAAGTGCTTCAAACTTTATTTGTTCTCAAATTTTTCTTGATGTATTGGAATTGAGCGCTTGTGATTACCCTCAAATTGTCAAAGAGTTAGATGAAAAGCTTATTTTTACGGATGATCAATCGATGAATATTTTTATCGACAAAATGGTTCAAACGGACATCAATAACTATGAGTTTTCATTTATTTCACGCTCCGGAAAAGTGAAGTTTGTCAATAATATTATCAGCCATATTTATAACGAAAAAGGTCATCCGATTGGCTATAAAGGTGTGGTTCAAGACATTACCGAACTTAAAGAATCTCAACTACGCTTAAGTTATCAGATTGAGTTGCAAAAGTTTATCACTGAAATGTCGTCGCTATTCATTGGTTCAAACAAGAATATTCGAACCGTTATTGAAGATGTTTTGCAAAAATGTAATTCCTTCTTTGATGTAGATCGTTCCTATTATTTGCATTTTAATGAGTTATCAATGAATGGGTTAGTAGTTTATGAAGCTAATACAAAATTTGTTAACTACGATACTTTATCGCTATTTGATAAATCACCCGAACTGTTTGATATCTGTGTTTACACCGTAAAAAATAATGAGGTGATTCAGTATTTCGATGCTGCTGATGTTGCCATCGAAACCGAAAAAACCATGTTGCATCAATCTGCTGTAAAGTCCTTTATTACAATTCCTGTTTATGGAGATGAAAAGGGGTTTGCGATTTTTGGCATGGACAGCATACGTAATCATCGATCATGGACAGATGAGGAGATTAATGGCTTGAAAATTATTTCCAATATCATTTCGGATGCCCTTCACCGCGATTTTTTTGAGAATAAACTCATTGCTGCTCGCGAAAAAGCAGAAGAAAGTGACCGATTAAAAACGGCTTTTTTGATGAATATGTCGCATGAAATCAGGACTCCCATGAATGGAATTTTGGGTTTTCTTCCTCTACTTCAAGAACAATCCTTGGCAGAAGAAGAGCGACATCACTACATCGACATTGTTAATCGAAGCGGAATTAGGCTATTAGATACCATTAATGATATTATCGAAATATCCCGAATCGAAGCCGGTGAAATGGAGTTAAATCTTTCAACTGTAGATATTTGCGAAACATTTCAGTACCAATACGACTTTTTTAAACCTCAAGCTGAAGATAAAGGATTAAAACTCATTATGAATAACCATCTTCGGACGGATCAATGTTTAATCAAAACAGATAAAAACAAAATTGAAAGCATACTTACCAATTTGGTGAAAAATGCTATCAAGTTCACCGAGAAAGGTCATGTGGAAATTGAAGCTAAAATCAATGATAACAAACTTTTCTTGTATGTTCGTGACACAGGAATTGGCATTCCGCAATCTCGAATCGACGCAATTTTTGAGCGATTTGTTCAAGCGGATATTAAATTAACTCGTGCACACGAAGGCTCCGGACTTGGCCTTTCCATCGCCAAAGCTTATACAAAAGCCTTGGATGGCACTATTTCAGTAGAATCAGAGTATGGGATGGGAAGCTGTTTTTGCGTTGAGTTGCCCATGATGGTCTCCGATTTTACTCCCTCTATTGAAATGAAATCAAATACACCTTCAACGTCCAATGAGATATTAAAAAATAGTATCCTCATTGCTGAAGATGACCAGATTAGTTTTGAATTTCTAAATATAATTCTTTCCAAAAAAGGTTTTAGTTTGATTCATGTTGAAAATGGTGAGGATTGTGTTAAGGCCTTTAAAGAAAACCCTCAAATTGCTCTGATTCTAATGGATATTAAAATGCCTGGCATTGATGGTTTGGAGGCCACACGTTTGATTCGTAAATGGGATAAAAATATTCCAATTATTGCCCAAACGGCTCACGCCTTTTCCGGTGAACGCGAAAAAGCCTTCATTGCCGGCTGCACCGATTATTTGACCAAACCGATTAAACGCGCAGAGTTACTCGCCAAAATTTCTGAATATATCAACTAATCCTTGAAAATTTTACCTTTAGAAATATCAATCCAAATGATGGTTAAATAAGAAATCGGCCTTAGTTTTAATGTAATAACTTGATTTATTTTTACATTCAATTAAACAAATTATCATGAAACCTCCTTTTAAATTCTATATCTTCGACCTAGATGGTACGTTATTAAACTCCTTACCTGACATTGCCAACGCTGTAAATGAAGCTTTGATTAAGTTTGGATTGCCTGTTTATCAGGTCGATAAGTATCGTTTTTTTGTAGGAAATGGGATTAAAGTTCTTGCCGAACGCGTTTTGCCGGAAACATTTGATTTCAATCTATTTCCTCAATTTCTTGCCGAAGTAGAACGTCAATACGCATTGAAGCAAATGGAGGTTACTCGCCCCTATCCCGGGATTTTACAGATGCTCAAAACGCTTAACCATCATTCCATTCCCGTCGCCATTTTCTCCAATAAACCTGACAGTTTTACGCAAGTTGTCGTCAAACATTTTTTTTCGGATATTGATTTCGTTGAAGTTGCCGGAGCACAAGAAAATTTACCGAAAAAACCAGACCCAACAATTGTAAATCTTATGATTGAAAGAGTAAAAATCTCTAAGGAGCAGGTTGCGTTTATTGGAGATACAGCCACGGATATGAAGACTGCCAAAAATGCCGGAGTGTATGCTATCGGTGTTTCATGGGGCTTCCGAGAAATTGAAGAATTGATTTCTACCGGTGCCGACCGAATTGTTCATCAGCCATTGGAAATTCTCAACTAAAATATTTTTTATGTTTATCAAGGTAGCCTTAATTGTATCCACTTTGTTTCAGTTTGGGGCCTTTTTTATTACTGCTTCTCTTATCCGAAAAACTTTATTTAATATTTCTTGGATAGCTATTTCTTTGGGCTTCTTGTTAATGGCCATCCGACGTTTAATGGAGTTAGTGCATTATATTCGTGGCGATGCTTCACAAAGTTATCCATTGATATATAATTGGTTAGCTGTTGTTATTTCCATTCTGATTTTTTTAGCTGCAATTTATATAAAACGTATTTTTAATAGACAGTTTAAACTGGAGAAATTGCGTCAAGATAGTGAAAATCAAATTCTTAAGGCAATAATTATAACGGAGGAGAACGAACGCCAAAAGTTTGCTGCCGAATTGCATGATGGATTAGGCCCTATATTGTCTTCTGTGAAAATGGCCGTAAGTGCATTAGATAAAAACAAAATTGAAGGCGATAAAAATATCAAAATCATTGAAAAAACAGAAAATTCTATTGATACTGCAATAAATTCTTTACGAGAAATATCTAATAGATTGAGTCCGCAAATTTTAAGTAGATACGGCCTCGATAAAGCAGTGAGAAGCTTCATTGACGGTATTATTGTAGAAAATAGTATCAAAATTCAGGTAAGCTCGAATATCCAAAATCTCCGCTTTGATTATGATATTGAGTTGGTTATTTATCGAATTTTGGGAGAACTATTAAACAACACTCTTAAATACGCCAAGGCCACCTCTATCGAAATATCTTTTATTTATAGAATGGAATCTTTGGAGGTGATTTATTCCGATAATGGGGTAGGGGTTGATCTTGATAATCTGAGTTCTAATGGGCAAGGAATACCTAATCTGAAGTCAAGAGTAAAACCTTTTTCTGCATTTTTGGATATGAAATCATCAAGAGGAAAAGGTTTTTTTGTTAAAGTTGTTTTTCCTGTTAATGTTGGTAGTGCGGAAAATATTGAGTTATGACGCATATAATTATCGTTGATGATCACAAGTTATTTAGAGAGGGACTTTCCTTTTTATTAGAAAACTCAGGACTGCCAATCACGATTCGTGAGGCTTCCGGTGCATCTGAATTGTTTGCTCTTATTGCCAATCAGAAACCTGATATTGTTTTTATGGATATTGAAATGTCTGAAATGAATGGTATTGATGTCACAAAATTATTGTTAGACAAATTTCCTGAAATTAAGGTTTTGGGCTTGTCCATGTATTGCGACGACTATTATTATTCCGAGATGATTAATGCAGGTGCAGTAGGTTTTTTAATGAAAAATTCTTCCTTCGAGCAAGTCAAGCAAGCTGTTTTAGATGTAATGGAAGGGAAAAATTATTTTTCTTCCGAAATATTGAATCTGATAGTATCTAATTTGCGCCGCAACCAGTCTCTGATAGGAAATGCCGAACTCACCGCCCGTGAATTGGAAGTGTTGGTTTTAATTTGTGAGGGGTTATCGAATCATCAAATCGCTGATCGCCTATTTTTGAGTAAACGTACAATTGATAAACATAGAGAGAATATCCTGCTGAAAACCAATTCCAAAAACACTGCCGAATTAGTTGTTTATGCCATTCGCAACCGAATTTTTACTATTTAAAATGCGTGTTTAGACGTATTATATTTTACGCATTTAAGCTTATTTGCAATCACTTTAATGATAATAATTTTGATTATAATTTAAATCAAAATTATGTTAATACCTTTTATTGTTCCTTTTTTGATTGCAATGTTTCTTGCTATCAATATGGGAGGAAGCGGGACTGCTCCTTCCTTTTCTGCTGCGTATGGGGCTAATATTATTAAGAAAAGTTTGATACCGGGGCTTTTTGGAACTGCCGTTTTCGCAGGAGCTATCCTTGGTGGTGAGCAGACTGCTAAAACCATGGGAAAGGGCTTATTGTCGCCTGAGTTTATGACTTTCGAGATTGTATCCATAATTCTTTTTGCTGTTGCTATTTCTTTGTTGATTGCCAATCTCTTCGGAATACCTCAATCCACCAGTCAGGCTACAGTTATGGCGGTAATTGCACCTGCAGTTTATTATGATTCACTCAATTCTTCAAAGCTTCTCTACGAAGTAATTCCAACTTGGTTTATAACCCCAATTGCATCATTTATCTTGGCATTTCTAATAGGAAAATATATATACAAGCCACTACGAAGGAGGGGTTATACTATTTCGAAAAAAATAAACGATAGTTATGTGCTTAAGGGTTTGATTATATTGATGTCATTATACGTTGCTTTTTCAATTGGAACTAATAATGTAGCCAATGCGGTTGGCCCTCTTGCTACCATGGCTGCGAACGAATTGGCAATTGGTGATGATTATTTTGTGCATATTATGATTTTGGCAACATTGATTATTGCACCAAGTTTTGGTATTGGATCATCCTTCTTTGGCCATAAAGTAGTCCGAAATACTGGGAAGGAAATTGTTCTTTTTGGCCGTATCGAAGCGGTGATTATAGCATTTATTTCTGCAAGCCTCCTACTTTCTGCATCTCTCATCAAAGGTATTCCAACATCTTTGGTACAACTAAACGTGGCAGCTATAATAGGTATTGGCGTGGCAAAATTGGGATTTAAGAATATTTTTCGTAAAACAGAAGTCAATAAGTTTTTTATCATGTGGATTGTAGCTCCGGCTATTGCCTTTTCCTTATCGCTTTTGCTGACTTATCTTGCAGATATATATGGAGTTATAAATTTCTGATTTATGATGAAGATTGTATTTTTTACCTTGTTGATTCAGGTTTCAATGAGCTTTTCATTTGCTTTTGGACAAAAATCTTCTACATGGATAAATGGCGAAATTCGCTGTCGATTTATAGCTGATGATGGTTATAAGTGTTTACATTCTGAAAATCAAAGAGTTTTACCCTATTTTTCACAGCGCACCCGAATAAATCTGTCTAAAGCAGCAGGCGAATGGCAAGGCTTTATTTCGTTGCAAGATATCCGTTTTTGGGGAGACGATAATCTTGTAAGTTCCTCAGGGTCATTTGGAAATTCATCAGCAATAAACTTGCATCAAGCTTGGGTTTCGTATGACCGTAATTCAGTATTTAATATAAAATTTGGGAGGCAAATTTGGCAATACGATGATCAGCGTATTTTTTCAAGTCGCAATTGGAATGATTATCAGCTAACTTACGATGGGATTTTATGCAATATATTTGTGAATAAACTTGTTTTAAACTTCGGTTTTTCATGGAATGCAGAGTCTCCTGAATCTTATAATGTTTCATTGAAAAAATTCAAAACAGTTGATTTTGTTAGGGTTGAGTATATTATGCCCAATTCTTCTCTATCAACCATTGGAGCTTATTCTGCAGGTTTTTGTTCCGACACTTCCGAAGTCTTATTTCATATAGAGACCTTTGGGGTGAATTATAAGTTTGATTTTCGAAACTTTTCTGGGCGAGTTGATAATTACTTTCAATTAACTGCAAAAAACGGCAACAAAACTTATGGTTATTGCGCTTCTTTTTTGCTTGGTTGGAAAATAAAAAAATTGGAACTCCATTTATCGGGTGGCTTTGATTGTCTTTCTGGAGAAAAAAATACATCGGATAGAATGGATTTGGGAAAATATAACTTGCTTTATGGCAGAAGACATTCGTACTATGGCTATTTAGACTATTTCAACAATTTGCCTGATGAAGGGCTTTGTGATTTATATTTTCAGATTGTAAAATCTTATAAATCAAAAAATTCAATTGAAGTTGCTATTCATTATTTTTTACTGAATCAAATTCATACTCCAGAAAACTTGAACTCTAATGCTTGTGGAAAAAGTCTTGGTCCGGAATTGGATTTTTTACTTAATCGTAAGGTTAACTCAATAGTTGAAATATCATTGGGTTATTCGATTTTGAAACCTACTGATATTCTTTATGATCTTAAAAATCAAATTGTTGATGACAAAAAGATTCAACAATACATGTATGTAGTTTTGAGTTATAAGCCAGAGTTTTTTCGGCAAAACTAATCTCCCCAACTGTCTCTGTCGAGGCTGCGATAGTTGATTGCTTCGGCGAGATGCTCGTTACTTATATTTGGACTTGCCTCTAAGTCAGCAATGGTTCGAGCCACTTTTAAAATTCGGTCGTAGGCGCGCGCTGAAAGACCTAATCGCTCCATGGCATTCTTCAACAATTCTCTTCCTTCGGCACTCACATCGCAATATTTGTTTAATAACTTGGTGCTCATGTGGGCATTGTTGTAAATACCTTTCTCTTCAGCAAATCGCTCTTGTTGAATCTGCCGTGCTTTTATAACTCGCTCTCTTACAGAATTACTCGACTCCGATTTCTGAATTTTCGACAACTCGCTAAAAGGCACAGGTGTAACTTCAATATGAATGTCGATGCGGTCGAGCAGAGGGCCGGATATTTTGTTGAGATATTTCCGAACCATTCCGGCAGCACATACGCACGCTTTTTCAGGATGATTATAATAACCACAAGGACAAGGATTCATGGCCGCAATCAGCATAAAACTTGCGGGATAGTCCACCGTAAACTTCGCCCGAGAAATGGTAATCATCCGGTTTTCAATAGGTTGACGCATTACTTCGAGAACAGTTCGTTTAAACTCAGGCAATTCGTCTAAAAACAAAACGCCATTGTGCGCTAAGGATATTTCGCCGGGCTGCGGATAAGTGCCACCACCAACCAAGGCCACGTCGCTGATAGTGTGGTGCGGCGCCCGAAACGGACGAACAGAAATTAGCGAATCTTTGGCTCCCATCAGGCCGCTTACCGAGTGAATTTTTGTGGTTTCTAAGGCTTCATGCAGATTTAGGGGAGGCAAAATCGAGGGCAATCGTTTGGCTAACATGGTCTTACCGGCACCAGGCGGTCCAATCATGATTACATTATGTCCGCCGGCTGCTGCGATTTCTAATGCCCGTTTGATGTTTTCCTGCCCTTTAACATCTTCAAAATCAAATTCATAATCCTCTAATCGGGAAAAAAATTCTTCTCTGGTGTTTAAGTGAAATATTGGTAATTCATGGTTTCCTTCAAAAAAGTCGATCACTTCTTTGATGGTGTTCGCTCCATGAACATTTAAATTATTTACAATTGCTGCCTCATTCGCATTGTCCATTGGAACAATCAATCCTTTGAACCCATTCTTACGTGCTTCAATTGCTATTGGTAATGTTCCTTTTATTGGCATGATGCTTCCATCTAAAGAAAGCTCTCCCATAATCATATAATCCTCAATATCAGTGGATTGAATCTGTTCCGATGCAGCTAAAATTCCCATCGCAATAGGCAAATCATAACTCGACCCTTCTTTGCGAATATCTGCCGGAGCCATATTTATGGTGATTTTCTTTCCCGGCCATTTATAACCAATGTTTTCTAATGCAGCTTCAATGCGTTGCCTGCTCTCTTTCACTGCATTATCGGGCAAGCCAACCAAGTTGTAATTAACCCCAATGGCCATATTAACTTCCATGGTTATTTTAATGGCGTCTATTCCGTGTAATGTAGCTCCGTAAGTTTTAACAAGCATAATATTAATGTTTTATCTAAAAATTTAATCCTAACTGACTCCTGACTTGCTCCACAACCGGATTTTTCTCAACCATCTTTTTATAGTTTTCCATTGGTTCATCGCGATGAGAAACTTGTTGTTCAATTACTTCTGTCGTAATTTTAATTTGGTTATTATCAAATCGCTGACGTAATTCTTGTAGCAATTTAGTCTTTAAATCCTGATCATCAATGCTTTTGTTGGTGAAAATTATATGAATTGTATTGTTCTCTTTGATTGTAATACGGTCGGCTCTTAACGCACTCGAAAAAGCTCTTTCTTCAGCTTCAATTTGCTTTCCATAAGACAAAACAGCATCCACCAAATCTTCAACCGGAATTAAAACATCAGCCGTAACATAGTCAGTTTCTGATTCTTCCGCATCTTTTCTTTTGTTCATTTCCGACTTGACTGTATTAATATCACTCTTTATTGAAAGGCCAAAAGATATTGGGGCTGAGGTTTGAGGTTTTTGTTCCGATTTAATCGGCTCTTGCTTGGTTGACTGCGGCGAGGTTGGAGCTGTTGGAGGACTTGGAGTTGCCGGAGATTCACTTTTTCTGGGTTGTACACGGTCAGTTTCAGCTCTTTCGACTTTTATTTCCTGAGGTTTCTGCGGTTCGGGTTTTGGCTGAATTGCAGCTTTTGGCATGGGCAAGTTGGCAACCGATTCTTGAGGTAGCTTTCCTGATAAGTCGCATAATTTAAGCAAGTTAAGCTCAACGTAAATCCTTTTATCCGTTACGCTTTTATAATTCAAGTCAACCTCTGACATTATTTTCAAACTTTCGACTAAAAAACGAAGGCTGCAGAATTTAGTTTGCTCTAAATACCGACTCTTAATATTTTCCGCCGTATCAATTAACTTAATGGTTGCGGCATCCTTTACAACCAATAAATTTCTAAGGTGCTCCGAAACTCCATTAATAAAGTGCTGGCCTTCAAATCCTTTAGAAATCACTTCGTTGTAAAGAATAAGGGTATTTGTTACATCGCCAGTCAAAACGTGATCAATCAATCTGAAATAATATTCGGTATGTAAAACGTTAAGATTTTCAATTGTGGCTTCATAGGTAATATTATCTCCACAAAAACTCACCTGCTGGTCGAAAATAGAAAGTGCATCCCGCAAAGCCCCATCCGCTTTTTTTGCAATGATATGCAAAGCTTCCTCCTCTGTGCTAATATGCTCTTTTTGTGCAACATAACTTAGATGATGAACAATATCGGAAGTGGTGATTCGGTTGAAGTCGTAAATCTGACAACGCGAAAGAATCGTGGGAATTATCTTATGTTTTTCGGTGGTAGCAAGGATAAACTTTGCATAAGTTGGCGGTTCCTCTAATGTTTTAAGAAAAGCATTAAAAGCTGCCTGGGAAAGCATGTGCACCTCATCTATGATGTATATTTTATATTGACCAACTTGAGGTGGAATTCGCACTTGTTCAACCAATCGCCGTATATCTTCTACCGAATTATTCGATGCTGCATCTAACTCATGTACATTGAACGAATTGCTGGTATTGAACGATTTACAACTATCACACTCATTGCAAGGTTCTATGTCGGCAGTAAGGTTTTGGCAGTTGATAGTTTTAGCAAAAACTCTGGCGCAGGTTGTTTTTCCAACGCCACGTGGTCCGGTAAAAAGAAAAGCTTGCGCAATATGGTTGTTTTTAATAGCATTCTTCAGTGTATTGGTTATCGCCGACTGTCCCACCACCTCGTTGAAGGTGGTTGGTCGGTATTTTCTGGCTGATACTACGAAATTGTCCATAAAAAGATTTTGATTTTAAGGCTGTAAATTTATTGCATTTTGTAATAACTCGTCTTTCTTTTTTTTTTGGATTTACTTCAATCCATCCCAACCTTGAGCTTTTATTGGTGCAGATACACCGTTTTTAGTTATCAATGTCAAACCAGATTCCTCATTGGTGATATGTCCTATAACGTGAACATCATTGAGGGTTTTTATCCGTTCATAATCGGATTGTTTTATTGTGAAAACCAGTTCATAATCTTCCCCGCCGTTAAGAGCACATGTAGTTGGGTCTAAGTCAAATTTTCGGGCTATGTCCCATGTTTGCTGAAAAATAGGTATTTTTTCTTCGTAAATCGTACATCCTACTCCTGATTGCTTGCAAATATGTTTCAATTCGCTTCCCAATCCATCGCTGATGTCCATCATTGCTGAAGGTTTTATTCCAAGCTTTTGCAATTCCAAAACGATGTCTGTCCTCGGCTCCGGCTTCAGTTGTCGTTCCAAAATATACTCTTTACCGTCCAACTCCGGCTGCATGTCGGGGTTAGCAACGAACTCCGATTTTTCTTGCTGCAACGACAAAAGCCCCACATAAGCGCCACCCAAATCTCCACTTACACATATCAAATCATGCTCCTTGGCTCCGTTTCGATAAACTATCTGATCGTCAGAGGCATATCCTATCGCGGTGATTGAAATGATGAGGCCTTTTTGACTTGATGTAGTGTCGCCACCAACTAAATCCACTTTGTGCTTTTTGCAAGCCAAATGTATTCCTTTGTATAATTCCTCAACTGCTTCTATTGAAAAACGATTGCTAAGTGCCAGACTTACAGTGATTTGTTGCGGAATGGCATTCATAGCGGCTATGTCGGATAGATTTACTGCCACAGCTTTATAACCTAAATGTTTAAGCGGCGTGTAGGTTAAATCGAAATGCACTCCTTCTACTAACAAATCGGTTGATATCAGCACTTTCTGATGCCCTGCATCCAAAACGGCACAGTCGTCTCCAATACCCTTGATTGTAGATGAATTAAGGAGTTCTGTATTTTTGGAAATCAAATCAATCAAACCGAACTCCCCAATTTCGGAAAGTTCGGTTCTTTTGCTTCTGTCTTCAAACATATATTCTTATAGATTGAGTTTTTTGGCTGTTTCCTTCGTAAAGGATTCTCTATTTATCAATAGTGACGTGGTTTTAAAGGCAACGAATGCTTTTGAAGCATAGAAATATCCTTTATAAACTTGGTCCGTTCCCCACGAATTTTTGATGATATAATACTCATTTCCATTTTGATCTTTAGCTTTTCCGGCGATTAGCATTCCATGATCGTCTGTCGTTTGAAAATTATCAAAATCTTTCTGCCTTAATTCTTGCGTAATCGTTTTTTCGGCAACCGGTTTGTCGAAACTATAAATCATTTTTAAACGATCTTTTTCGCTTAATTCTTCCCATTTTGCTTGTTCTAAGCCGGCAAACTCCTTGGCTTCAGCATCGGGCACAACTGCAAAACCTTTTGACCACTGAAAGCCTTTTTCGCTAACATCGGCAGCCCATGCAACGGTAAAACCTTTTTCTAAGGCATTGTCAATCGTTTGCATCATCTCTTCAACAGGCAGATTATAAACCAAGCCCATTGCCCAATTATCCGGCACTTCCAATATAAATGGTTTGTAGAATGCATGATGACTAAAAGACGTAACCATCACATAATCAGAAGGATTAAGTTGCAGATATTCTTTGGCGTATGTCTGAGGTGTGTATTCCTTGCCTTCTACGCTAAATTTTTCAGGAATTTCTCCTAAATAAGCATTCAAAGCTCCTGCAATTGCAAGTGGCCAAATAGGACTTAATTGTCGGTTTGGGTTTTTAACAATTGCATCCACCATCGCTTTGAGAAGGTTGTCCATTTCGCCATGAATATGATTTTCTTCTTGGTAGTTGATTCCATTGTAAATCTCTTCCGGAATTGCTCCATGATTCACCAGCACATCAGTAACATCGTTGAAGGCGCCGCCTCCACCATAGTTTATACTGCCATGCATTCTGACATACTTCAGCGATTTCTCATAATACGACTTATGCACAACGAACATTTCGGATAAATCGACCTCCTTTTTGGTTTTGCGCAAAACCTCAGCTTCGAGAAATGCCAATCCCGAAAAACTCCAGCAAGTTCCGCTCCGATATTGGTTTTTAACACTTGTGTGAGGAATCTCGAGAGTATTTGTGAATCGGTATGCTTCTTTTTTTGCATCGTCATTCTTTTCTTGAGATTTAATGGCACTTACCGTAAAAAGCAGCAAGGTGGCTAATAATAGTTTATTCATAGTTGTTAATTTTAATAGGTTTTGGTAAAATCTTCATCAGTTTGCAAAATAAAATCTGCCTTTTTCAAATCATCCTCAGCGATGGAATCCGTGTCGGAAACTTCTGTAGTTGTTATAGTTACGATTTTCAAATCAGGACTTTTTTGTTTAATCCACCAAACGATTCCTTCATAATTATCCGAATGATAGCTTCCGTTAAAATGGAAAAACAAATCGCCTTTTTCTATACTTTTAAGAATAAAGTGAGCCATAGTAGCATCTTTAATGGCTTGAGCTTCTGCGATATATGACTTTTTATGTCGTGCTCCGGGCATTCCGGCCATCATCTTATTCATCTCTTTATAACAAGCAACCTCCGAATCGTATTTTATAGGAAGCTCCGCAATAAATTTTTTGGCTTCAGTTGGCAAACTATCTAATGCCTGAAGGCTATATTTATTCACATAAGCTGCATATCTTCGTGGAATATTTGTGGCTATAAAACGTATCTTTTGCTCTTGGGCAAAGTCAATCACCGGTGCATAATCTGTTTTGTGATTGTCCCAAAGGCGCGCCTGATCCTCAAAATATTTCTTCTCAATTACTCCGTTAATATACTCATCAACAAGTAGTTGTTGATCCGCTTCAAACATTTCGGCTCCAATAATCAACTTTTCTTTTTTCAGGGAATAGAGCTCTTTTGCAATTTCAAACTCCATCCAGTGACTTAAAGCGTTGTTATGTAACTCTCCAAAAAAAACAATATCCGCTTCGGAAATCTCTTTCATCATTTTTTCAAAGGAAACTTTTTTGCCCGAGCTCTTGAATAATTGATATGGATTTTTGTCAGATGACATTGATAAAAGACTTATAGACAACAAGATAACTAAAGTTTTGTAAAGCAATTTCATGGTTTATTTTTTTAGGTGATTTCCGTCAAAACTAAGAGGTAAAAGGCTTTTAACCGACTCAGCTATCAGAAATTTTTTATTACTCATTTTCATTATCACTCGAATTTTCTTCCCTGACCGGTTTTCATATTCCATCATTGCTTGCCGACAAGCTCCGCAGGGAGTAACTTCAACGTCAATATCATCATTATCGGAAAAAGCATAGATGGCAATAGTTTCCACTTCAGCTTGAGGATTTGTAGCTGCGGCGTGAAACAGAGCGACTCGCTCAGCACAGAGTGAGCTTGGATAGGCTGCATTTTCTTGATTATTTCCGACTACGACTGCGCCATTATCTAACAAAACCGCTGCGCCAACATGGAAGTGAGAATAAGGCGAATAGGAAGATTGACTTGCCTCTATTGATTTTTGAACTAACAGATTATCTTCCTTGCTCAACTCGTCTTGAGAATCAACCTCGGTGAATTCTAAATGAATGGTTTTCTTCTGCATACCTTATAAATTGAATCGGCTAAATTACAAAAAATTGGTCATGGAATAATCAGAAAACCACTTAACAAAAAATCCGAAGTCATTGCTCCGGATTTTTTCAACGTATAAATTGTATCTTTCAGATATACAGGTTATTGTGGCATTGCCGGAGCAGTTGCTTGCTCCGAAGTTACAGGCGACTTCAAGCTGCCAAGGAAAGCGATTATTTTTGCGGTTTCGTCATCCGAAAGCTCTTGGTTTAATTCGGTTTTTGCCATAATTTTCACAGCTTCGCCTAAATCTTTCACGCTACCATCGTGGAAATATGGAGCCGTTTCGGTGATATTGCGCAACATAGAAACTTTCCAGATGAACATATCCGAAGGATTTTTGGTTTCGGCATATCTTCCGCTGTCGATGGTTGTGCTCTTGGTGTAATCCCAATAATTTCCGTAGAGGGCAAATTTTTGAAACATGCCGCCGCCAATACCCGGGCCTGTGTGGCA
>JAFGWF010000095.1 GCA_016937295.1 Bacteroidales bacterium
TAAATCGTCACCTTTAACAAGCTGATGTTTAGCAACTAAACGATAAATGGACGACAATCTATTCTCAACCACAATTAGTCGTTGAGGGTCAACCTCTATTTTCTCAAAATCTCTTTCGATGTCATTCAACAGTTCTTTGACATCGATGCGAATATTTTCAAAACGACTTACTATTTCAACAGAGTTTTGATAATGTTTTGAGGCCTGTCGTAACGCATTGACCACCTCATTTAGACGATCTAAAAGCCCTGTAGAATCGGAATCTATAATCTGAACAGCTTGAAAGAGAGCATTTTTTATTTCCTCGGCATGCAGCAGAAGCTCTAATTCTTGCTCCAACTCACTCTGTTCCCCCATCTGATAGTTCAACTCAATCAATTCGGACAGTTGAAACTGAACAAAGTCAAAATCAGTTTTTGCATTCTTTAAAAGCTTCTCAATCTGGTTTCTTTTAAGCTTAAGCTGCTGATAAACATTAAATTTCAGTAAGTATTCCTCACGAAAATTTTCATTTTGGGCAAAATCATCAATCATTTGTAAGCGCATATCAGCTTTATTCAGACTAAGATTTTCATGCTGTTCGCTTAGATCCACAATTTTGCTACTCAATTCCGAAAGTGCGGTAAGCGGCACAAGAGAATCGTTGATAAAGGAACGACTGCGCCCATTTGGACTAATTTCTCTACGAATAACTAAGGGGTTGGAAAAATCAATGTCATATTTATTAAAAACCTCATTAACAGTAATTTCATCGATTGAAACA
This sequence comes from Bacteroidales bacterium, assembly GCA_016937295.1. Classification (GTDB taxonomy): domain Bacteria; phylum Bacteroidota; class Bacteroidia; order Bacteroidales; family UBA1556; genus UBA6267. Next base: position 764 of record JAFGWF010000095.1, read on the forward strand.
GTCATTTCCAAAACAGCTTTACGGTTAGGGTCTGGGATTAAAATGCCTGACGATCTATTTCCGAGCAGCAGAGAAATGGCTCCGACGATCATAGATTTACCGGCTCCAGTTTCACCGGTGATAACATTAAAGCCGGACTGTGGAGTAAAACTTGTTTCCTCCACAATACCAAAGTTTTGTATGAAAATAGACTCAATCATAATTTAGAATGCAAAATAACATAAAATTATGAGAGCGATAATAGGCATTTTAAATCCATTCTACCAAAGAAAAATCTTGTCGATGATACATGAATGGATGCCAAGCATAAACACGAAATGCAAAATTGATAACACCTGCTTTTGAAATGGAAATTACGGAAGAATATGTGGCAGAATTTCCCACAACCTCAACATTATCAAGAGGATATGAATATACAAAATCCTTAACTTCGTCGCCATCTTTTTTCACCATTACCAACTCGACTTTGACATATTTCACAATTTCCTTCACATTTTCAAGAGTAACCTCAACCTTAAAACCATCACCGGCTAATAAAGCCTTTTTAGTCAAGTCGGGATAAACAATGCGAACTACATCAATATTTTTCCATTGATTTGAAATATTATGTTTCCATTGGGACAGTTCTTCGGCTCTGGCAAAGTGGTCGTTTCTGGTCAATAAACCATTTTCAGCCAAGGGCATATAGTACAGATTCATATAATCGTCAAGCATACGATTCATGGTAAAATGAGGAGCGATTTCAGCAAAATTTTTCTTAATCATGGCTACCCAATCATGAGGGACATCCTGTTCATCGCGAGAATAGAAGACATCACGTATTTCATTTTCAAGAAGTTGATAGATATAAGCTGCATCTAACTGATCTTGAAGCGATTGATCGTCGTAAGTTCGTTCCTCACTTAGAGCCCAGCCTGCGCCTTCGGTGTAACCTTCAGCCCACCATCCATCGAGAACGGAAAGATTGAGAACTCCATTCATAACCGCTTTTTCGCCACTTGTGCCACTGGCTTCTAAGGGTCGGGTTGGATTATTCAACCAAACATCCACACCCTGAGTAAGCTTTTTGCCTAAGTTCATGTCGTAATCGGGAATAAAAATCACCTTTCCGGCAAATTCAGGTAAACGACTGATTTCCACAATGCGCTTAATTAGATCCTGTCCGGCTTTATCGGCGGGATGGGCTTTTCCGGCAAAAATAAACTGAACCGGGCGCTTTTTGGAATTAACAATGGTTGACAAACGTTCTAAATCGGTGAATAGCAAATGTGCTCGTTTATAAGTGGCAAAACGTCTGGCAAAACCAATAGTCAAAGCCTTATCATTCAAGCTATTAATTATCCTAACAATATCATTTGGGGAAGTGCTCCCCTCCTCAATTTGAGCCTGAAGGCGTTCTTTGATATAACCAATCAATCGGGCACGTTCGAGTTGACGTTTTTCCCAAATCAATTCATCGTCCACATCATAAATCTTCTGCCACAAATCCATTTGATTTTGAACGGTAAAGAAATTACGATGAATATGTTGTTTAAAGAGTTTTTGCCACGATTTTGCAGTCCAAGTAGGCCAGTGAACACCATTGGTTACATGTCCAATATAAAGTTCATCAGCAAAGTAACCGGGAAACATATTCTCAAACATTTTTCGGCTCACCTCACCATGAATTTTACTTACGCCATTCATTTCGGCAGACAATCTTGCGGCCAAAACAGACATGGAGAAACTCTGACTAAAATCATTTGCATTTTCGCGACCAAGCCCCATAAATCTATTCCAATCAATTCCTAACCTACTGGCATAGTGTGGCATATATCTACGAATCAAATCTTCGTGAAAGCGGTCGTGACCGGCAGGCACCGGAGTATGGGTTGTAAATAGCGAATTGGAACGAACAATTTCTACGGCTTTATCAAATCCCATATTGTGCTGTTCAATAAGAATCCGCAGCCTTTCAAGTCCGGCCATTGCAGCGTGGCCTTCGTTAAGGTGATAAACTTCGGGAGATTCACCTAAAACCTGTAAAGCTCTAACGCCACCAACGCCTAATAAAATTTCTTGCTTCAAGCGATTTTCCCAGTCACCACCATAGAGATGATGTGTTATTGCTCGATCTGCCGCTGTATTCTCATCAATATCCGTATCTAACAAATAGAGCCGAATTCGCCCTACATTCACCTGCCATATTTTTGCTGTCAGGGTTCTACCGGGCAAGGCAATTTGTATTGTTTTCCATTTTCCTTCCTCATCAAAAACGGGGTCCACGGGCATATGAGTAAACTTCTGTGCTTTTGACTCAGCTAACTGATTTCCATCTGGAGTAAGTCTTTGTTTGAAATATCCATAACGATAAAGCAAACCTACAGCGACTAATGGAATATTATTATCGCTAGCTTCTTTAAGATAATCGCCGGCAAGAATACCTAAACCACCGCTAAAGATTTTCACGGTGTCGTGAAGCCCATATTCCATACTGAAATAGGCAATTCGAGGTAAATCTTCGGTTTGTTCTTGATTCATATATTCCTGATAATCGGCATATACCAATCTAAGGCTGGTCATAAACGTCTCATCCGATTCCAACTGTTGCAACTGAGAGATGTCTAACGATTCGATGAGTTCGATTGGATTAAAATGCACCTCTTTCCAAAGTTCAGAGTCAATGGTTTTAAACAAATGTGCGGCTGCATAATTCCATGTCCACCAGAGGTTGCGCGACAATTCGACTAAAGGTTTTAGTGATTCCGGAATGCGGGGAGCAATAAAAGCCTTTTTCCATTTTGGTGTAGAATGATATTCCACAACCAAACGACTTCCTTTTTCTATAAAATACTTAATATCAGAGGATTCAATTCGGCTTTTGGCTTTCAATATCGCCTGTTGATAGGTCTCAAAATAATGATGAATCAAATTTTTCCATAAAGCCGAATTTGCAATAGCCATTGCATCGGTCGATAACAAATCGGCATCGGCATTCATATAAAAACTTATGGAAGCCACCATTTCGTTTACAGCTTCATAATAGTTATCCTCATTTCGTTCAATAACGCGTGCTGCGATATTTCCTTGCGACAAAAAGCTTTTTATCCATTGACCGAAACCGGCATAAGAGGTTGTAATAGTGGGTATTCCAAAGGCCAAACTTTCCATGGGAGTGTATCCCCAAGGTTCATAATACGATGGAAAAGCCGTTAAATCGAAACCTAATAAAAAGTCATAATAGTTGAGATTGAAAAGGCGATCGAAGCCGTCGAAATAAATCGGAAGAAAAACAATCTTTACTTTGCTGTTTTTCTCATTATAAATATGTTTTGATTTGATATGATTTAAAACCGGATCATGGTCCTCATCAAATACGCGATGAGAGAGAAATCCTGCTGTGGGATCGGAAAAATCACCTTCTAAGCGTCTTTGAACCAAAGGATGAATTTCGCCGTGGTGAGCAGGGACAGCAATAACAGCCAATATTTCTTGATTTGGATTTTGGTTATTAAGTTGAGCTAAGGAGTCGATAAACACATCCAGACCCTTATTCTTATATTCATATCTTCCGCTTGTCAAAACCATAAATGGCTCTTTTTCAAACTCATAACCTAAGATAAGCTTCGACTTTTCAAGAATATTTTTTCGAACCTCAGCTTTGAGGCTTTCCTTTTTCTCATCAGGAGGTAAAAAGTTGAGATTGAATCCGTTAGGAGTTACAAA
>JAFGWF010000096.1 GCA_016937295.1 Bacteroidales bacterium
TCGGCATTCAGTGATTGGACAATCAAATAAATGCAAATTCGTTGCCGGACTGCAAAAAAAAACCGAATCTTGAATGATTCGGTTTTCCAAAAATATCTTTCATTATTATTCTACTTTAGGAGATATTGTCTCTGTGATTCCCAATTTCTTTTTAACCAAATCCATGATACTTGAATTTGGATCGTGATAAAGCAATGAACCGCTGGCAATGTCAATAACATGAGAATAACCATTTTCCTTTGCAACCTCTTCGATAGCCTTTTTAATTTTATCGATGATAGGTTGTTGAAGGCGTTGAATGGTTTGCTGCAACTGCTGTTGGGCATTTTGCTCAAAAGTTTGAATACGTGCAGAAAGATCTTCAATTTCCTGTTTTTTCATGCTTTTCATAAAAGGAGTCATGCTATCCACATTCTTCACATAGAAATCTTGTAAGCGCTGAAGGTCAGCATACATTTGTTGTCCGGCTTGTTCCATTTCACGATATTCACGCTCATAAACGGTTTGAATAGAATCGTACTGCGGCATCAAATTTATCAACTCCTGAGAATCGATAGTACCAATTTTACTTGCCTTATTTTGAGCATTTAAGCTTAAGGTGAAGACAAAAAGCACCAACATTAAAATAACTTTTAAACTTTTCATTTTATAACATTTAAATCTTGATTTAGCAATAATTAGAGGGCTGCAAAACTATAAAAAAAACATTACCGAACTTACTCTTTTTCATCAGGAGTTTCTTTACGCTGAGGAGTATTTTGCTGACCGGATGCAGGTTGCGATTTGGTTGCAGGAGTATAGCCCATTTTAGTAAGAATTTCGTCACTAACATCAAATCGTGAATTTGCATACAAAATAGTACCGGAGCCTGCGCGGTCGAATATAATGGCATAGCCTCGGTCGTTTGCATATTCTTCGATGGCATTATAAACCTTATCTTGAATTGGCTTAACTAACTCTGCCCGCTTTTTATACAAGTCGCCATCGGTGCCGAAGCGTTGTTTTTGTAAAGTTTTCAGTTCACGCTCTTTAGCTACAATCTCGTCCTCACGCTTTTTCTTCAAGTCGGCAGGAAGCAGCACGGCATCCGTTTGAAACTTTTGATACATTTTTTCGATTTCGGTAATTTTATCATCAATTTCTTTTTGCCACTTTTTTGCCAATTCATTGAGCTGGTCTTGAGCCATTTGATAATCAGGAATATTCTCAAGAATATACTTGGTATCGACAAAAGCTGTTTTTTGTGAAAAAGAGACTGAGGAAAAACCGATTAGGATTACCAAAAACACCACTAATTTCTTCATAATAAACATTTTAAAAGGTTTCACAATTAATCAATTGAGCCATTAATGGAGAAGTGAAATTGTCCGCGCGATTCATCGGGGAATCCGGGAATATCGTCGAATCCATAACCCCAATCAAGTCCTAACAAACCAAACATAGGAAGATAAATTCGCGCTCCAAATCCGGCAGAACGATGAACATCAAACGGATTGAAATTATTCAAGGAACTCCATGAGTTTCCTGCTTCAACAAAACCCATTAAGAACACAGAGGCCATTGGGTTTTTAGAAATTGGATACCGCAATTCGAGTGTGTATTTGGTATAAACCGTTCCTCCAATATATCCTTCTGAATTTCTGGGAGTCAAGGAATTATTTCCATAACCACGCATACCTATTAGCTCACGACCATCTAATGAAAAACCACTCAAACCATCGCCACCAAGATAAAAACGCTCAAATGGGGAATCTCCAACCGCAGGATTATAAGAACCTAAAAATCCAAATTTAGCTCGAGTATGCAAAACCAAATCCTGTGCCACTTTAGATTTTCCCATTCCCGTATAAAATGAGTAGCTGACTTTCCATTTGTAATATTCTAACCAGTTATACTTTTCTGCATCCTCCATTGCACTATAATCTTTGCCGTTAAGCAAGGAATAAGGGGGCGTAAGCTGAATAGATGCCGACACTTCAGATCCTGATGTGGGATATATTGGCTTATTAATCGAATTACGACTTAAGGCAACTGTGAGCGATAGATTGTTTGAATTGCCATCGCTGAAAGTGAAAATGCCTGAGTAATTATCTAAAAAATAGTTTTGAAAACCCATTGAAGCATAGAGCATAAAATAATCGTCAGGCCATTGCAATCGTTTTCCAAGACCCACAGAAACTCCGGAAATTATTATCGCGGCTCTGTCGGCATCGTCTTTAAGCAAACCATTAGTTTGAACACTTCGATAAGCGCTTACCGTTAAAGCGTTAGGTTTTTTACCACCTAACCAAGGTTCGGTAAAACTTGCCGAATACGACTGAAAATAGACCCCATTCGACTGCATTCTCAAGCTCAACTTTTGACCGTCTCCTGCCGGTATTGGATTCCACGTTTCTTTCTTGAAAAAGTTTTTTGTGGAGAAATTATTGAAAGAAACTCCAACCGTACCAATAATCCTTCCTAAGCCCCATCCTATCGACATCTCAATTTGGTCGCTTGAGGTTTCTTCCACAGTGTATTCAATATCAACTGTGCCATCCAATGGGTTTGGTTTAGGATTCACACCAAGGGTTTCGGCATTAAAATATTGAAGCTGAGCTAATTCCCTTTGAGTACGAATAATATCTGCTCGGTTAAACAATTGACCGGGCTTTGTTCGTATTTCGCGCAAAATCACATGGTCGTGTGTTTTTGAATTACCTTTTACCGTAACTCGTTTTACTCTGGCTTGTTTTCCCTCGTAAATTCGAATTTCTAAATCAATAGTATCGCCTCTTACTTGCGATTCAACAGGATTTATGGAGGAAAACAAGTAGCCCATATTCATATAAAGTGACTGAACATCACCACGTTCCATATCCATATAAAGCCTTGTCTCCAATAATTCTTGATTATAAACATCACCTCGTTTTAAGCCCAAAACCTCATTAAGTGTTTCAATGGAATATTTTGTATTTCCAACCCATGAAATGTCACCAATATAGTATTTCCGACCTTCAAGAATAGATAGATTTATGTTTATATGTTTCTTATTGACATTAATTACACTATCCGAAACAATACGTGCATCACGGTATCCTTCAGCGTTATAATATTTTATAAGACCGTCTAAATCTTCTTCAAAATCAGAAGCAATGTATTTAGAGGCTTTCCAAAAACGATAAAACTTCTTCTCCTTCGTATTTTTCAGCTTTCGTTTTATTAATCCATTTTCTATATCGGAATTACCTGTTATATTGAGATTCAACACCTTAACCTTTTCTCCTTTGTTTACGCGGATATAGAGTAATACTTTATTATTGGTAGTGGTATCTATTTCTCGCCCGATGGAAGTGGAGACATTAAGAAATCCTTTATCGATAAAATACTTGTTGACTCTAGATTTTGTCCTTAAAATAACATTATCGTTAACAGCGTCGCCACTGACTAAGCCAATTTTTTCACGCAGGTCATCCGATTCCGACTTTCTAACTCCAGTGATAGTAAATTTGGAAAGTTTTGGCTGTTCGGTGAGATGAATGTTTAAGAACACTCTATCTCCTTGAATATATGATACTTGTATCTGAATATCTTCAAACATTGCCTGTCGCCACAATTTTTTTATCGCATCGGTGATTTGATCACCCGGGATTTTAATTTTTTGCCCAACCGACAGCCCGGAAAGCATTATCAATACATTATTATCTAAATACTGAACGCCACTAACAGTTATGCCACCAATATAATATTCACCTGGTTTAGTGTAGTCAACCACCTCAATATCATTTGTTTGAGATAATACGGTTAGTCCAAAAGTTAGCGTTAAAAAACTTAGGATAATTATTTTAACCAAATTCATTCTATTTCCCTTTAATTTGTTCACTAGTCTTACCAAATCTACGTTCTCGTCCTTGAAAATCAACAACAGCCTCATAGAACTCTTCACGTCGAAACTCAGGCCAGTATTTTTGACTGAAAAATAATTCTGTATAAGCAAGCTGCCAAAGGAGAAAATTACTTATCCTATATTCGCCGCTCGTCCTTATTAACAACTCCGGGTCGGGAATATTGCATGTGGTAAGGTATTTTGTGAAAATTTTTTCATTTATCATTTCAGAATTAAGCTGCTGATTTTCTACATCAATTGCAATATTGCGAATGGCATTAACGATTTCCCAACGAGCACTATAACTAAGAGCTAAAACCATGGTCATTCTATTAAACGATTCTGTTGCTGCCATAACATTGGATAATGCGGTGCGTGACTCTTGAGGCAAATTATCAATATCACCAATAACGTCCAATTTGATGCCGTTTTTTTTAAAAGTTTCCAGTTCGCTTTCTAATGTCATTACGAGTAAATTCATCAGTGCATTTACTTCTTCGGTCGGTCTGTTCCAATTTTCCTTCGAAAAGGCATATAAAGTAAGGTATTGAATGCCCAATTCAGCGGCTGTTTCAGCTATAACGCGAACCGATTCCACACCTTCTTGATGACCACAAAAGCGCTCCTTTCCTTTAGATTTAGCCCACCTTCCATTGCCATCCATGATGATGGCTACATGATTTGGCAAGCGTTCAATATCAATTTTTTCTTTAAGACTCATAGGCTTCCTGAGCTTTTCAGGGATTAGAAAGTGAGGTATTCTTTATAATTGAGATGCTTCTTATAAGCCGGACAAGTTTTCTGCCTTGGTCCAACAATCTTGAAAGTAAAAGTGACTCCAAAGATGGAATACCAGTCCATATTCTCCGAATTTCCTCGTTGTCCGTTGCTTGCGTTCTTAATCATTTCCATGTAGAGAGCGTAATCAGCCGGACTGGCAGGCATTCCGTTGGCGCCCATGGCAATGTTGAGTCCAAATTCTTTAGCCATATCTTCATACATCCTCACGCTAAGCACGGCGGCTAAGGGACTGTTTTCGGCTGCCAATAACTCGATATTCGGATAGGTGGTGCTCACGTCATCCAAATAGTCGGTGAATGTTTTGCGCATTCCCCACTCAATACCAATATTCAATCGTTTCGATACAGCCCATTTAAAACCAAAACCAAATGGAATTGAGGCTGAGGTCAGCTTATAACTTTTTCGATCTGGCTGATTTGTTGTGCCTTGCCCTTCGGTGCCAAGTGGCTGAAGTTCATATATTTTGCCCATATACTCCGTTTGGGGATTGAAGCGGAAAATGGAAAAACCACCATAAACAAAAGGAGTAAAACGGCGGCCTCGACTATCGGGATCAAATTCTAAGAAATTAATTTCAATTCCCATATCAAGGTCAAAGAGTGGACTAAAGAAATCTAAGTTTTTATATTGTAAACTTTTTCTATTATTCTTACTATCCCCATATATTGTTCCATAATGAGCTGCAATACGGGCAGAAATTCTGCGGTTAAAGTCGTAGCGATACATCAATCCGAAACTTGGCCCAATTTGTCCAAAAAAATGTTGATCGACAAGGTCACCAAGATAATAGTTGCCGCCGAGAAAAAGTCCGAACTCATGGCGTTGAGCGGTGGAACTCATACTACCAGCCGTAACCATCAAGACAAAAATAAGTGAAATAAAATGTTTCATAGTATCCAATTTAAGTTAACCGACTATAGTCTTATAAATCATTGATTATCGGCAATTTATAACTTAATGTTCCCTGTTTAAGTTGGATTGATTTATAAAAACTATAGCTTGCAAATTTAATATAATTATGTTTATGAATAAAAAATTTATTTAATTGATTATCAATTCCTTTTGTCAATTCCCCAATTCAATTTCTCTCTAATTGTATTGAAAAAACTTGAAGTAGAAACCTGTATTAAATTAACTTTAAAATCGGCTTTAGACAAGATTAATTCCGTGTCTGCACCAATTGTTTCAAATCTGCTATCTAATCCTCCAAGAAATTGTTTATTTCTACCGCTAACACGCAGTTTAATAATACTATTGTCGGGAATAACCACAGGACGAACCGTAAGATTATGAGTGGCGATGGGTGTAAGTAAAAATACTTTGGAACCAGGAGCCACGATAGGCCCACTACACGACAAGCTATAACCCGTTGATCCTGTGGGCGTTGAAACAATCAATCCATCAGCCCAATATGTATTTAAAAACACATCATTCACATAAACATGAATATTGATCATCGACAGATTATCCTTTTTAACAACCGTAAACTCATTTAGCGCAAAATTCATGTCGCCAAAATGATTTTCGTGTGTATTCAACTGAATAAGAGTACGTTTATCTAAGATATAATTATTGGCTATGACAGATGAAATGGCATTGTCAATTTCGGTTTTAGCAATAGAAGAAAGAAACCCAAGATTTCCTAAGTTTATCCCTAAAATTGGAATCAAAGAATCACGAACAAAAGTAACGCTACTCAAAAAACAACCGTCACCTCCAATGCTGAAAAGAATGTTAACCTTTTCTCTAACTTCGGCATAGTTGGAAAAAGTTTTAGTTTCAGTCTCCAATTTCAAATGAGATGAAAGCTGTTTGTATAAATCGGAATAGATATATATAGGAATTCTTTCTCTATTCAATCTTTCTATAATCTGCTGATAATAAGATAAATAGTTATGATAAAACTCTATTCCATATAATCCGATAGTCATAATAACTTGATGATTGGCAATTGATTATCAATTACGAAGTTAACTTTTTGATAACGGGAAAAAATATAAATTGTTACAAGCCAACAAAAGTAAATTAACTCCCATTTTAAGGAGGACAGTTCTATCTTCACAGCCATCTTTCCAAAATTCTATAGATTATTCATCAGTTTTGTTGGCTGTAAGCATTAAATATTCTTTGATAAAATCCTTTAAATTACCATCCATTACCATTTGTACATTAGAAGTTTCATAATTTGTACGATGGTCTTTCACTAATTTATAGGGGTGCATCACGTAGCTGCGAATCTGACTTCCCCATTCAATCTTCATTTTTGAATCTTCTATTTCCTGACGCGCAGCTTGTTGCTTGCGAAGTTCTAATTCATAAAGTTGAGACCTAAGCATTTGCAATGCTTTCTCACGATTTTTCAGTTGCGACCTACCTTCCTGACATTCAACAACTAAGCCTGATGGCTGATGCCTAACGCGAACTGCAGATTCAGTTTTATTTACGTGTTGTCCGCCGGGGCCGCTCGACCGAAATGTGTCCCAGCTCAGATCTGCCGGATTTATTTCAATATTAATGCTGTCGTCCACAACGGGATAAACATAAACCGAGGCAAAAGAAGTATGGCGGCGTGCTGCTGAATCGAATGGGCTAATCCGGACAAGACGATGAACTCCATTTTCGGCCTTCAAATATCCGAATGCGTATTCACCCTCAAATTCGATAGTAACCGATTTTATTCCGGCCACATCGCCAACCTGCTCATCCACAATCGAAATCTTATAATTGTTCAGTTCGCCATAGCGCAAATACATACGCATAAGCATTTCAGCCCAATCCTGACTTTCAGTGCCTCCAGCTCCGGGGTTAATTTGAAGCATTGCCCCCATACGGTCTTCCGGCTTTCCTAGCATTCGCAAAAATTCCATCTGCTCAATTTGCTGAACTAATGAATTATAAGCCGTGTCAAGCTCCTCTTCGGATACTTCTTCAGCTTCGTAAAAATCCCAAATGATATGTAAATCATCATAATCTGTTGAAATTTTCTCGAATTTTTCAATTTGCTGACGTTTTGATTTGATTCCTTTTAAAAGCGCTTCTGCAGCCTTGGCATCATTCCAAAAATCAGGTTCATGGGTTTTGATTTCTTCCTCTTCTATTTGCATCTTCGTTTTATCGAAGTCAAAGATACCTCCTCAAGGCATCAAGCCTTTCCCGAAGTCCTTTTATTTGGTCTTTCGTAGTCATTTGTTAATGTTGGATTTATAAAATTAAAAACAGGTTTGCAAAAGTAGTAAAAAAGAGTCGGAAGGATGCTTATGACTTTGAAGAAATGCCGAAAGAGGGTAATACCTGCATAATTTCGTCGTAAGCGTATCCTCGTGACAGGGCAAATCGTATGGTCTTTTCTTTAATTTTTGGATCATTTTTTCGTTCCAATTCCAACCACTTTTTCTGTAAAATTTTCTTCAAATTATCGAGATACAATTCTGGATCCACTGATTCAAATACCTCATTAATCGTATTTTCATCTGAAATTCCTTTGAAACGTAAGGCGTGTTTCACCTTTGTTTTTCCCCATTTGGAAGAGTTTGTTTTACTTCGCACAAAGGATTCGATGAAACGCTGTTGGTTGAGATAATTATTTTCCACTAAATAGTTTAAATAATCTTGAAGATCAGAATTTGAGCAACCAAGACTAAAGAGTTTGGTTTTCACTTCCTTTTCCGACCGTTCGCGGTAAGCACAATAGCGCAATATTTTGTTAAGAATTTGTGAATTTAAGCTCATCGTGAATTTGAAAAGTCAAAGTTAGGAAAACAAAGCGAAACTACATAAAAAAAGGCGACAAATAAAATTTATCGCCTTTTTCGATAATAAAAATGTAAGTGAGATTAAAATTTTATTTCATCGCCTTGAGCATTAAAGAAGTGATACTCAAGAAAATGAAATGAAGAAGCTGGTACGACTTTAATCGTTTTTCGGTACGTTTTAAACCATTTCCACTTAAAGCCAAACAATCCTTTTGTAAGGTGTGCATGCACGAAAGGATGAACTTTAAGCGTGAGATTTGACTCATTTTGTTCTAAGAGAAGATACCGAATATTGTTTTCGATTTCGTCGATGATGAGAACTGGAGGCTTCACTTCACCGGTTCCATGACAAACAGGGCATTGTTCCAGAATTTCTACCTCCATTTCAGGACGAACACGCTGTCGAGTGATTTGAATTAAGCCGAATTTAGAAGGAGGAAGGATGGAGTGTTTTGCACGGTCCGATTTCATTGCTTCCTTCATTTTTTCGTATAAAATACGCCGGTTATCTCTATTCACCATATCAATAAAGTCGATTACGATAATTCCGCCCATATCACGAAGACGCAGTTGTCGAGCGATTTCTTGAGCCGAAACGAGATTGGTTTGAAGCGCACTTGCTTCTTGGTCGGAATCTCTCTTTAGTCTTTGACCGCTGTTGACATCAATAACGTGCATAGCTTCAGTATGTTCGATAATGATATAAGCTCCAGAATCCATAGTTATTTTTTTTCCAAAGGAGCTTTTAATTTGCTTAGTGACGCCATAATGTTCAAAAATTGGGATTTTGCCTTTATACAATTTCACCAAATCAGCTTTAGCAGGGTCGAAACTTTTTACGAAGTCACGAATGTCTTGGTACATATCATCATCATTAACAACAACGCTATTGAAAGATTCGTTTAGCATATCGCGCAGTATTGTTGCGGTGCGATCCATTTCTCGGAAAGCATTTGATGGTGGTTTGAGAGAAGGCAATTTATCAAACATTGCATTCCATTTACCAACAAGGTCGTTAAGGTCGCTCAGCAGGTCGGCAACTTTTTTGTTTTCGGCATTAGTACGAACGATGACTCCAAAATTTGCGGGTTGAATGCTTTTTACTAATCGTTTCAGACGTGTCCGTTCTTCAAGGTCTTTAATTTTTTGTGAGACCGTGATTTTATTAGAAAAGGGCATTAAAACGATATGACGTCCAGGAAAAGAGATTTCAGAGGTTATTCGGGGTCCTTTTGAACCAATTGGTTCTTTGGCTACCTGAACAAGCACTGATTGGTTAACAGAAAGGACATCTTCCATTTTTCCCGATTTATCGATGTCTTCTTCGCATCGAAATTGATCCATTGGAATACGCTTACCTTTAGTCGATGTGGCCAGCTTTACATACTTATTCAAAGAACGAACTTGTGGGCCTAAGTCAAGATAATGCAAGAAAGCTTCTTTGGAGTAGCCTACGTCAACGAAAGCTGCATTAAGCCCTGGAATTATCTTCTTAACTTTTCCCAGAATAATATCACCTACACTAAATTTATTATCGTGTTTCTCTTTGTGCAACTCTGTCAACATTTTATCTTCAGTGATTGCGATGGTGACGTTTGTTGAGTTTACATCAATTATAAAATCTCTATTCACGATTAATATATTTAGTAAATAAAAAACCGGTTTTACCGGTATAAATTAATGAACGCGTTACAGACAAACACAAAGTGAACAAGAAATCTTGTTCACTTTGCTGAGGTTACCATAAAGCGACTACTTCTTCTTATGTCTGTTTTTGCGCAATCTTTTTTTGCGCTTGTGAGTAGCCATTTTATGTCTTTTTCTTTTCTTACCGCTTGGCATAATAGTTCAGATTTAAACGATTACTTAACACTATTTTTAACTTCGTTCACAAAAGTTTTAGCAGGTTTAAATGCAGGAATTTTGTGAGCAGGAATAACGATAGTAGTGTTTTTTGAAATATTTCTGCCTGTTTTTTCAGCTCTTTCTTTGATAATAAAACTTCCAAATCCACGTAAATAAACGTTATCACCGTTTTGCATGGCTCCTTTGATAGTTTCCATCATTGTTTCGATTACAGATTGCACAGCAATCTTCTCAACTCCAGTCTTGTTAGCTACTTCAGCTACTATTTCTGCTTTTGTCATATCTAAAATTTTAAAGATTAATATTAACTCAAAATGAAGTGCAAAAATATAATTATTTTGTTCTCTCAAAATGTTTTTTTTGATTTTTTGAAATTTAAATAGCTCAATAACAAGATTTTTGTCATTTCAAACGGCATTCTTAGCAAAATACAATAAAAATAATCCCCTTGACTATCTAAAATAGTGGTGATGTTTCTATAAGCTTGTGCCATTGAAGCACCTATGAGGACTGAGATACTAATCTTAATTACGACATCAGAGAAAAAAGCGTAATGCGCCATCCTCACCATCAATAATTTAAAGGAATAATGCGCTTTTCGATCACATAACATTAAAGTCATATTAGAATCACACTTAGAAAAACCAATTATTCTTGCACCTTATTAATAATAGGTATGATATTTTTATAAAATGGATATGCCAAACCATTTCCATTTCTATTCAAAAGGATTCCTAAATGGGTTTAGATAATATAATTTTGAAAAAATCAGCCGAAAAATAATAAAATAAAGGTGGAACCAAATTGTATTCAATTATTAATCAATTAATTGCATTTGTAAAAAATTATTGAATAAAATGTAACCAGACCAAATTTATCTCGTAATAAACCCTCGAATGACAATTATAATTTTATTAACCATAGGCGTTACAATATGAACCTTATAAGTATTAACCATAAATTTCATTATTTTTTTAACTAAATTATTTATTAACCCTAAAAGTAGAAAGATGAAAAAGTTAGTTTTTTTATTTGCTTTGGTTGCGCTTTTCGCAACAACAACACAAAAGAGTTACGCTCAGTTGTCCGATGAAGAATACAACTACGTAACTATGGACCTCCGTGGGATTCTAAATCTCACTATGACCACCAATCCACAGGTGGACTTCGTATTCAAAACCATTCAGGAGTACCGTCAAGGTATTACTCGTTTCAACGCTACAAAATTAGAAGTTGATGCGACTCTTGCTTGGGATTTGTTTGTTTATGCCAACAGTGACTCATGGACACAGGTAGAATCTTACTCAA
>JAFGWF010000097.1 GCA_016937295.1 Bacteroidales bacterium
AATCAGGATTTATATCGAAAACATATTGAGGTTTAAGATAGAACAAATCGCCATTACGTTCTCTTTTAAGTTTAGCTTCTCCCCCGCCGGTAATATTAAGCATAATCAGGTCGTTTGATTTAACGATACCATCACGAACCGCATTTATCAAAGTAGCGGTAGCCACTGCTGATGCGGGGTGCAAATCGTTACCTTCTGTTTTTTCAAAAATCTCACCGGCAATGGAAGCTTCTTCGTTTGTGGCCAAAAGCACATCGCCACCGGCATGAGACATGGCATCGTATAAACCGCCAAGCACAGGATAAGGAGGTTTACGATTAGACAACACTTTTGCATCAATTTCCGCCACTTGTTGGCGTGCCACCTCATCGTCCAAGGGCAGCATTTGACGGCTATTTTGTCTCCACGCATCATGGATTGGGATAAAGGGCACATTTTGGCTCACCATGAGTTTCATTAGATTTTTTCCAAACCGACCATCTTCCACAAGTCGCAGGTTGGCTTCATAAGCTGCAATAGCTCCTGTGCCGCTTCCGACAGCTTGAAAATAATAATCCGGAATCTTGCCGATAGTAGTTACCGCTGAGAGTGTTGTCGTTCCCATTCCTTCGCGGCGGGCAACATTTTTCGCACCTCCTTCGGCGATAAACTCCGGCATTTGGCAGGCAAGATTTGCCAGATGAATGGCATCAAAATAGTCGCTGCCGCTTCGGGAAACCACCAATTTAACACACTCATCAATAGGCTCATCAAACCACATGGCATCGAGATTATCCTCAGGCAAGGTCAGTAATAGAGGAATTTTATTATCCGAACAAACTCTTGCAAAAGCCTTAGCTGTATTTCCGGCTGAGGCCACAACCATAATACGTTTTTCGTCGTCGGCAAGACGCGCCATAACGGAATAGGATTCTGTTTCTTTAAAGGAACAAGTGTGATTGAAAGCGCCTTTTTCAGGCCACCATCCTGTGAAAGTGATATATAAATTATTAAGGCCGAGAAAGTTGGCTAAACCTTCACTTTTAAAAGTGATTGGCGCCGAACTACCTTTGAGCATTTTTCGAATGGGCAGCCAGTTGGCAAAACGATAAATCCCTTCAAGATGAGGTTTCAAATTAAGTTGTTTCTCGGCATAAACCGTCCGAATCAAACCGCCTTCCGAAGTAGTTGGGTCATCGAGAATCCAGCCGGAATCGTCGAAAAATTGGCCGGTTTTTAAGGATTGAAGTTGATATTTTGTGGGTTTAAAATCAGTCATTTAAAATAAGGTTAAGATCCAAAAACTCGTTTTAAAATGTCGGTAACACGTGCCACAGGGTCTTTTCTGATTTGCGCCTCTTGCTCTGCCACTTTTACAAAAACGCCATGAATTGCCTTTTTGGTAACATAATCGTCCAATTGTGTGTTAACGGGAGTGAGGGAAGAGGACAATCTTGCGGCTCGGTTGTAGGCAGTAGTTAGGGTGTTCCAAGCTTCATTAGTAGAGATGGAGCCGACAATATCTTTGTCCAAATGCTGTGTAATAATCGGCTTAAATTGCTGATATAAAGCATTGTATGTGCTTACCCTGAAATAATGTGTAGCAGCAGTGTCGGAGCCTTTCAAAATACCGAAAGCATCAGCAATGCTCATATTTCGTATAGCATCGACAAAAATCGGGGTGGCCTTTTTAGCAGCTTCCTCAGCACTGCGATTCATGCGCAAAATCACGTCGTCAACCTTTTGAGAAATTCCAACAGCCTTAAGCACAGGATTATCCAAATTGTCGGTGATAATTTTTGCATCCGGAGGAAGTAGTATTTTCAAGGCAGCATCACCAAAAAAACCATTCAGAGCAGAAAGTCCTGAAACAGCAGTGTCGGTGCTTACCCGAAGCGCATCTTTCAGCCCGGAGATAACTTCCGACTCGGTAAGCGGATTTGAAGTTGGCACAGGCAACCCAACAGGGTCAATCTCGGAAGCTACCTGTTGAAGCACATCACAAGAAGTGAGGCTAAAAACTAAAAAAGCAAATACAATCAATCGTTTCATAGTTATGTTTGTTTGGTTTGTTACTAAGAGCTAGGCTTTGTCGCGAGCTGCTTTGACAAAACTGACAAAGAGCGGATGCGGTGAAGCCACAGTAGATTTATATTCGGGATGAAACTGAACCCCCACAAAATATGGATGTGAAGGAATTTCTACAATTTCTACTAAGTCTTTTTCTTCGTAAATTCCTGTTGGAATCATCCCGGCATTTATAAAATCCTCACGGAATTTATTATTAAATTCATAGCGATGGCGATGACGCTCTTCGATATGAAATTTGCCATAAGCAGCGGCCACTTTTGAGTTTTCGGTGAGGGTGCAAGGGTAAGCTCCAAGTCGCATGGTGCCGCCCAAATCCTCCACATTTTTCTGCGATTCCATAAGGTCAATCACCGGAAAAGGCGTACGTTTGTGCATTTCGGTAGAATGAGCGTCGTCAAAATTCAAAACATTGCGGGCAAATTCGATAACGGCACACTGCATGCCAAGGCAAACGCCCAGGAAGGGGATATTATTCTCACGAGCATACTTAATAGCTGAAATTTTACCTTCAATTCCCCGATTTCCAAAACCCGGAGCCACAAGAATTCCATCCATTTTGCGAAGCGTTTCGTCTGCGTTTTCGTCACTAATCTTTTCAGAATGAATCATTTTCACATTCACCTTGGTAAGATTTGCGGCGCCGGCATGGACGAATGACTCTAAAATGCTTTTATAAGAATCTTTCAACTCAACATATTTTCCCACAAGGCCAATAGTTACTTCGTGCACCGGATTTTTTAGACGTTTCAGAAAATTGTCCCATTCCGTAAGATTAGGTTTTTTTCCGTCTTTAATGTTCATTTTACGCAAAACCTCACCATCCAAACCTTCTTCGCGCATCAGCAGTGGTACATTGTAAATAGTCTCGGTATCAATACTTTCGATTACCGAAGTGGACTCCACATTGCAGAAAAGCGCGATTTTATTTCGCAGGCCTGAATGCAAATGATGTTCGGTGCGGCAGATTAGAATATCCGGTTGAACGCCGAGCTCAAGCAATGCCTTTACGGAGTGCTGAGTAGGTTTAGTTTTCAACTCACCGGCAGCTGCGAGATATGGCACAAGAGTCAGATGGAGCACAAGAGCATTCACACCCATTTCCCATTTAAGCTGTCGAACTGCTTCAACAAAAGGCAGCGATTCGATGTCGCCAACCGTGCCGCCAATTTCGGTTATCACAAAGTCGAACTGACCATCCACAGCCAG
This sequence comes from Bacteroidales bacterium, assembly GCA_016937295.1. GTDB lineage: Bacteria > Bacteroidota > Bacteroidia > Bacteroidales > UBA1556 > UBA6267. The sequence goes on from JAFGWF010000097.1 coordinate 3,277, forward strand.
AAGCTTCATTCGATTTTTTATCTCATCAGTAATATGAGGAATAATTTGCACGGTCTCACCAAGATAATCGCCATGCCGTTCTTTTTCAATAACCGTCTGATAAATCCTTCCGGTAGTAACATTATTTGCCTGCGTAGTGGGTTGATTCAAAAACCGCTCATAGTGACCAAGGTCGAGGTCGGTTTCCGCACCATCGCGCGTCACATAACATTCGCCATGCTCATAAGGGTTCAGAGTTCCCGGATCCACATTGATGTAGGGATCAAATTTTTGGATAGTTACCTTGTATCCACGAGCTTGTAGCAATTTGGCTAAGGAGGAGGAAATAATCCCTTTTCCAAGAGAGGAGGCCACACCTCCCAAAACAAAAATGAATTTTGACTGAATCATAAATTGATTATCAGAGTGTTAGAGTAAAAGATATGAAAGTGGAAAATTAGCAAATTATTGCAAAGGCAGAAGTTTTTTTTGGCTATTCGTGATATACAACTTTTGTGACCACTTTTCCAACCATCTCGAGAGTCGATTTGTCAATAATTTCCATATTGTCGCCTTGAGTGTGCCACTGTGCAAAAAAACCGTTTTTATTTGCCGGATTATAATGGATGATGTCGATGGTCGGGATTCCGGCAATGGTGTTGATATAATAATGATCGTCCATCACAACTCCCTCAGCCTGATTAATAAAATAATTTTGATAGCCTAAACTTTCGGCTATTCGCCACACCTTATCCACCACCGATGAAGCATACATGTTCGAGTAGTATTCGCGGTAGAACGTGGGATTTGCAGCGCCAACCATATCCAACAATATTCCGTAAGCAGCTCGGTATCCGGGCTTATGTGGATTTTTACTCCAATATTGTGAGCCAAGTCCCCAACTATTCTCATGCGAACCCATGTCGTCACGATGCTCGCCATAATCTTCCAAATCCCAGAAAAAGATGTCCACGCCAACAGTCGGGTTTTGTTGTTGAAACAGACGCGCCATTTCCAACAGCACACCAACACCCGAAGCTCCATCATTGGCACCATCAATTGGCTTTCGATGATTGGCTTCATCGGCATCGTAATCGGCATAAGGCCTTGAATCCCAATGTGCTGAAAGCATTATTCTCTTCTTTGCTTCAGGATTAAAAGAGGCTATAATGTTTTTTCCCGAATAGATTTTTCCGGTATAAACCCTTGTTTTAAAATCCTGAACAGTAACATTTCCCCCAAAAGATTCCAACTTTTTAATCAACCAATTTGCACAAGCTTGATGCGCTTCGGTGCCAGGAACTCTCGGCCCGAAAGCAACTTGAGCTTCAACATAAACATAAGCGGAATCGGCGTTAAAATCAGGCATTGTGATGACAGCGGTTTTTTGGGAAGAAGAAATTGTCTTAGGTTTTGCGGGTTGATTTTCGCAAGCCCAAAACAATATTCCTACAAGAACCATTGAAGTTATTATTTTGATTTTCTGTATGTTAACCAAGGAAGTTTTCATAATAATTGATTTAGTTTAAATCCCATTCCCAGGTTGAACCCTCCTTAGAATCTTTCACCAAAATCCTTAGAGCTTTTAATTGGTCGCGAAGTTTATCCGAAGCAGCCCAATCCTTATTTTTTCTGGCTTCAAGTCGCATTTCCAAAATCAAATTGATGAGACCATCGGTCACATTTTCCATAGGATTTGAAGCAGAGAACGAATCTGTAAGGCCTAAAATTGTAAACAGTGTATCTTCAAAAAAGGTCTTTAAATTCTGAATATCAGATGCTGTAAGAGTCATTTTTCCGTCATTGGCCAAATTAACCAAACGTGTAGCTTCAAAGAGTTGTGCAATAAGAACAGGTGTATTGAAATCGTCGTCTAATGCCTCAAAACCTCCTGAAATCAAAGCACTTATGTCGGCACCGGAAGTTTCTGAAGATTTAATTGAAGGCAAAAGTCGCACAGTATTAAGCAGTTTATTCCATCCTTTTTCGGCAGCTTGCAACGCTTCGTTACTGAAATCGAGGGTAGAACGATAATGAGCTTGCAACATAAAAAACCGAATGGTCATGGGATCATATTTCTTTTCCAACAAAGAATGTTCGCCGGTAAAAAACTGTTGAAGAGTGATAAAATTCCCCAGCGATTTTCCCATTTTCTGGCCATTAATTGTAACCATATTATTGTGCATCCAATATTTAACCGGATTAGAGCCATTTGCTGCAACCGACTGGGCAATTTCGGATTCGTGGTGAGGAAATTTCAAATCCATCCCACCGCCATGAATATCGAAATTTTCACCTAAGTATTTGGTGCTCATGGCCGAACATTCCATGTGCCAACCCGGAAAACCATCGCTCCAAGGCGATTTCCAACGCATGATATGTTCGGGAGAGGCCTTTTTCCAAAGTGCAAAATCCACTTGATCGCGCTTTTCGTCCTGTCCGTCTAAACTGCGTGTGTTGGCAATCACCTCATCTAAATTCCTACCGCTGAGGATGCCATAATTATGATTTTGGTTATATTTTTTCACGTCGAAATACAGGCTGCCGTTGGACTCATACGCTAAGCCGGCTTCCTGAATTTTTTTGGCCATTTCGATTTGCTCGATGATATGACCACTTGCATGAGGCTGAATACTGGGAGGCAACACGTTGAG
>JAFGWF010000098.1 GCA_016937295.1 Bacteroidales bacterium
CAAAATGGAGATGAAAAGGAGGATGAAAAAAACCAGAGTCAGCAAAATGCAGGCAAAGAAGGCGATGAAAAGAAGGGAGAAGAAAAACCGGCGATGAGCATGCAGGAAGCCAAGCAGTTGCTAAAGGCAATTGAAGAAAAAGACAAAAAAACTGCTGAAAAGGCAGAAATTAAAAAAGCCAAGGCCAATCAAGTCAAAGTTGAAAAAGATTGGTAAACGAAAAATAAATGAGAATGAAAAAGCTAACTAAAATAAAGATATGAAAAGATATTTGTTTGCCATATTGGTTTTTATATCTCTTGGACTACATAGCCAGAAAACAACGTTCACCGCAACCGGTCCAAAGGCTGTAGAGATAGGCGAAACGTTTCAAATAACTTATTCCGTCAATGCTCAAGGAAACAAGTTTTCTGGTCCTACTTTCAGCGATTTTGACTATTTAGGCGGGCCATTTACCTCCTCCTCAAGTTCGATGCAAATCATCAACGGCAACATGACCCAAAGTGTCAACCAATCCTACACATATCGTTTAAGAGCCAATAAAAAAGGCACTTTTACTATTCCGGCAGCAACCATCACTGCAAATGGCAAACAACTGAAATCCAACACCCTAACCATTCAAGTTGTGGATGGAACAACTCCATCTCCTACTACTTCGACACCCAATCAAAATACACCATCTGCATCGGTGGATGTAGGTGATGGCTTAATTTTCGGTAGAACTTCCATCAACAAAAAGCAACTATATGTTGGGGAACCGATTTTGGTCACTCAAAAAATATACTCTGAAAAACCAATCACAAATGTTCAGAACTATAAAGAGCCAACTTATACCGGATTTTGGAAAGAACAGATTGACATTGGAGAATTAAAGCTTGAAAGAGAAGCATTAGGCAACAAAGTTTATAATTCGGTTACCTTGCAAAAGATGATTCTTTTTGCACAAAAAGCCGGCAAACTCGAAATTGGAAGTTTCGATTTGGACGCACAGATTAGAGTTACAAAAACCCGAAAACCCAGAGATCAGTGGGAGTTATGGATGTATGGGAATCAAGTTGTTGCAAACGAAGACATACCTGTAAAAGTCAATTCTCCGAAGATTTTTGTCGATGTAAAACCATTGCCGGAAACAGGTAAGCCTGCAAATTTTAGCGGTCTCGTAGGAAAATTTACAATGAGTGCAAAGATTGACCGTAATACTTTGGAAATGAATGACGCTATCACAATGTCCATCGAAGTTACCGGTTCAGGAAACATTGATTTGCTGAGCATTCCAAATCCTGAATTTCCGACCGATTTTGAAGTTTATGACCCAAAAACGACCGTGTCGGCAGAAACGACAGTTGCCGGAGTTCGTGGTGGCAAAACTTATGAATATTTGATTATTCCGCGCAATGAAGGCAGTTTCGTTATTCCTCCAATAAAAGTTAGCTATTTCGACACCGAACTAAAAAAATACATCGAATTAAAATCCGATAGTTTTTTAATATCTGTTGGTAAAGGTCATTCGCTTACAAACACATCCTCTCCTACCGTTAATCAAAACCAAGTTAAGCTGTTGAGCAACGACATCCGGTTTATTAAAACAAAAACATCCCTTTGGAAGCCAATTAAATACCACTATTTCAACTCATTAGGTCATTTAATACTCGTCTTAATTATTCCAATCCTGTTTACATTTTTGTTTCTTTTTAGAAAAAAACAAACTATCAGACAAAGCGACATCGTTTCGCTGAAGAACAAGCGAGCAACAAAGGTTGCAAAATTGAGATTAAAGAAGGCCGATAAATTGCTAAAAGCCAACGATAATAGTGGTTTTTATGAAGAAATATCGAAAGCTTTATGGGGATATTTAAGCGATAAATTCAATTTACCCCTTTCCACTCTTTCGATGGATAATGTTAGAGAGAAACTCAATCCCAGATTGGATACGACACAAATCGACCGAATTGTAAATATTCTCAACGATTGCGAGTTTGCCCGTTTTGCCCCCAACTCAGATTTTTATCAGCCCCAAGAGCTTTATACATTGACTTTGGAAATTATAAGTACCATCGAAAAAAGTTTTAAGTCATGAAAAATATCCTATTAGCCCTAAATATTTTTTTGGTCACCCAAGTTTTTGGAACAAATACGGATTTGTTTAACCGAGCCAACAAACATTACCAGGCAGGCGAATATTCCATTGCCATTGAGCTTTACGACTCCATATATCAATCAGGCTATCAAAGCTTTGAGATGCTTTACAACATGGGAAACGCTTATTATGAGAAAGAAGATTATGCTAAAGCCATACTCTACTGGGAAAAAGCCAAAAAACTCAATCCGCAAGATGAAGATTTGTTGCATAACCTCGAACTCGTTCAAACTAAAATTCCGGACCAAATTGAAGAAGTGCCGCGCTTCATTTTGATAAAGGCATGGAAATCAGTAGTTTTTGGTCTTTCTGATTTTCTTTGGACCATTCTCAACATCTTAGTATTTACTCTTTTAGTGGTATCAGTTTACCTCATAGCATCTTCGCAACGACCTAAAATCAAAAAGACGTTTTTCTACATTGGAATTCTATCTTTTTTCACAACAATTTTCACCGGTGTAGCCGGTTATCAAAACTATAATGAATTAACTCAACATAAAACCGCAATAATTCAAACCCCTACTGTCAATGTTAAAAGCTCACCTGATGAAAACAGCAGCACCTTGTTTGTGCTTCACAGCGGAACGAAAATAAAATTGATAGATAAAATTGGATCTTGGCAGCAAATATCCATTGCAAACGGAAATAAAGGCTGGATAAAAATAAGTTACTTCGAGCCTATCTGATTAGCATTTTTTCTCTATGAAATATAAGATCTCGATTTTAAAAAAAACTTTGAATCGGTATGGTTAGATTATGTACATTTGTGGCAATCACATAAGTTACACATCATGCAAGGCCGAAAACAGTACGAAGAAAAGTTATTTACGCAAGTACAGCTCACAAGGAGAATCCCAAAGGATAATTTTTATCGACAACTCAAACGGAATCTCAAAACCAAGCATATCTATAAGCTCACGGAGCAATATTATGGCAATAAAGGAAAAAAATCTTTAGACCCAGTGGTGTATTTTAAGCTCTGCTTTATAAAAAAACATGAAGGCTTAAGCTCTGATTTAAAGCTCATAAACTTATGTCAAATACGTTTGGATTTATTGTTCTTTCTGGATTATAATCTTGACGACAAATTACCTCACCCAAATACTATAAGTAAAACAAGGCACCTTTTTTCCCCCGCTCTTTTCCAGTCGATTATGGATGGATTTCAAGAAGCAGTGGAAAAAACTATCACAAACCTTCAGGAATGATTTATTCTTTAAAAGCATTTTTATACTTTTGATGAATATCTTAATACAAACATTCTCGATTTAATAAATTATAAATCAATTATTTATGAACATCAAATACAAAAGAATACTACTAAAACTATCCGGTGAAGCATTAATGGGAGAACAAAGTTACGGAATTGACCCCCTGCGATTGGCCGATTATGCACAAGAAATAAAAGAAGCACACCAATCAGGTGTAGAAATAGCTATCGTCATTGGAGGAGGAAATATTTTCAGAGGACTGAAAGGAGCATCACAAGGGATGGATCGTGTTCAAGGTGATTACATGGGAATGCTTGCAACCGTAATCAATAGCATGGCCATTCAGGGAGCTTTAGAAAAAATTGGAGTTAATACTAAATTATTGGGAGGCTTGGCCATTGAACCAGTGTGTGAAGAAATGAGTAGAAACCGAGCACAAAGCTATTTAAAAGAAGGAAAAGTGGTGATAATTAGTGGCGGCACAGGCAATCCTTTTTTCACTACCGATACTGCCTCTGCCTTAAGAGCCATAGAAATTGAGGCCGATATTATTCTGAAAGGAACTCGTGTTGATGGCGTTTACACAGCCGATCCGGAAAAGGATTCCAACGCAACAAAATACACATCACTTTCTTTTTCAGAAGCTTATGAAAAGAAGTTAAACGTAATGGATTTGACTTCCTTCACTCTTTGTCAAGAAAATCAGCTCCCAATTTATGTTTTTGACATGAACAAAAATGGAAACCTTCTCAAAGTAGTTCAAGGAGAACATATCGGCACCATCATCCATTAACAAACTGTATTACAATCAATTAAATTATTTTTTAGTTTTATTCTGTGTTTAGGTATAATACCTGTCAAAAATCAAAAAAATACCCTTTTTCAGGTATTTGGATTATGCTTACTTTTGATTTATCTTTGCAAAGATTTTAAACTAAAATCTTTCTGATTTACAATATTATACAATTATTTCTTTAGTGTTTACAACACTTTAACATATTAGCAATGATTACACTGAAAACAAATAACCTAAACAGAATCAAGATGAAAACAACATTTACTTTAGGCTGGGTAATGACCATAGTTTTCTTTACCACCAGCGCCTTTGGCCAGAATGCAAAATCTTTTTATAAAAGTGCTGAGGCATTTATGAAAACCAATAAATATGAGGAGGTTGTTTCCAACTGCACAAAAGCCATCGAACTTGACCCTCAATTTGTTGATGCTTATGTTCTTAGAGCACAAGCCCACGAAAAAACATTCAAAATAGAGGATGCGGTTAAAGATTATGAATTAGCCTCTTCATTAGACGTGAAAAATGTGGATAATTACGTAAAGGCAGGGGAACTTCATTATCAACTTGGTAATAATAAGGAGTCGCTCAAATACGCCGACAAGGCTCTTGAAATTGACAAGAAAAGCCTTGAAGCATTTAATACCAGAATTCTTTCGCTTATTGAAATTGGCATGCTCAACGAAGCAGCCGAGGCAGCCGACAAAGCCTTGGACGTGAAAAAAACTTATCAAACCTATTTTAACAAAGGTTTAGTGAGTTATCTGCAAAAAGATTTTACTGCCGCTGTTGATTATTTCTCGAAAGCACGAGGAAAAGAGAAAACTGAAGTTGGGGCTATTATTCGCTTAGCCGAAAGTTATTATGCACAAGACAATTTAAATGACGCCTTAACAGCTGCAAATGATGCAGTTACATTAGATGAAAAAAGTTTTGAAGCCTATATGATTCGTGCTAAAATTGAGCATAAAAAAATTGAATATCAAAAAGCCATTAATGATTTATCGAAAATAATAACTCTTTATCCAAACCATAAAGACATTAATGAAATTTATATGCTCAGAGGGCAATATTACTACGAATTCAATCAACACATGAGCGCAATCAATGATTTTACCTTCGTTATTGAAAGTCCAAAGCGCATTCCTGAGGCTTATTTCAAAAGGGCTGCTGCTTATGAGTTTATTCATAATCATAACGCTGCTGTAAAAGATTACGAAACACTAAAAACCATGAAGCTCAATTCCATCGAACAACAAGACATGCTTGC
>JAFGWF010000099.1 GCA_016937295.1 Bacteroidales bacterium
ACCATGCTTGCAGCTTTCGACTGGGATCGTCCGATTTATTATGCAATCACCACCGGACCAGATGCTTATCTGAATCTTATGGAATATTTTCAGCATGACGGAATGGCTTATCGCTTAGTGCCTATCAAGTCGCAACAAGATCAGTTTCTTGGAACTTATGGTCGAGTAAATACCGACATTCTTTTCGATAAGCTGATGAATGTATTCAAGTATGATGATTTGAATAATCCTGATCGTTATTTCGACCAATTCCACATGCACAGTATTCGAAATTACCGTTCCAATTTTGCTAAATTAGCTAAGGAACTTGTAAAAGAAGGCAAAAATGAAAAGGCTAAACAGGTTATTCAGCGGGCGATGGAAGTGCTTCCTGAGGAAACGGTAAGTTTCGACTTTTATGTGGTGCCGCTTGCCGAAGCTGCCTACAATATTGGCGAGAAAGAATTAGGCGACAGCTTGACAAAACGATTGATTGAGATACAGATTCATGATTTGAATTATTATTATCATCCTAAGCAAGAGTTTAAGTCGAATGTCAATGAAAAACGTACGGCAATGTTGATTTTGCAGCAAATTTCGATGATGACAAAAGGCATTAACGAGGAGTTTTCTAAGCAAGCAAACGAAGCTTTCATGGCATATTACGATCGTTTCTCGGTGGAAGCTCAAGGCGAACAATAAACGGATTTTTTTTAAAATGAAAGCGTTTCCATGATATGGAAGCGCTTTTTTTATAACCCTTCCGTACAGTTTCGACAAATTTCGATTTGGCTTCTATCGGTTAGAATTTGTTGCCGAAATTTCAGATAGTCAGGGTTTTGCAATATTTTTTTGTACTCTGTCTTCATGATATTTCCAAACTGGTGGGTGGCATCTTTGTCGAAACAACAAGGCACCACATTGCCATCCCACGTAATGACCGAGCCTGACCACGAACGGTAGCACCGATTTGGCAAATTTCCCTTAAGTGTAAAAACGCCTTCGGATGATTCACGGTAGCGCGAATATTTCACCAACCCCGGCATCAGTGGACTTCCTTTTTCAAATTCATAAATTTGAGCAGTTTTTATGGCAAGTTTATCCACACCAATCGTTTTAGCCAAAGACTTCATTTCACTGATTTGGTGTTCGTTGTGTTTAAAAACAATAAATTGCATTTCCACAAAAGGTTTTGTTGATTTCATGCTTTTTCTAATCTCCATAAACTGTTGGATGTTTTCAACCACTTGATAAAAATTACCGCCCCGCCTGTATTTTAAGTAGGTTTCGGCATCGGCTCCATCCACAGAAACGATCAGTCGATCGAGACCAGATTCGATGATTTGAACTGCCTTGGTTTTGGTAAGAAAATGAGCGTTAGTGCTGGTTGCAGTTACGATTTTCTTGTGAGAAAGCTGTTTTATGAAGTCAGAAAAAGACCTATGAAGCAAAGGTTCGCCCTGAAAGTAAAAGGTTACGTAAATTAGTTTTTCGCCGAGCTGTTGCACAATTCGGTTGAAAGTGTCTGCCGAAAGAGCACCTGTAGCGCGCGTAAATTTTCGCAGACCACTTGGGCACTCAGGGCATTGTAGGTTGCAACTTGTTGTGGGCTCAATAGAGATGCTTGCCGGCATTCCTTTGTACGAGGCTTTGCGGGTTAATGCAGAGTAATAATAGGTGATTTTAAGAAGCAGAAAATTGCTCAGTCGTTTCAGTGTTATAGCTCTGAAAAAGGCCAGATAATAAGTCAGTAAGTATCTGTTCATCAGATAGATTTAGTGACTTTTTTCACAATGTCCAATTCGCTGAAAAACTCTTTTGCAATTACGCGTAAGATGGTATAAACCGGAATTGCCAGAATCATTCCCAAAGGACCATAAAGTGAGCCGCCAACAATGATTACAATGAAAATCTCCAGCGGATGTGCAAGCACTGAGTTGGAATAAATTATGGGTTGAAGCAAGAAATTGTCGATTAGATTGGCTATGGCAAAAACGGTTACGATGCCTATAACTAAAGGGATTGTGGCGTCAATTCCTAAACTAATATTGGAGATAGTGACCAATACAGCAGCCAGAAAACCACCTATAAGCGGTCCGATATATGGAATGATATTAAGCAAACCTCCAAGAAAACCTAGTAAAATAGCATTTTCGAGTCCGATGATAAAGCCACCAATACTTTCCAAAATCATCATCGCTCCCATTTCGGTCATTAAGCCAATAAAATAACGTGAAAGCATTTTCTTGATTTTGATAAGAATATGTTGAACATTTTTCTTTTTTATCTCAGGAACGAAAAGAAGGATGATATTTTGAAACATATTTTCATCGCGTATAAAGAAAAACGAAATGAAAACAATGGAGAAAAAGCCCATAAAAAGAGAGCCGAGTGTAGAAATGGCACCGGATGTGATTTGGTCGATTTGAATGCCTGAAATGAACGATTGGATATATGTCTGTGAAATGGCAGCAAGAGTTTCGTTGGAATCGATAATTCCATAATCTCTTAGAGTTGATTCAGTTTTTATAAAAGAGTTGTTAATGTTCTGACTGATAGCATTATAATCTAAGTTGGCCAATTCAGAAGTTTGGCTTACTATGGCAGGAATAAGTAAACTAATAATGCCTCCGGTAAAAACTAAAAAGCTTAATAGAGCCATGACTGAGGAAAGGTTGTTTCCGATAGATTTTCCTCGAATCGAAATCTTTTGAAAAAGTTGTTTTAGAGGATTAACAAGGAGCGCAACAACTGCTGCAATGATCATATACACGACAATGGAAGTGAAATAATACACGAAAGCGAGGCCTAAAAATATAATTAAGCTGCTGATTAGCAATTCTTTGGACGGTTTGAATCTCATGGTTTCAATTTCTGGCTTTTACTATAACTAAACAAGTTGTGAAATTAGTGGAATAACTATTATCAAAACAAAGAAAATTTTTGAGATATGAAACAGAATGTAAATTTGCTTTTTTGGTCGGAATAACGAAGTTAACTCTTCAGCTTTTTTAAATTTGATTCAGCCGGTTTTCGGCTGTTGAGAATAGCCGTTTTTTGTGGTGAATATCGGCTCTTAGTAATAGGTATGATTGATCGACTGGTCCAATTATACGGGACTTCTAATCCCGATATTTTATCGGGATGCTTTTTCTTGGTTGATTTGCCTAAGTTTTTTGGGACTGCAAAAAATAGAAATGGGAATTAATAAAATGGTTGCAAAACTAAGAAATCTAAAATGTTGGGTATATTTAAATAAAAACGCACCAATAATATCAGAGCCATAAATGGGTGAAAAAAACAATAAGCAAACCATAAAGGTGTATAACGCAATTTTATATCCAATAGTTTTGCGGTGTTTATAGGTCAAAATGAAAAAATAAAGTAAATAGGTAATCATTGGAACCGCAAGAATAAAAGCGTACTTTTGCTGATGTGGCAATAAAAGTGGAATTAACAAGACAAAATATGAAATTTCCCAAAGCGACTTTAGGCTATTTTCCTCTTTTCTAAATGGAAGGGATTTGAAGAAGAAAAGTGAAATAGTTAATAAGAAGATTCGAGTGATATTGATAATAATTTCTACAACATGGGAATTCAAGTTTAGGATATTTCTTTGGTAATCCATTTCACCAATGGTTTGCGTAAGATAAACCGGCAGCATAGCCACAATGCTATGTGTGCCAATTTCGGTTTCAAAGAGATGCTCTTTATTGCTTGGATTAATAATAGTCCACCACTCCGACAGTAAAAACGCATTGAAATCCCAACCGAGACTTATTGCCGGAATAAAAAGTAACAAAACGATAGTTAAAATGGTAACCGATAGAGCTTTAAGATAGCCCCTGTAAAATAAATAAGGCAGCAGCAAAATCGGCATAAGTTTGATATTTATAGCTAATCCTAAGATACTTCCTCCCAAAATAAATTTTCCTTTTGATATCTGGTTTAAGGATTCAAAAATTGCCCATAATAAAAAGAAGGTTATTTGAATCATTGCAACATTATATAAGATAAACTGAAATGAAAAAAAAGTGATAAGAAATACCCAAAAGTTGTATTCTTTTTTTGACAATATCTCTGTTTCAAAATATCCTGTAACTAATTTAAAAGTTCGGTACAATAAAGCAAAGGACAGTAACGACCAAAGAATTTCGGTTAAGATTACGTAGTTATGAAATGGGATTAATACCCAGGCAAAAAAAGTACTGTAATAATACTGCAGTCCTTTAATAAATGGGGGTGTGTAGATATTTGATTGGTTTGAAAGTTTCTTGGCGGCATCAAGATAAACATCAAAATCTCCTCCATTTATCGGAGTGGTGATAGACGTAATAATGGCAAACGCTAAAAGAAAAGCGACTATGATTTTCCTATTAATTGAACCTAATTTCATTTGGTTAGTCTTAAATAATTCTGACATTGTAATCCGTCAAAATGGGGTGAATATTAGTTTTTGAATGGAATAGTTATGGTTATTTTATAACTATTTGAAAAAACTGTTGTATTCCATCTTAACTTTCAAATCTTGGGTATTTAGGTGCAAATTTATATTTTATTCTATTACTACCAAATCTTACCCAATAGTCCGTTGAAGGTTTTTGCTCCAAAGGCTTTTTCTCTCATTGAATCGTCTCTTATTTAGTTCGTTATTGGTTGACTTATTATTAATCAATGATAAAAGTTTTTGAAAAAATGCAATTTTCCTAAGCGCATTGTGGTTTCCTTGAATTACGTTGTTTTTTGATAATTCCAATATGAATTAGAAATTATCATTTCGAATCATTCCTCAATCCTCAACTTCAACACACCGGCTTTAATCTTGAAAAGCTTATATTGGGAAGTTGCTTTTTCCCATTCTTCCTCAATCCAATGCCCATGTTTTTTTAAAATCTGAATCACTTGTTCGGGATCTTCTGCCGAAATCATTACAGGGATGAAATGTTTATTTATTCGTTTTATATTTGGCCCGAATTGCCTTGAAATGAGAACATTAATGCCTTCTTCTTTCAGCAATTGAATAATCCCATCCGCTTTATTTTGATCACCGTGTGTATCTTCTGAATGCTTATCTTTGAACGGGTTCGGTATTTTATTCCGAAATTCGATTTTTTCCGAATCGCAACTATACACCACAAAGAAATCGGCATCACCAAAATGGGCATTTGGAAACTGATTTTCCAAGTCTAATGAAAAAGCACATTGTAACGACATATTTAAATTTTTATGTTGGAGATTGATTTTACTTCTAAAGAGTTTGATTTACACGACAAAGATAAGAATCCTTAGTCTTATTTCGGATATAATTAAGCCTTCATTATTTAGAATCAATATAGTTTTGTGAAGTGATTTGTCGCGGGAAATGATTAAAATCCTTCATCGTACAAAAGTGGAATTTCTTACTTATTTATCCAATATTCAGGGTTTTGCGGCTTATTGGTTTTAGTGGACCAAAGCTCGAAATGCAGGATGGTTTCGCCGGTTTCGTTCGACGTGCCTACCAAGCCAAGCTCATCTTTTGTATTCACTTTTTGGCCTTCAGTTACATAGACTTCCGATAGATTGCTATAAACAGTAAAATAACTTCCATGCTGAATCAATACAGCTTTGAAGCGACCTAACTGTATAATTCTCACCACCTTTCCTTCAAAAACCACTCTGGCACGAGCCATCTTTTCGGTTCGAATGTCCACGCCTTTGTTGTCAACAGTTACATGAAGTTCAGGATGAGGATGCGAACCGAAGGAGCTGATAATCTGACCACGCTCCAAGGGCCACGGGAGCTTGCCCTTGTTGCCGGCAAAACTCTCGGCAAGCAGTTTCTCCTCAGGTGTTAATGGCAGTCGCCCGGCTTCTTTATCCGCCTTTCCGGCCTTTTTCATTTGAGCTGCAATGATTTTCTTAATCTCGTCATTTAACTTTTGCCACTCCTTCTGCTTCTGTGCCAACTGCTGCTTGAGCTCCTTCTCTTTTTCCGAAATCTTCTTTACGGCAATTTCCTTGCGACTTTTGTCATGTATTAGATTCGATGCTTCCTGCTCTTTTGATGTCATCAAATTGATTCGGTCTTGTTTGATTTGTTCCAAAGCGGCTATTCTTTGATTAAGCTCAGATTCTTTGTCAACGATATTCTGTGCTGCTTCTTTCCGTGCTTCGCCAATGGCGCGCAAGTATTTGATGCGATTATACGCTTGATAAAAGTCGTTCGACGAAAAAACATACATCCATTGGTCAGCGGCATTCCTCGATTTATAAGTCTGGTAAATCATCTTGCCATATTCCTCTTTCAGCTTTTTCAGCGAAGCCTGAAGCTCTTCAATTTGCTTTTTTGCCTGTTTTATTTCTATCTCGGCTTGACTTATCTCACGGTTATAAACTTCAATCAACTCCTGCCGGCTCTTTATTTGTTTGTTGAGTAAACTTATTTCGTTTATCGAAACTTTCTTTTGGTTTTCGGTTTCTTTCAAAAGCTTTCTCGTGTAACCAATCTCTTTTTCCAAATTTCGCTTCGATTTTTCTAAGGCATTTTTATTTTGGCTCCAAATCGACATCGGGAAAAGTAGTCCGATAAGCAGTGCTATCATTAAAAAAATTTTTCCGTTTTGTGTTTTCATGCCAATTGTTTTTAATACGAATTTGAAAAGTAAAAATAATTGCCAAAAGAGTTGAAAATTATTGGATTAAACGATTTAATAAACAATAAATTGTTGAAATATCCATAAGGTTTTTAAACTAAATACTAAAAAGTTTGCAACGTGTAACTATTTGGAATCTTGAAAGGAAAACTTATTTCAGTGTTTTTTTCAATTTTTGTAAAGTTAAAATGTAATATCAATTCCTTTACACCAATAAATTTAAAGGTAATTTCGGTTGGGAAAAGGCCATTATGGTCTTCAAAATTGGAGTAAATTGCTTCCACTTTTTTATTCGGATTTCTAACCTGTTTTAGGTTTTGCTCCATGATTCGCAACGTGGTTTTATCAATTTTTATCTTCTGAACCAATACTTTAGATAAGTCATCGTCCGTTTTTACATATTGCTTCAGTTTATGCCTTCCGATAGTGCTCAGCACAAAGGATTCCGGTTTTATTTCAAGATTGAATTTGTCGGTTTCGTAGTAGGGGATGTCGTTTCCAAGAATCAATGCTTGCAACATGTCGAAATCAATATCGGTGTTCAAATTGTAATTGATATATCGAAAATCTGTCAGAAAATACTTGCGACTCAGTCGATTAATCATTTTCACCGTGTCGGGCGTTACCATCACTCTTGCCACTTCAATATTCATCACGGTGATGCTGCACCATATCAAACTATCGTTCAACAGCCGCAACTGCCCATTAAAGTTTTGTTTTGTTCCGTCAAAATTATATATGCCACTGAAACGTGCCACTAAGGTTTCGAACTCAAACTCGGCAGCCTTCATGGAGTGAAAAACGCTGTCAACGCGGTTAAGTTTTATCTCGCTCCGTTTTGGGGCTTCAGGTTTACGGCTTTTGCAGCCGGAAAATAGTAATAAAAGGATAATTAAAATTAAAATAGGTTTCCATTGCTGAAACCTCGATTGAAAACTCATTAGTCTTTTGATTTAAGAAGATTGTTTAAATGAATTATTACACGGTTCGATGAATCGATATTTTGTCCCTTTTCAATCCAATATTTAGCCTCTTTTAGTTGATTATCAATCAGATAAAACTCGGCAAGTGTTGCGATATAGTGCACATTTCCTAGGTTCAGTTCAATAGCGTTTTTGGCCAAATTATAAGCTCGTTCTTTATCTTTCTTTACAAAGAAAAGATGTTTGGCATAAGCATTCAAAGCCTCGCCATTATTGGGGTCAGCCATGAGCGCTTTTTCAAAACTCACTTCTGCTTCCTGATTTCTTTGCAGCGAATCGCGAATCATACCCATTAAGGTGTAAATCTCCACTTTTTGTTCGTTTTTATAAACAAAACTAAGTCCCAGATTTAGTGAAGCTTCTGCCTCGGCAAAGTTTTTTATCTTGTACTGCGAAAGTCCGTTAAAATAATACATCTCTGCTTGTTGAGGAAACAACTCCATGGCACGGCGGGCATAGGATTGCATCGTTTGATAATCCTTCAAATCTCGACTTAAAAGCACCACCTGTTTCCAAATCGGATAACGCGTGGAATCTATCGAAATAACTTGCTGATAAAGTTGCAAAGCTTCAGCGTAATTGCTATCCCGAACTAAATAATCAGCCCTCATAGTCATTGATTTGGGATCGGTCGGATGCGTTTCAACTAACAAACCCAACAATGTATCGGACTGTTTTCGGAGCTTATCATTTGCAGGATATTTGTCCAACAAATCGTACATTTTCACCATGATTTCTATCTTCTCATCGACATTCAAACCCTTGCTTTGCATGGCCTTTTTGGTTTCGTTATAGGATCTCTCAGGTTGGTTTTGCGAAGCATACCACGAAGCTAATACAACATGTATCTTTTCATCTTCAGGATTGATTTCCAATACTTTATTATAAAACTCGATGGCTTTTTCAGTTTGACCATCACGAATAAATATATCCGCAATAATGCCATAATATCGCTCATTATCCGGATATTTCTGAATTAGTTTCTCCATTTCGGCAATTGCTTCCTTGGTTTTTCCGGTTTTCAAATACAAATCCTTACGCTTTAAAGCAATCTCAGGATTTTCGCCAAACGTGCTTTCAATCAGATTATAGGCTTTTATGGATTTGTTTAGATTGCCTAAGCGAAGATTGGCATTTACCAAACGGTAATAGTTGATTTGGTCGTCAGGAAATTTCTCCACTAAGGCTTCGCAAATCTCAAGGGATTTCTTATATTCCTTATTTTCAACGTATAACTGCGACAAATTTATCATTATCCAAGAATTGTCAGGAGCCAAGCGAAAGGCTTTTTCCCCAAAGTCTAAAGCTTTTGAAGGTTCTTTTTGACGCAATAGCTTCGATAGTTCATAATAGGCCGCAAAATGCTTTGGATTGTTTTTGATAATTTGTTCGTAAGCGTTCAAAGCACCTTCGTATTCCCCTTTCCAAAAAAGTCGTTTTGCTTCAATAAAAACTGCTGAATTTCGATAGTCATCTTCCGTAACGCTTTGACTTTCTGCCGTCTTGGTTAATGTTGAGCGGCTTGAACCACAACTCGTCAGTATGGCAAGACTTATCAGAAAAAAAGCAATATGACTTACGTAGTTTTTCAATCTAATTTATTGTAGAATAATCACTTAAGCTAATTTGCAAGGGCTTTCCATATACTTCAGCATATTGACCGAGCATGGAATTGGTAAGAACGGCTTGGGTAATTTTGCAACCCTCCTGCAAAATGGAATTTTCGACTACAGAGTTCCTGATTTCACTACCGCAACCAACGGATGCAAAAGGACCAATGATGCTGTTTTCAACAACCACATTTTCACCAATATAGCAGGGCTCAACGATAATCGCGTTGGTTGTTTTTATGTTTTTTGAAATGTAGGACGAATCGAAATCATTGACTAAAATTCGTTGGTTGGTGAACACCGTTGCATCCTTATTGCCGCAATCGAGCCATTCTCTCACCGCTCCTGAATAAAATTTCAGCCCTTTGTTTTTCATGTTTTCCAACGCGTCAGTAAGCTGATATTCACCACCTTTCGATATATTATTATCGATGAGATATTGCAACTCATTTTTTAAATTTTCTCCATCTCGGAAATAGTAAATACCAATAATGGCCTCATCCGAAACAAATTCTTTTGGCTTTTCCACAAAGTCGGTGATGATTCCGTGGGCATCTTTTTTAACCACGCCAAAAGCGCTTGGGTTTTCTACTTTTTGAACCCAGATAATGCTGTCTTTTTTAGTGTCGAGCACAAAATCTGCTTTGAAAAGCGTGTCGGCAAAAGCTACAATCACTTCGCCTTCAAGGATTTGCTCGGCACAAAGAACGGCGTGTGCTGTACCCAAAGCCACCTCTTGATACACAATATGTCCTTTAGCGCCAAGGTTTTCGGCTATTGCCAATAAATCTTCCTCTACCTTTTGTCCGAAATGTCCGGTAACGAAAGCTATTTCTTCAATTTGTTCACCTACCACTTTTCCAATTTCTTCCACAAGTCGCATGACTATTGGTTTTCCGGCAACATGTATCAGTGGTTTTGGAATAGTTAGGGTGTGTGGCCTCATGCGTTTTCCCATTCCGGCCATTGGTATTATTAACTTCATGATACTGAATTATTTGATTTATTAAATTATACTCCTGTGTGGCCAAATCCTCCGGCACCGCGGTCCGATTCGTTAAGATTTTCGGTAAGCTCCCATTGTGCTTGCTCGTGAGTGGCAATAATCATTTGAGCAATTCGGTCTCCACTATTTATTGTGAAATCTTCATTTGAAAGATTTATCAAAATGACCATAATTTCACCACGATAGTCGGCATCTATGGTGCCGGGGGTGTTCAATACGGTGATGCCTTTTTTGATGGCCAAGCCACTTCGAGGCCTGACTTGGGCTTCATATCCAACCGGCAATTCGATGAACAAACCTGTGGGAATCAGAGTTCTTGCCAATGGTTTTAAGGTTATGGGCTGAGATAAAAATGCCTGTAAATCAACGCCGGCCGAGGCGATAGTTGCATAAGCCGGAAGCGGATTATTGGATTTGTTTACAATGCGAATCTTCATAATCGTTTGACTAAGTGTTTCGCCGACAAAAGTATGGTTTTTAATGGAAGGTTAGCCATAAAATCAAGAATTCAAGGCAGCTTCTATTTCTTTGATATAGGCCTTTTTGGGCTTTACACCTATAAGTTTTGCTACAGCCTTGCCATCCTTAAAAATAATTACCGTTGGAATATTTCTGATGCCTAATTGCTGTGCTGTCTGTTGATTAGACTCCACATCAAGTTTTGCTACCGTGGCGCGTTCGCTCATTTCTTCGGCAATTTCGCTGATAACCGGCCCCAAAATCTTACATGGTTGACACCATTCTGCCCAAAAATCAACTAAAACAACTCCTTTTGATGTTTTTGCTTTGAAATTTTTATCGTTTAATAGCACTAATTTCTCACTTGGACTACTATTCATCGAAGCTAAAATGCTTTTGTATCGGCTGTAAAACCAGATGACTGCGATGAGAAAAATGCCAATTCCTAACCAAATATATATATTCATAATTCTATATTTAAATTGTGGACAAAAGTCAAAAAAATATCCCTTTTTATTCTGATGGTTATTGTTAATTTTACGTAATCAGTTCAACGAATTTTTCTTTAAAATTTTGCTGATAGTTGCACATTCAATCGCCTTGGGGTAAGGAAATTGGGCACCGGATTCATTCGTCCTTCCACATCCATTATCCAAAGATAGCTTAGTGTATTACTGATTTGAAGCAAGTTAAATACTTCCACACTTATCCACATCGACTTAAAGAAACGCAAGGGATTTTTTGATTTTAGCTTGCTGTCTTCGCCTATTAATTGCTTCGAGAAGCCAATATCCACGCGGCGATAAGGAGGATACCGGTCGGTTTGTTGATAGCGCTTATGCGTTGGAGGTCCAAAAGGCAAACCGGTTGCAAAAACTAAGTTGAGATGCACTTTGTAGGTTGGATAGTTTGGCACGTAATCCTGAAAGAAGAGATTAAAACTGATTCTCTGGTCGGTAGGCCGAGGAATAAAGCCCGGTTCAACAAGCAAACTGTCGGAGGGTACGTTGTCGGTTGTGATTCCAGGAATTATTTTTTCGCCACTTTTGTTATAAAGTTCATAGTAGAAATCGCCAATAATATCTTCCTGTGTTTTTAAAAACGAAACGCCAACCCATGATTCAGCCAATTCAACAAACTCCCCATTCAGTTTTAAATCCAAACCGGTAGCATACCCAACTGCATCATTATTAGCAAAATACCGTATTCTTACATCGTCAATTTCGTAGGGTATCAAGTCCCAAAAATATTTATAATACGCTTCAATAGTAAGACGAAAAGGTCTATCCCACATGTCGAAATTATAGTCTGCTCCTGCAATCACCTGCCACGACTTTTGGGCTTTAACATTCGGCGAAATCGTGCCATCGAAATAACGCATCTCGCGAAAAAAGCCCGGCTGTGAGAATATTCCGGTTGCAAGTCGAAGAGCTATGTCTCGTTTCCATTTGGGATTTAGATTTACCGAAAATCTTGGGCTAATCAAAAATTCTTCGGAAAAGTCCCAATAGGTGGAGCGAATTCCTAATTCAAAGGCTATCTCATTTTTGTTAAACTCTTTATTCCATTTTTTTTGAACAAAGGCGGATATTTTGTTGGTAGCAAAATTATAATTCTTTGCCCTGACCACTTCTTGCAATTCAATGGTATTTGGCCTAATATAGTTTGGATTAGTATTGCCAATATTATCCGGAGGATGAGGCAAACTGAATCCCGAAGAGTCGATAAGTTGCCACTCGCTAAGTTTGTCGTTTAGCAAATCATGTCTAAATTCCACACCATATTGAAAATTCTTTTTATATTCCCCTTGATATTTTAGGTTGGTAATCCATCCATCGAGCTGATTTCTGCCATGGTTTAAAAAAGAGCCAATGCCTTTATTATAAGCTACTTCACCAAAATCATCTTTGCCTAAGTCGTTTTCCAAAACACTAAGCCAGTACTGACCTAAAATATCGAACGATTCGGTTTCCATGGTTCGATGAAGGGTAAAAGCTAACCAGTTGGTATGATTTCTTTTGGTTCGTGTCAGCTTCAGAGAACCCATATATGTATTGAATTCATCTACTTCTTGCCCTTCAAAATAAACGGTAAAACGAAGAGCCTCATAAATGCTTCCAAAATTGGTTTCTCGGTCGGCAGGAATCAGATGATATTTGTTCATCGACAAACTTGACAGGAGGTCAATCTGCCAAAATTCGTTCAAATTATAGGTGAAAAGGGATTGAAAATCAATGAATCGTGGACGGTAGTCGCCCTTCGTGTCTAAACTACTCAACAGATAAGAATTGGTTTTGTATCGCAGCCCAATTAAATACTGAAAAGGAATAGATTTAGATGCACCTTCAACTGCTACAGCACCCCCCATCAAACTGCCACGTATCGAACCTCCGAATTCCTTTGGTTTTCGGTAGGTAATATCTAATACCGACGACATCTTATCGCCGTAGTTTGCACTAAAACCTCCGGCTGAAAAGGTGATATTATCCACAAGGTCGCTATTTACAAAGGGCAGCCCTTCTTGTTGTCCCGAGCGGATGAGTACAGGTCTATGGATTTCAATTCCATTGACATAAACCAAATTCTCGTCGAAATTGCCTCCTCTTACCGAGTATTGCGTGCTCAGCTCATTGTTTGAATTTACGCCCGGCATTCGCTTCAAAAACTCGGTCACAAAATCGCCCGAAGGCGTAGGAATCAGTTCTAATTTTTTCTTGTCGATTCGGATAAGGCCATCGTATTCACGGCGACCTACAATCTCCACAGTATCAAAATCATATCTCTCGGATATTATGATATTGATTTCCTTTTTTTGCCCGGGTTTGAGCGAAATAATCTTGTCCACTGGTTTATATCCGGTGAATGAAAAGCGCACTAAAATCGAAATACCCGGATCAAGTTGCAGTGCATAGCTCCCGTCAGCTTTAGTGGTAGTGCCATTGGATGTTCCATAAATCAGAATATTCGCCGGAGGGTCGAAAGGCTTTTTGTCTTCATCCGTAACTTTACCATAAATTTCTGCTTTTTGGGAATAACCAAATTGAACAGTAATTAATAATAAAAAAAATATGAAAATATTAAACTGTTTGTTAATCATCCTTATCTTTTCGTTTAAACTTTCCCTCTTCCCATGCTTTAAAAAATTGTGCCCATGCGAAAGGATTTAACACTGAAATAGGTGCATACTGTCCGTTATAGTAGCTTTTCGACACAACATTACCAATTTGATTTCTGAAATTCATCGAACCATCCATTGGCATATTCAATCCAATTTCTCTTAAAGTTTCCCGCTCCAAATTTTTCATCGCACGGTCGTAATCGTTTTCCGGAACTACGGTATTCACTATGGCAAATTCCAACGCTTCAACGGTTGGCCATGGATAGATAACGGTTTCTTGGAGCAAAATGGTGTCGGTTTGCATCATTTGATACATGGAGTAATGGAACGAGCTAAGGGTGTCCGGTATTTTGAATCGGCTGGTTTGATAGCCTTGCGCCGAAAATACGATTACATCTCCGGTATAGGCCACAAAGGAAAAAAAACCGTAGGAATTGGCTGCCCCACCACGATTTTCGCCTTCAATTAGAATATTGACAAATCGAATCGGCTTAAGACTGTCGGCGGTAAGCACTGCCCCCGAAAACTGAATCATCCGTCTATTGGTGTCGCTTTTAGCAGTGGCGTTATTATGCTGTCCAAAAACAATTTGGAAATATAAAAGGAATGACAGAAAAAATATGGATGTTTTAAAGTTCATTTAGTTGCCGTTTCAATATCAAATGCCAAAGATAAAATGCAAATTGCACAAAAATATCTTCCGGCAAAATTATTCAAAATCACTAACCTTAAAGTTTGATTTTTATTTTGATATGTTTTAATTATTTACTGATAATTTTAAATTCGGAACGGCGGTTTAATTTCCGTCCTTCATCGGTATCGTTATCCGCAATGGGTTTTGAAAATCCATAACCAACGTATGAAAGTCGTGATGAGCTAACGCCTTGACTTATAAGGTAGTCAACAACTGCTTTTGCGCGGTCAACCGATAGTTTCTGGTTGTAAGGCTCGTCCCCAACATTATCCGTATGTCCCGAAATTTCAATTTTTAGGGTTGGGTATTGGTTGAGTAATTTCACCAAATTATTGAGCTCGGAAAGCGATTCTTTGTTAAGCTCCGACTTTTTATACTCGAAAAAGATATTGTGCAACGCAATTTCACTACCAACTTCCACTTTCTTTAGGGCGATATTTTTAATCACTTCGCGATATTCCGCTTTTTTGCTTATGTCGAAATTTTCGGAGTGGAATAAATAATCTTCGGCGCGAACGGAAATGCCATAGTTTTTGCCTGAGGGTAAACTGACGATATATCTTCCTGAAACTGAATTAGATTCAAAAGTGGCAATAATTTCTCCGGTTTCATTATCCACTAAATCGATGCTGGCTTCAAGTGGACTTCCATTTAATGCGTCTGTAATTTGTCCTTTAACTAAGGTGAGCTGTGTGGTATGAATTTCTTCGAATTGCTCCATAAAAACATCGATATTGGCTTTATCACGGCTGGCAATCATATTGTCTTCATTATTAAAAACGGGATGTTTTTCAGGGCCATAATAATTAATAAGATATAAATCTTGATTGCCAATTCCCTCTGGCTTCACCGATGAATAATAACCATGGCGACCATTGGCCGAAATAGAAAAATAAACGTCATTGTCGGGGGTGTTTATGGGATAACCTAAATTTTCGGGCTCGCTCCAAACACCTTCCTCCAACACGGTGCGAAAAACGTCGTAACCTCCCATAGTTTGATGTCCTCGAGAGCTGAAATACAGAGTTTTACCATCGGGAAGCATAAAAACGCCAATTTCGTCGTATTTGGTATTGACGGCTGCTCCCAAATTGACCGGTGTGCTCCAATGTCCATTATTATCCATTTTACTATAGTAGATGTCTTTGCCTCCATATCCCCCCGGACGGTCGCTTACGAAAAAGAGTCCTCGGCCATCGTAACTAAATGCTGCGGAGCTTTCCTGATATTTGGAGTTTACCGGACTTTCTAAAGCTCGTGGTCGGGTCCATTCATTTCCTTTGAGCTTAGAAATATAAATGTCGCCGCCATCATTATCTTTGTAAATCAACAAATAGTTTCCATCCGGAGATAATCCTACTACGGCATCGTGTCCATAAGTGTTGATATTATTTGAATTGGATGGAGGTGCCCAATAGCCGGAACGGTATTCGGTGATATAGATATCTTCGTAATACTCAAAGTCAAGCCCGTCTTTATCGCCGCCAACAGTTCCCTCACGCCTCGAAGTGAAAAATAATACCGATTCATCAGCAGTGATTATGGGGCCATAATCAGGAAAGACTGAATTGATACCTCCACCTAAGTTTTCAATTTGCACCCTGACCGGTTTCTTTATCAACTCTTTTCCGGCTTCACATTCCTTTATTTTCTTTTCGATGTCATCAAACATTTCCTTCAACCGATCCGGTGGTAAAGAGCGCTGAAATGTTCGATATAGTTCGATAGCTCGTTCAAAGTCGAGGGTTAGATGATAGGCTTGTGCAAGATGATAGTTTAAATCAGTGGATACCTGGGGGTCAAGTTCTTGTGCTATATAAAAGTATTTTAAAGCCGTCTCTACCGGTTTTACTTCTAAATAACAAAGGCCTATTTTATAGTTCAATTTGGCATTATTTGGGTTAAATCGGTGGGCTTGAACGTAAAACTCTAAAGCCAATTCCACATTGCCAAAACCATTGCTATAATAATAATCCCCGTCTTCAATGGATTTATTCGCTTCTTTCAATTCGGATTCTTTTCCCTTGAAATTTTCCTTAGTGAAGTCCACGTTCTTCTCCTGCGACTTGGCTTGATTAACGCTAATAAGTAGTACTAGAAAAAAAATAGACTTTCTAATCATTGTTTTGAAAAAAGATTTGTAACTGCTTTGAATAAACATCGACTTATAATTCTTTGATTCTTAGTTTATCGACTTAACACTTTAAACTCGGTTCGGCGATTTTCCTGACGACCTTCTGGGGTGTCGTTGGATGCTTTCGGCTGATCAAATCCATATCCAACAAAAGTTAGCCTATCGGCATTTACTCCTTTTCCAACAAGGTAATCGACCACCGCTTTAGCTCTTTTCTCCGAGAGATTTTTGTTGAAAGTAGCTGAGCCAACGTTATCGGTGTGTCCTGAGATTTCAATCTTGAGGGTTGGTATTTCATTTAAAAGTTTCAATAAGTTTTCTAATTCCTTTTCCGATTCGGGTTTCAAGGTGCTTTTTCCGCTGTCGAAGAAAATATTTTTCAGCACTACACTACTTCCTACTGCAATCTTCTTCAACTGAATGTCTTTAACGACTTCGTTATAGCCGGTATTTGCAGAGAGATCGACATTATCGCTGTAAAATAAACATTGGTCGGAGTTTACGGTGATTGCGTAGTTTTTTCCTCCGGGTAAGGATACAAGATATTTTCCGGTCGATTTGTTGTTTTCAAACGTAGCCACTACTTTATTGGTTGTCAGGTCGGTGAGCTCTAATGTGGCAAAAAGCACCTCATTAGTATATTCATCGGTGATGGTTCCTTTGAGTATCATAAGGTTCACCTCTTCAATATCCACTTTTTGCATAATTACTTTCTCCTGAACGCCGGAGTTTTTAAACGCTATCAAATTGTCTTCTGTGTTGGTAATCAACTCTTTTTCTTTTCCGAGGAAGGAAATTTGATAAATGTCGTGACTCCCAAAACCTTCTTTATTGGAGCTGCTGTAATAGCCATATTTTCCATTGGCGGAGATGGAGAAAAAGACGTCATCGCCGGTAGTGTTAACGGGGTAACCTAAATTTACCGGAGCAGAGAATTTTCCGTTTTCATAGGTTATTTTGAAGATATCGAAGCCGCCCATAGTTTGATGACCTTGGGAGCTGAAATAGAATGTTTTGCCGTCAGGATGGGCAAAAATTCCGGTTTCTTCGTAAGGGGTGTTTATGTCGCCGCCCATGTTTTGAGCAGGACTCCAACGTCCTTTTTCATCTTTCCGACTGCTGTAAATGTCGTGCCCACCATAACCTCCGGGGCGGTCGCTGACAAAATAAATGGTGAGATAATCGAAACTGAATGAAGCTGTTGACTCATGATAGGGTGAATTGATATTCTTTCCCATATTTTCGGGTTTCTGCCATTGATCGCCACTAAGTTTCGAGAACAGAATGTCGCCGCCACCTTCATCACGATAGAGAAAAAGCTGTTGTCCATCGGCCGATATTCCTAAAATAGCATCATGGGTTTCGCTGTTAAGCGGCTTGCCGGGGTTTTGTGGTGCTATCCATTGTCCATTTTCATCTTTCTGTGAAATGTAAATATCTTCAAAATACTGATTACGATATTCATCAATGCCGCCTCCTGTGGTAGTTGGTCGCATCGAAGTGAACATAAGCACCGACCTGTCGGCATTTATCACCGGACTATAATCAGGAAACTCAGTATTGATTTTGTCGCCAACATTTTCAATAATCACACGCACCGGATTGTTAACCAATTCCTTACCTTTTCTACACTCGGCCAATTCTTTATCTA
The DNA here is from genome assembly GCA_016937295.1 of Bacteroidales bacterium. Taxonomy (GTDB): domain Bacteria; phylum Bacteroidota; class Bacteroidia; order Bacteroidales; family UBA1556; genus UBA6267. Next base: position 18,270 of record JAFGWF010000099.1, read on the forward strand.
TCTCCTTTTCATAACTTGATATCTCATCAGGTGTCAGGGTTTTTCGGTAATTAATCAGCATCTCAATCGCCTCATCGAATTTATAATCAATGTGGTAGCATTTCGCTAAAAGAAATTTTATATCTCCTTGAAAATTAGGCTCCGATTTTAATACAGATTCAAAATAGGGAATGGCATCCTTATATTTCCGTAGTTTAACATAGCAATAGCCAATATTATAGTTCAAAATCGAGTTGTTGGGGTTAAACTTAAATGCCTCGCTGTAAAAAGTTAGAGCTTGTTGATAGTTTGGAAATTCAGAATTAAGGATTTTATCGCCTGCTTTTATACTTTTTAAAGCGGCTTTCAACCCGTCTTTATCGTTGGGAAAGGCCTTTTGGTCGAACTCAACATTCTGTGACATAGCAAGATTAGTAAAGAAACTTGCTGCCAAAATTACGATTAGGGTTAGTATTTTTTGCATCATAATCTTTTCGTTTTATTAGTTACATTGCCCTTTAAAATAGCTTTGAGCAATCTCGATTCCAAGAGAATAGGCTTTTTTCCAGTCGTTGCAGGCTCCTTCTTCATCTCGCAACATTTCTTTTGAGATGCCTCTGTTTAGAAACGCATATCCATAGTTTGGGTCAATGTTGATGGCTTTGTCGTAATCTTTGATTGCATCTTCATATTTTTTTTGCTTGTATTTTACGTTGCCTCGATTATTGTAGGCAAATACATAATCACTTTTCAGTTCGATGGCTTTCGAGAAATCGGCGATAGCTTTCTCATAATCACCCTTGAGCATGTAAACCGACCCACGATTATTATAGGCAATATAATAATCTTTTTTAAGGGAAATGGCTGAAGTATAATCAGTTATAGCTCCCTCGAGATCGCCTAATTTTTTCTTCACCGTGGCCATATTATTAAAAGCTATCGACATTTGCGGGTCAATTTGAATTGCCTTGCGATAGTCTTGAAGTGCTTCTTGATATTTCTCCAATTGCCGTTTTGTGCTTCCGCGGTCGTTGTATGCAAAGGCGTAATCCGGCTTTAGCTCGATGGCTTTATTGTACATCTTGATAGCTTCTTCATAGTTTTGCTTGTCGAAATATACACAACCTGCATAGTATGCGGCTTGAGGTTTTAAATCCATTTCGGACCCTTGAATACAACTGTTGAAATCTGTTAACGAACCATCCAAATCTTTCATTTCATAGCGTATCAAACCTCGGCTGAAATAAGCTTTTCCGGTTGGCTCCAGCAAAATGGCCATATTATAATCTGAAATGGCTTCGGCATATTTTTTAAGCTCCGCCTTAGCCGATGCCCTGTTGAAATAGGCTTTCGCAAAGTTGGGTTTGATAGAAATTGCTTCGTCAAATCGAGAGATGGCTTCTTGGTGTTTGTTTTGCTGAAAAAATACAATGCCCTCATTATAAGTCTTTTCCGCTTTTTGATCGTCAGCAGCACTGACGGTTTTAATGGTGTCGATTGGTGTGCTGTTTTCTTGTCCTTGAACATAAACCGACAGAATAATACATAAAAAAACTAAGGTTAGATGTTTCATATTAATATGTTTACTTGTTTCAAAATGGTTTAACAACAAACTACTTCAAAATTGGTTTCAGATAAATGCTGCCAAATTTTACCATAATATCTGCAACTAAAATTCAAATTTATATTGTTTATTTATTGATTGATAAAGTGTTTCCGTTAAAAAATATCGGGCTAATATACGAACTTTTGATTCTGATGTTCGTTTTTTTTTATTCCCCGAAAAACTTACAACATTAAGGTAACAATAATTCATAATGCTTATTATGGAAAAATATTTGTATCGTCTTGAATTATAGAGTGTTCCACTGTTAGTTGTTGTAGATTTGTGGAAGTCAATAATTCATAGTTAATTTTAATCCAAATTAATATCATAGGTATTACTTTGATAACAAAAGGCTGAAAAAAGTCGGTTCGTATCATTTTAGGAAAAATATCGGATGGGGAAAGAGACGTGAAAACCACCGCTACAACGATCAGCAAAATGTCGAAGGTGTTTTTTCTCGACAGCAAAAACCAAATTGCTGCTCCGGCAATGGCAATTACAAACGTTGGCGACTCGGCTTTATGATTGAATATTATCACCCAGATAAGGAGAGATGAAAGATATAAAAGCCTGAAATGTTGACTTTTCCACTCTGAGAACCGAATAAGTGGAGCAATTAATGCCGCTGTTCCGAGAGCTAATACCACATTTTTTCCTTGCGAAAGACCAAACCAACTATTAAGCCATCCCATAACAGAAATTCCATAAGAAGCGGAGTGGTCGTTGGCTAACATGATTCCCCAGTTTTCGTATTGTGTCCATAACGTTTCAGGATTTGTTGCCACAAGTGGAATGAAAAATAAGATTAAAAACCAAACTAAGGAGAAGGCCAATGATTTAAGCTTGTTTGGATAAAAGAGAAACATCACAAAGGCTACTATGCCAAATATTTTAATAAAAACTGTTGCCATTAAAAAACCGGCGGCGGCAAGCAGGTTTTGCCGTTCCATGGCGCGCCAACCAAGAATGATTAATCCGGCCATCAAGCCATTGCTTTGGTGGGTTTGAAACGATGTAAGTGCCTCTATAAGAACTAATAACAGTAGTATTGATGTTGATTTTTTATCCTTAGGAAACACTAAATACAAAGCCCACATCAGCACCACTGCATTCAAAACGTTCCAAAGAATCAAACCAAGCCAATCGGGCAAAACGGCCAAGCCGCCAAAGAAAAGTGCAAAAGCCGGACTGTATTTGAATAGATCGATATATCTATCATAATGATGAATGTAGAGATTTTCGCCCGATAGAAGATTAAAAAACGAATGCTTGAAAATCATGTAGTTATTATAATGCGTATAAAATCCCATCGACTCTGTGGCTGTTTTTGTCAGGAAATAATCTTGCAAACTGGCAGCAATAGCGAATAGCACATAAACTACCAATATCCATTGGGGATTTTTTAGCAATAATTCTATTTTCGATCGAAGCATTATTGCCGAATTGCGTTAATTTGTTTTTCGATAACCACAATCTTTTTCATCGCATCTTCCTGCTTTTTCTTTTCTAATTCAACCACTTGTGCGGGGGCATTTGCAACGAATCGTTCATTGGAAAGTTTTTTCTCCACCGAAGCTAAAAAGTTCCGATTGTAAGTCAATTCTTGGGTTAATCGTTCCAACTCGGCTTCCAAATCAATTTGTTGAGAAAATGGAATGTAAAACTCGGTTGATTCCACTAAAAAGCTTTGCGCATTCTCCAAAGGTCGGGTGGTGTATTCTACCTTGTCAAGAGCTCCCAATTTTATCACAACAGGATCGAAAGTGGTTCTGGGTGTTTCATTATTATTCTTTTTGATGAATAATTCCAGACTCTCTTTTTGGCCAATATTTTTCTGTTTTCTAAAATTGCGTATTGAGGTGATTACCTCAAAAGCCATATCGAATTCTTTTGATAAATCCGAATTAAATGGTTTACTTTCAGGTAAATGGCTTACAATTATATCAGTCTGTTGTTGGCGCAGGAGATGCCAAATTTCTTCGGTAATAAAAGGCATAAACGGATGCAAGATTTGCATAAGGGTTTCAAAAATGGTAACCGTACTATCTAAAGTACGTGAATCAATGGGTTGACCATAAAGTGGTTTAACCACTTCAAGAAACGTGGAGCAGAAGTCGTCCCAAATGAGCTTATAGGTTGTCATCAAAGCATCCGAAAGGCGGTATTGTTCAAAGAGCTCATCAATATCGTGGATGGTTTGGTTGATTTTATTTTCCATCCATAGGATTATTGCAGCGGAGTGTTCCGGTTGTGCTGTTTCGTCAACTTCCCAACCCTTAACCAATCGCAAGGCATTCCATATTTTATTACTAAAATTCCGGCCTTGCTCGCAAATGGTTTCATCAAAAGGCAAGTCGTTGCCCGCTGGTGAGGTTAGAAGCATTCCAAGCCGAACGCCATCGGCGCCATAGTTGCTTATAAGTACAAGAGGATCAGGAGAATTGCCTAAGCTTTTACTCATCTTCCTGCCAAGTTTATCCCGAACGATTCCCGTTAAATAAACTTTATGAAATGGTTTTTCAAGGCGATATTCATATCCGGCGATTATCATTCGGGCTACCCAAAAGAAAAGAATCTCGGGAGCCGTAATCAAATCGTTGGTAGGATAATAATAGCGGATTTGTTCATTGTCAGGATTGCGAATGCCATCAAAAACAGAAATGGGCCAAAGCCACGATGAAAACCACGTGTCTAAAACGTCCGAATCTTGTCTGAGGTTGCTTGTGCTTAGGTTGGGGTTGCCGGTTTTTTGTCGGGCGAGTTCAAGGGCTTCGGTTTCGTTTTTGGCGACAACAAAATCGTCCATTCCTTCTCCAAAATACCACGCCGGAATGCGATGTCCCCACCAAAGTTGTCGCGAAATATTCCAGTCTCTGACGTTTTCCATCCAGTGGCGATAGGTGTTTTTAAACTTGGCCGGAATCAGTTGAACGTTATCTTCCATCACGGCTTTGAGAGCAGGTTGGGCAAGCTCTTCCATCGAAAGAAACCACTGATGCGAAAGCCGTGGCTCAATCACGCTGCCGGTTCTTTCGGAAGTTCCTACCTTGTTCTGATAATCCTCAATCTTGTCGATAAAACCATGCGTCTCCAACTCTTTAACAATTTGTTTGCGACACTCAAAGCGATCCATGCCTTTATAGTGTAGCCCAAACTCATTCAAAGTTGCATCTTCATTGAAAATGTCTATTATCTCCAAATGGTGTTTTTCTCCAATGACTTTATCATTAGGATCGTGTGCGGGAGTGATTTTCAAACAGCCGGTGCCAAATTCCATATCTACATATTCGTCTTCAATGATTGGTATGGAACGATTGGCAATGGGAACGAGGACGCGTTTCCCTTTGAGATGGGTAAATCGCTCATCATTAGGATTATAACAAATTGCTGTATCGCCCAGTATTGTTTCCGGACGGGTGGTGGCAATGATAATATGGTTGTTTTCGTTTTCGATGGGATATTTTAGGAAATAAAGTTTTCCGTTAGACTCCTTATAAATAACTTCCTCGTCCGAAACGGTTGTCTTTGCCTCCGGATCCCAATTCACCATGCGATAACCACGATAGATCTTTCCTTTACGATATAAATCGACAAAAACTTGAATCACCGATTCCGACATATCATCGTCCATGGTGAATTTGGTTCGATCCCAATCGCATGAAGCGCCAAGTTTCTTGAGTTGTTCTAATATTATTCCGCCATGTTTGTGAGTCCAATCCCAAGCGTGGTTCAGAAATTCGTCACGAGTAAGATCCGACTTTTTTATGCCGCTTTCGCGCAGCTTTGCCACCACTTTTGCCTCCGTGGCGATGCTTGCATGATCGGTTCCCGGAACCCAACAGGCATTTTTACCTTGCATTCTTGCTCGGCGAATCAACACATCTTGTATCGTATTGTTTAGCATGTGTCCCATGTGCAGAACTCCGGTAACATTTGGCGGAGGAATAACTATGGTATAAGGTTCGCGACTATCAGGCTCCGAATGAAAATATCCCTTCTTCATCCAGTGGTCATACCATTTTTTCTCTATACTTTCGGCGTTGTATTTTGCTGATATCTCCATGTTTCGTCTTGATTCATCTATATTTAAAATAAGGCTGCGAAAATACAAAGATTTGTCCTTTAACTACATTCCGGTTTTTATCCTTTAGGTATGATATATAAGGTAATAATTATTAGACATGCCAAAGCTAAAATACCTGTTTTAGGGTATTTCTAAAAATTATTTAGCTATTATTTTTGCCAAATAATTTTAAAATAATATTTAATGAATAAAGTCTTTAGCTTTCTAATTGTGGCTCTTTTGTCCCTTTCCGTGGTTTTCGTTTCGTGTAAAAAAGATGATGAAACAGATGATACCACAACTCCTGTTGTAACTAATAAAATGGTTTATAATGGCACAACTTACGCATTATCAAATGCTTATGTTTTTTACTATGGTAAAGAGAATGAAGTGCCTGCTTCCTATAATCTTGATTTAGTTCTTTCCTCTTCTGGATTTGTTTATAATCAAGATTCGATGGATTTTGTAGGTACAGGAGATGCCATATATTTTGAGTTATTCTCAAGCGATTCTACCAAATTTAGCAATGGAACCTACATGATGGATACGATGAATTTTGGTTTTCCTATGACGTTCGATTACGCTGAAGTGCTCTTGGGCTATAATTTGGCCACAGACGCAGGAATCTATGAAGAAATTGTTTCAGGCTCCTTTGTGGTGGCCACATCAGGTTCCAACTATGTTTTCACCTTTACCGGTAAAACTGATTCAGGGGAAGATGTAACTATTTCCTATACCGGCGGAATAACCAAAACTATTGATGAATCAAAATCCAAAGGCAAAAATAATTGGATGGAACTTTAGTAACACACAATAGGTTTATCTCAAACCCGAAGACTTAGGTTTTCGGGTTTTTTTTATACCTTTAACTATCTCATATCAAACGATTACTGATTCAAGGAGAATTTTTTGCCTGATTAACACGTTTGGTTGCTTAACGGCAGATGTTTTGTTAAAAAGGCTTAATTGTTTAACTTTAAAATCAATCGTTATGAAACCTAAAAAGTCAAAAAAAGCAAATTTGGAGAAATGGAAATCCACTTTCTTCCTAACGGGATTGACAATAACTTTAGCTACGTTATTGTTTGCCTTCGAAACCAAATCTAAAAATGTTCGTGCTGTGATTTTTGAAGATGGCTTCACCATTTTTGAAGACACCTACGTTGAAAACACAAGGAGAGAAGAAGTTAAGGCGCAACCAAAACCTCAAGTTTTGACAAACACTTTTACTCTTGTTGACAACAACAAGAAGATTGTGATTCCTGATTTTGTTCTTCCGGAAGATTGGAATCCTGGAGATGGCTTCGAGATGATTAATGATCCGGAAGAAGCCGTTATAGATGATTACATTCCTTATCCTTCTATCAATGCCGAGTTTCCTGGTAATGTCCATGAGTATTTGGCTCGGAATACAAAGTATCCCGAAATGGCTCGTCAGATGGATATGCAAGGAATCGTCTATCTCAAGTTTCGGGTTAATAGTGATGGTTCAATTGGAAATATCGAAATTCAAAGGGGTGTTCATCCTTTACTCGACGACGAAGCCATTAGAGTAGTGCGCTCCATGCCAAAGTGGAAACCTGCCATTCAAGGCGATAGAAAGGTTTCAACCGACGTTTCCATCTCAATCAAATTTATTTTGAAAAATTAGAAATCGGGGTTTTCCCGTTTTGAAACAAATTCTTATTGTGAATTTTGAATGGAGTAGATTGGACTTTTCCAATTTCTACTCCTTTTTTTTGTTTTTATTTTGTAATCATTCTTTTTGTAAAAATCTATAAACCAATATTATAATTATGAGACTGACTTTTATTAGTTCTCTTCACTTGACCTTCTTATGGTTGTTATTTTAATATTGCACCAGTTTATATTGTTTTAAACTTCCCATGGGAATGAGTTTTTAATGAATTAATTAATGAATAGATTTTTATTTTTAAATAGTCTTCAAAATCCGATTGATCTTGAAATGGAGCAGTTAAAGGCTTCTCTCGGAACATTTAGCTGTGATATTGTTTTTAGTCCAAAGGATTTATTATCGGCCACAAAAACTTTCCGCCCCACACTCATCATCGTTCATTCCGAAGCCGAGAAAGATCTAATTGATTTTACAATTCATCATTTTAACGATGATCCTCATTTAGAAAAAACACCGATTCTTTTTCTATCTTCTGATAATGAGCACCTTTCGTTGATAGATAGTTTTTCCTCCAAAAGCTTTTTTGTTTCGGTTTTAATGATGCCATTTCATCAGGTGGAGCTAAAATCTCATTTATTAAACTTAATGAATTTAGTGGATGCCGAAAAAATTCGGTTTCAAACGCATCTTCGAGAAACGTTATTAGACGTTTACAAACTGTCGAATATTCAACCAAATAACAAGCTTTTAGCCGAGCAAGTTTGGTCTCTAATTAAAAAATTATTCCCTGCGCTAAGTGGCGTATATTGCGGTATCTATAATGCTGTGGAGAATTTTTTTGATTCGGTTTTTAGTGTAGGAAATCAAATTGGTAAAAGAATACCTTCTTCCACAATTCCTTTTTCATTGGTGTTGGAAAACAAGCAGTTATACCATTTATCGCCGGAAAACATTCGTGATTTGCAGGTGCAAGGACATACCGTTCTTTGCAACGAAAACTGTCATTGGATAGGTTTACCTATTGCTTCAAACAATCAGTTTCATGGAGTGATTTCGTTTTCGAAAACAGAATCACAAGGGGATTTTACAAGTCAAGAGAAAGAGAGCTTGATGTTGATTGTTAGGTCTTTATCCTTAATTATTGGAAGTCGAATAGCAACAAATCAGTTAAACGAGGCTTTGGAAAGAAGCCAGCAATCGGAACGTTTGAAGGATAATTTTTTGTCTAACATTAGCCACGAAATTCGAACTCCTCTCAACGCTATAATCGGGTTTTCGAGCTTGCTCGACGAAGAATTAGCGCCGGAAGAACGCCACGAATATGTGGAGATGATTATTGATGGCGGGCAGAATTTGATGCAAATAATTGATGATATTGTGGATGTGGCACGCATCCAAGCCGGAGAAATAAAGATTCAAGCCATTGACGTTAATTTAATAGACTTGATTCATCAGGTTGCGGATTTGTATTATAGACGAATTGAAAATCAACAAATTCCGATAAAATTTAAACTTGAATTGCCTCAAATCATTGATAAATTAATTATCAAAACAGATGCTTTTAGGTTAAAACAGATTTTAGAGAATCTGCTTGATAACGCATTAAAATTTACGACTCATGGAGAGGTAACCTTAGGCTTTCGGTATTTGAACAATGAACTGCTGGAGTTTTATGTTGCAGATACAGGAATTGGAATCGCGGCCAAGGATTTAAACTCAATATTCAATCGTTTTGTTCAATTGGAAGTTGGTCATGTGAGGCAGTATGGCGGAAATGGTCTTGGTTTGAGCATCACTAAAAGCTTAGTAGAACTGATGAATGGAAAGATTAGCGTTGAGTCGCAACAGGGTATTGGGAGTAAGTTTAGCTTTACTCTGCCCCTCGAACAGAACAAATTTGTAAATGGAAAGCTCATCAGTCAAAAATACAGATGGAATGATAAACGGGTGTTGTTGGTGGATGATATTGAGGCAAATTTGCAATTTTTGGAAATATTAATGCGCAAAACCGGTGTAAAAACTCAGCGAGCTTATAATGGGTTGAAAGCATTGGAAGCTATTGCCCGTGATCCGCATTTCGATTTGGTTATCATGGATCTACAAATGCCTGAAATGGACGGTTACACAGCTACTCGAATTATCAAAAGTAGATTTCCACATATAAAAGTTATTGTGCAAACAGCATATAGTGAGCTGAGCGACCGACAAAAAGCTTTTAAGTCAGGCTGTGACGACTTTATGGAAAAACCAATTAGAGCGGAAGAATTGCTGAAAAAAATCCATCTAATATTTAATCCTCAATAGCTGCTATGCCCGGCAATTTAAGGCCTTCCAAATATTCCAACATGGCTCCTCCACCGGTAGAGATATACGACATCATCGACGATAAATCGTATTTATTGATGGCTGCCACGCTGTCGCCGCCTCCGATTGCTGAATAGCCTCCGGCATTGGTAACTGTGGCTACAGCAATGGCCACAGAGCGTGTTCCATTCTGAAAATTGTCCATCTCAAAAACTCCCATAGGGCCATTCCATAATACCATGGAAGAATTTAATATCACTTCAGTGGCTTTTTTTATTGCTTTTGGTCCAATGTCTAAACCCATCCATCCATCAGGTATTTCTCCTGCTGCAACTATCTGACGATTAGCATCATTGGCAAATTTATCGGCAGCAACGATGTCGGCTGGAAGTATCAAATTGACGCCGTGAGCTACCATTTCGAGTATGGTTTGGCGTGCTTCCTCTACTTTGTCTTCTTCGAAAAGGGAGTTGCCAATATTCCCACCCAACGCTTTGATGAACGTGAATACCATCCCGCCACCAATAATCATATTATCAACACGACCAATCAAATTTCTGATAATGTCAATCTTCGTCGAAACTTTCGATCCTCCAATTATTGCCGTATAAGGATGAATATTGCTGCTGAGAACTTTTTCCAAATTCACAATTTCATTATCCATCAAATATCCAAAGTATTTGTCCTTTGGAAAATATTTGGCTACGATAGTTGTTGAGGCATGGGCTCGGTGGGCTGTGCCAAAAGCATCATTCACATAAGCATCGCCTAAGCTGGCCAAACGCGCCGAAAAATCTTCATCACCGCTTTCTTCGCCCGCATAAAAACGAATATTTTCTAAAAGCATAATGTCGCCCCAATTGAGCTTTTCAATCTCCTTTATGGTTTGCTCGCTAATTAATTCTCGCTCAAAATGCACCTTCTTGCCAACTAATTTGGACAACTGCTCAGCTACCGGCTCCAACGACATACTTAAATTGACCTTCCCCTTGGGTCTTCCTAAATGTGACATTAATATGAGCTTAGCGCCATCATTCACAATTTTTTGTATTGAAGCTATAGACTCCCGAATTCTTGTGTCGTCTGTAACTTTCCCGTTTTCATCTAATGGAACGTTAAAGTCAACGCGCATCAGTACGCGCTTACCTTTGAAACTTACGTCTTGAATGGATTTCATAGTGTTTATTATTAATAAATATGACCTTTACTTTCGAGCGCAAAGGTATGAATTATTGCATTCAATAAAAAGGGTTATTTTTTTGCTCACAACTAATATTTGGCAGGGGTCTTTTTAAAAAAAAGAGGATGCCCATTTCATTGAACATCCTCATTGTTTCATTGAATTTGGATTGAATTATTTCACCACAAATTTGGTGATATAATTTCCACTGTTGCTGAATAAATGAAGGATATAAACTCCTGATTCTAAGGATTGAATATCCACTGAAACATTGGTTCCGATTAACGTTTCAACAGTCTTAACCGATTTTCCGTCAAGGGAGAAAATTTGTGCTGAAAAACTACTGCTAAAACCACCCTCAATTTGAATGTTGATTTGATTATCTGCAGGAATCGGATACACATTTACTGCTTTTGCAAAATTTCCATCGGTTATATCATTAGTCAAATTTTGCATGAAACGATAGTAAAATGCTTGGTAATACTGATTTGCAACCGACTCGTTATAAATGACAAGTGTATTTTCATCATTCGTATTATTTGCAGCATTGCTCCAATTGTGTGAACCGGTTAAAACTGAGGCAGTTGCCAAATCGTTGTCCACAACCATAAATTTATGGTGCATAATTCCGGTTTGACTTTGGTCGTCTTGCAAGTTGTTGCCAATCAGTGTAGAAAGAATTCCCCAAACAGTTACGGAGCAATCATTTTCGTGGTTTACCAAAACTTTTAAAGCTACATTATTATCCGTAACGGCATCGTCCAAAGCGTAAGCAATATCGGAGCGGGTGATAAGCATGGTGGCAATGTCGATTTTTGTGGTAGCACCACCTATCTGGCCAAGAATGATGTCGTTAGTGCCATCACTTGGGCTAAAATAGCATTCCACTTTCGAACTTCCTATGATAAATTCATGAGGTGTGTTGTCGATTTTGTCAGGTCCAAATTTAGAATTGCTCAAACTTGGAGTTCCGGTTGTTGAGCCAAACATTTCGTCAAATTCCAAGGTGTAAGCCAAAGCCAAAGATTTATCTTGGATGATTATCACATTATTTGGATCGGTATTAATTTGACCTTCAGTTAGATTGGTCGAGCCGGTCCAAACGATTGGTCTGTTTGGATTTGTGCTGTGTGCATCAAAAATGATGAATTTGTTGTGCATGATGCCATACTGCGAACCTGTTGGATTAGATATTTTTCCGATGGATGGATCAAGTTGCTGAATGCCAGTGTTGTTGGCTCCATTATCAAAAATAACGCGAACCGTAACTCCGCGATTAACTGCGTTATTCAATGCAGTTGCAACGTTGGCGATATTGGCAGAGTTGAAATTATACATCGTAAAATCAATGGTTTCGGTGGCGCGGTCGATGTATTTTATTAAGGTGTCGTCGATGGCGTTAGGCAATGTGATAGCGTTAGTGCCTGAACTAACTGTGTGGTCTGCAGGAGTATTGAAATAAACCAACATATTTCCTGAAGAAACCGACTGGGTTACAAAAACGCGAACCGGCGCAAAGGCTGTATCAGTTCCTAAAACCGAAAAGGCCTGAATATAATACAGTTGGGATGGAGTTGCACCGCTTATTTTTAAGTGATGATTAGCGGTTTTGTTGGTGTCGGATTGGTGATTTCCAAGAGCTGCGGTTGTTCCGAAAAACATTTCGGATGTTCCGGCTGCATCAGTTTGCCAATCAATAGTAAAGCCCGTTGTTGAAAGACTGTCGAGCGTTACGGATGAAATCACGGAAATGGAAGAGCTGTTCACGATGTCGTTTGAGTCGCGGCAAAGCAACTGATATCCTGTAGTCGGACTGGAATAGCTAAATTGTGATACAATTCCGATGAGTGAAACTGGTCCACTTGGAACTACTTGACCAATCAGTGGATGGCCTGAACGAACATAGATGCTGGAGGTTTGTCCGTTTGCAGTGAAATTGTACGAAGTGTTGCTGCTGAATAGACCTCCGGGGTTGGTGGTGAAGGTTGCATTGTTTATGCGCACTAATTTTGATTCGCGTGATTCAATCATCGAGTCAGGAACAACCACCTCAGGCTGAGGGAGCGTGTTGCCGGAGTTGATTACCGAAACGGAAGTAACAGGGTCAATTTCCAACAATTGATTATAATTTTTCAAAACGCCGGTTACTAATATGCTATCGCCCCTCTGAACGGTTGACATATTTGAACCATAAGCGGCTATGCCTCCGGTGCCATCCTGAAAATAGCGGATTATGCCTAACTCGCTGCCATTAGTAACAATACCTTTTACGGTTACTGTGGCTCCCACACCGAGGTTTCGAGCTGCTGAAATTGTGATTTGAGCTTGGCTCATCATGGCCGAAAAAGCCAGAATTAAACTGAATAAAAATTTGGTTTTCATAGATTTGAATTTATTGATTTTTAAAAACTAATTGCTAAGGTGGTCATAAAACGACGCCCCATTCCAAAGAAAACTCCTGCAGAACGTGCGTCAAATGAATTCCAACTTTGATTGGTATATTGGTCGTTATTTTGAGCATCCGAAATATAAACTTCGTCAAGAACGTTTAAGACGGATACCCTAAAATCGATGAAGGTTCCTTTGAACTTAAACCTGTAACCGGCAAAGGCATCGACTAAAATATAATCCGGCACTCTCCAGCTTTGCTTTGGGCTGCCATCTTCATTAAAAGAATCCGGTTTGCTTTTTGGATCTAACGAAAGTGGGTCGAAATCTGAATAGAAATTACCGAAATAGGTGGCTGCTGCTTTTAGGTATAAGCCTTTTGTAATCTGCCAGCGAATTGATTCACGAAGTTGAGTTTGTGCTGCATCGCCAACTTTCAAACCTTTGGCATCAAAATAAACCACATCCATGATTGTACCTGTATTGTCGTCAACAATTTCTGCCGAATCTGCAGAAGTCCAGCGCCAATCACCAACAGAAATTACTGTTTCCGATAAAATATCTTTCGTAATTCGCCATCCAAATTCCGCTTCAACTCCTTTATGTAACGCATCCATTCCGTTGATATTCACTTTGTAAGTAATGTCGTCGATTAAAACCGAGCTTGGATAATCAGCAGGTTTGTTTTCCCATTGCGTAATATATGCGTTGAAGTTAAATGTGATGTTATCGTTATAAAAACTATATCCTAATTCAAAAGCCTTAACATGCTCGTTTTCAATTTTCTTATAAAGTCGATTGTTATTATCGAATACGTTTGAAAATCGTGGAGCCTTGTTTAAGTAACCGGCATTGACAAAAACGTTTTGTGTTTCGCTGATATTGAAATTTACCCCAGCTTTTGCAGTGAAACCGGGAATCCATTTCCAAGCAGTTTCCGCTGTGCGTGCTTCGGGTGAATTGATGGTGTATTGTTGGCCGTTATATTCAAAGGTGTCGGCAACCGAAACGAAAGTGCCCTGCGCGAAGTCAAATTTTGGAGTATAGCCTACGGCTTGTTCAAATACTTGTCCATCAATCACTAAATCGTTCCTTTTGAAATAGTCCACCCTTTTATATCCTGAATATGCGGTGGTCAGATTGATAAAATATGTCCAAAGTCCTTTTTGAGCTTTAAACTGAGCAAATAATCCACCCCAACGCACAATTCCATCGTTATGATAATATATCTTATCTCCAAGTCCGCGAAGTTTTGACGGATTGGTTTTGTCATTTAATTCTGTAACCGAATAGTTATCAATATAATAGGATTGACCCAGTAAGTCATAAGTTTGTCTGTAGTGTTCGCCGCGATAGGAGCGAAGGTCGATACCTCCGGAAAGCTCCATTCCTTTATGAATTTCCCATCCTACAGTACTTAAAAAGCCATACCAAACATGGTTGTTGATGGACGAATTAATGATATCTCCTTTGCCATCTAACACCGTTCCCAAATTTTTTATATTATTATCGTAGCTGCTTTGCAAATCTTTTGTTCCATCGGGAAGCGTGGATAAGGTGCGCGAAAATCCTGTGCCTCCGCCATTTCCCATCGAAAGGTAAAGAATATTGGAAACATAAACTTTATCTGAAACACTCCAAAAATCACGAAGGCTGTATTGAGGTTTAAAATAGTAATTTGTCTTTTCGTTAATTTTTTCTTTTCCTCTCCAAACTGTATCGTATCCATCCGTTAAATATCTATCTAAATATCCCCAGTTTTGGTTATACTTTATACCCAAATCACGAGGTTTGGTGCTGACAAAATCGGAATCGTTGATGCCCACTTTCTTAGCATAATCGGCACTAAACTCACCAATAGAATTCATATAAGATCTTTGACCATGTTTTTGAGGAGCTCCAATTGCTGAAAAGCTAAGCAGGTGATTACCAATTTCTTTATCAACTCTTACGAAGAAAAACCAGCCTTCGGTCCAAGTCATATCCACCCAGCCATTTCCTCTTTTATAGAATCCTGAGGCAGTTACGCCCCAGCCATTTTTCAGCCGTCCGCTATTCATTGCTAAGGAGGTTCGGCTATAACCGTCCGAGCCAATTTCTTGTTGAACTTTAAACGATTTTTTCGCCTCAATACCTCTTGTTATAATATTCATCGTGCCTCCAACAGAGGGAAGCGCCAATTTGGAAGCGCCTAATCCCCGTTGCACTTGAATGCTTCTTGTGGCCAAATCTAAGCCCGACCAGTTGGACCAATAAACCCAACCGTTTTCCATGTCGTTAACAGGAATTCCATCAATCATCACCGCCACATTTCGCTGATTGAAACCGCGAATATTAATACGCGCATCGCCATCACCTCCGCCTTGCTGTGTGGCATACACGCCCGGAGTGGAGTTGAGAATCATCGGTAAATCTTGTGCGGCTAATTCCTCAGCAAGCTTGCCTGGTTTTATTGTGCTGAAAGCAACTGGCGTTTCTCTCGACTTGGCAATATCACTCACTATTTCAACCTCTTGCAAGGTAGTATTTTCCATTTTAAAATTTATGGAAACCTTTGGCTTATCCACTTTCACTTTCTGCTCAATCACATTATAACCCACATACGATACCTTGAAAGTGTATTCGCCATAAGCTAAATCAATCTGAAAATTGCCGTCATAGTCTGTTACAACCCCCTTGCCGGCTTCATACATAATGTTCACACCGATAAGCGATTCGCCGGTCGATTTATCTGTTATTTTGCCTTTAACAACTGCTTTTTGACCGAAAGATTGAAAACCAAATATGGTCAAGAGAGTAAGAAATGCGACTAACCTTTTCATATTTAAATTGTTGTTGTTTATTTCTAAGACTATGTTTTCTTGTTTGAATGAAGGGATTCCAAAGATTTCTTATAGTACTATTATATAAGGTATATGGGCAGAAAAACCCCCGGTTTTTTTTAACAGGGGGTTTTTCAATAGTTGAAACTTAACTATTTTCGGATAAGTTTTTTTGTAATAATGCTTTGATCTTCAAGAATAATACTAACAAAGTAAACACCTGAATTTAAGTTTGAAGCAGGGATAATCATGTCGCCTCTTCTTTGATCATTTTTTGCATTAAACACCTCAGAACCAGCAATATTACTGATGCTTACTGATGAGATAACAGCAGTTGCTTTAACGGTGAACGTTGAACCGGTAACCGGGTTAGGGTAGAAAAAGGCATCATTAACTTTTTTCACTTCTGCAATGGAGTTAGGGGTGCAGTTGCAGCTATGCCAGCCAAGGTTTCCAAACCAGTTATAGCCGAGAGTATCCCATTCGGCTGCAGGGTTGAAAAAAGTTGGATTGGCGGTAATTCCCGCACTAACTGTTGGTTTTCTGATCATCGCATGATTTTTTGTCCACCAGCGGCCACCAAGAGCGTCAGTGAATCCGGCTGCTGTGTCGGCAGTCCACGCTTGACCCGGGTTTTGTCCAATTACACCAAGGATATCTACATAAGTTCCGTTAGTTTTTTCAAGAGTGACAGCGTCATTACCATTGAAATACATTGGACCAGGATAAACTCCACTCATGAAAGTATCGGCTAAAGCGCGAAGTTCGTCAAAAACTATAGTGTCAGTCCCGGTTCCGGCAGGATCTTGTTTGTCAAGTACAATGACTAAAACATCAGCAGAAGCTAATGAGCCTCCAAGGTCTAAGAATTGAGGAGAACTACCTCCATTGGAATACCGGGCAATACGGTAACCGGAAAGGTCGATACTGTTCTGGGTTGGATTATAAATCTCTAACGCCTTATTATTATGGCTTCCTTCCACATATTCTGAAATGAATAATTCAGTGCATTGGCCAAAAGAAAAGAGGGCCACAAAAGACATGATAACTGATAGTAAAATTTGTTTCATAAGAAATCTCATTAAAATTAAACAATTTGGGGGGCAAAAGTAGGAATAAATAGTATTGTAACGTGTTTTCTTTCAAAAAATCTAAGTTATTGTACCATTGTTTTAAGGTTAAGAAAGTTTTATTACCTGAACCAAATCCTGTTTAAAATTTCCCTAAAACTGACATCAATGAGCAGAAATACAATAAAAACAAGGAATTACATTTAATGACATATAAACTTGAATTTTATCAAATGATTAAAACTGAAATTAAATTATGGCCAATATCAAAAATTTGTACTTTAGCAGCCCGTTTGGAGAGATGCTCGAGTGGTTTAAGAGGCACGCCTGGAAAGTGTGTGTACGCCAAAAGTGTACCGAGGGTTCGAATCCCTCTTTCTCCGCAACTTTTTAAACTTAATTATTTTAATTATTGAGAATTAAACATTAACCAATCATGAAAAATCTTTTTGCATTTATTTCCCTGATGGCCCTACTAACTTTTGGCGCTGTCAATACAGTTAACGCTCTTGGGATCGCTGATGGGCAGGAGCAAGTAGTTAATGCTGCCGATATGGAACAGACAGAAGCAGTTGACACCACCGCACAGCCTGCTGACACTGTTGCTAAAGCCGAAGCACCGGCTCCGGTTCTTGAGGCTGAAGAAGTGATTAAGAAAGAGTCTTTCAATCAATTGCTCAAACGTTATTTTATTCAAGGTGATGCTCGTTTTATGGCATTCGTGCTTTTAGCTCTTATCCTTGGTTTGGCTTTGGTTATCGAGAGAGTTATCTATCTTAACCTTGCAACAACTAATACTAAGAAATTGCTTGCTCGCATTGAGTCTTCGCTGGCAAGTGGTGGTGTAGAATCGGCAAAAGATATCTGCCGTGATACTCGTGGCCCGGTGGCAAGTATTTTCTATCAAGGCTTAATGCGCTATGACGAAGGTCTTGAAAGCGTAGAAAAATCAATCATTGCTTATGGTTCCGTAGCTATGGCTCAATTGGAAAAAGGACTTTCTTGGATTTCCCTTTTCATCGCGCTTGCTCCTATGTTGGGTTTCATGGGTACGGTTATAGGTATGATTCAAGCATTCGACAAAATCGAAGCCGTTGGTGATATCAACCCAACTGTCGTTGCCGGTGGTATCAAAGTGGCTCTGTTAACTACAGTATTCGGTTTGATCGTTGCCATTATTCTTCAAATTTTCTACAACTATTTGGTATCCAAAGTGGATAATCTTGTTAACGATATGGAAGATAGTTCCATCAGTTTTATGGATATCCTTGCTGCCAATAAAAAATAAATTCAGTATGGAAAAGATTTTAAATACCGTTACTAAAGTTGTCGTTTATCTGATTATGGGACTTGGTGTATTTTTCACCTTTTGGACCATTTCAGCCGGCGGCGACTTGGAAACCGATCCTGCATTGGCAAATAAGGTTTTGAATCCTTATTTCATCCTCACTGCCGTAACTATGGTGTTAGGAGCTGCCGCAGCGATTCTGTTTCCTATGGGGCAATTAGCCTCAAATCCTAAATCTTTAATAAGGTCAGCAATCTCCATCGGAGTTTTGGCTCTTATCTTTATCATCTCTTGGTCGATGGCTTCCGACAGCACTGCCGAGCCTTACTACCAAACCTTTAACATCACTGCTACCATGTCGAAATTTATCGGCTCAATGATTAATGTTGTCTATATCTTAGGTGCATTATCCATTTTATCTATCTTAGTGTCCGCTGTTTTAGGAATGTTCGCAAAACGCTAAAATTATGGCTTCAAGAAAAATAACCGAAGTAAATGCCGGTTCAATGGCCGACATCGCCTTCCTGCTTCTAATCTTCTTCCTCGTTACTACAACGATGGACGTTGACTCGGGAATCAGCCGGAAGCTGCCGCCACCTATTCCTCCAAATCAGAAAAAACCGCCTGAAGTGAAGAAGCGTAACGTTTTTGTGGTGCTAATTAACTCAGCCGATCAGTTGCTTCTTAATGGACGACAAGGTAGTATTCGGACGTTAAAAAGGGATGTTAAAGAGTTTTTAACTCCTGTTTACTCCGGAAATCCTTCTGCTCCTGATGTGGATGGTCATCCTGAAGTAACAGAAACTAATATTGACGGAATTGGTCGATTTTGGAGGTCGAAAGGTGTGGTCTCAATGCAAAATGACCGAGGAACTTCTTATGCAACTTATATTCACGTTCAAAATGAGCTTGCCGCTGCCGTTTCAGAGTTACGAGACGACATGGCTAAGCAGTATTTTGGAACCGACCTCAAAACCCTTTTGGACAAATATCCCGATAAAGCAAAAGCCATTCAGGATGCTATTCCAATGTCTATCTCTGAAGCTGAGCCAGTTAGTCTTGGTGATTAATTTGTAACTTAAAAACTTAAAACCAATGGCAAAATTTAAGAAAGAAGGTGGAAAAGAAACACCAGGTATATCGACGGCATCATTGCCGGATATTATATTCATGCTTTTGTTCTTCTTTATGGTAGCAACCGTTATGCGTGAAGTGACTTTAATCGTAAAAGTGACTCCTCCCGGCGCTACCGAGATACAGAAGATTGAAGATAAATCGTTGGTAAGTTATATCTATATTGGCCCTCCGGTTAAGCGTCTTCAAGCAAAAATGGGGGAAGAACCTCGTATTCAGCTTAATGATGCCTTTGCGGAAGTTTCTCAGATTAAGGATTATGTGGCACAGTCAGCTTTAAATATTCCTGAGTATAATCGTAAGAAACAGATTATGTCGCTTAAAGTGGACGAAACTACTAAAATGGGAATAGTTACAGATGTTAAGGAGGAACTGCGAAAAGCAAATGCTCTGAAAATCAACTATTCAACGAAGAAGGGTTACGATCCAAATAAATAATGAATTCTCAATAGAAATAAAGAGGCCGGTTATCCGGCCTTTTTTATTGTATTTAAACGTTATCCTAAAGCTGGAGAGTAATGTCGTTTATTATTGCTATTTTCCTGATGATGATAGTTTTCGACTTCTTGAGGTTTTTGAATATTGGCGCTAACAAGTATTTGTTCCGGTTGGCTTTCTAAAAGTTTTATAGCCGATTCAATATCAAATCGTACGAAAATATCGGTTTCTTTTAAAAGAGCAATTTTCATGTTATCAACGAGTCCGGAATGACCTATTCGCCCTAATGTCAAGGCAGCGGCTTTTCTAATTTCTTCGTTTTCATTACTTAAAGCTTCCAATAATTTGGTTACCTTTCCTTGTTGTCCCCACTTATTTATCTTAGAAATGGTAATTAATAGCATAATCTGTCATTAAAGTTGGTGCAAAAGTATCACAAGAATTTGGTAAGTTCAATAGGTATTTTACCTAAAAGCCTGTGATACGATATAAATCATAAATAGTTTCTAATGATGGCAAAGATAGCCTTGCAATATTAACCGAATTATTCGAGAAAATCAACTTTAGGTTAGGAGTTTTGATTTAACTTATTTCTATTTTATATATTGTGTTTAATGGGTTATTAATCAGAGAAATAAGGTATATAATCGTGAGCAAAAGCGCTAATAATTGGCATAGAAGTTTTGAGAATAGATTAAGGCTAAAACATTGATAAATAGAAAAATAGATGGTATCAAGTCCATGAAGACGAATTTAACATCATACATAACTGAATATTTATTTTCTTTGCAGCCTGTTTAACTATAAATTATAATAATATGTCAGACATTTCAAGCAGAATTAAAGCTATTATCGTTGACAAACTTGGCGTTGACGAAAGTGAAGTAACTCCTGAGGCAAGTTTCACCAATGATTTGGGAGCTGATTCACTGGATACAGTTGAGCTTATCATGGAATTCGAAAAAGAGTTTGATATTGCTATACCGGACGACCAAGCTGAAAATATCAGCACCGTTGGGGAAGCAATTGCTTATATCGAAAATAACGGTAAATAGTTTTCTATGACTTTGAAAAGAGTAGTAGTAACAGGGCTGGGCGCCATTACTCCATTAGGCCATAACGTTTCTGAAACATGGGAAAACTTGGTTAATGGAGTAAGTGGCGCAGGTCCCATTACCCGTTTCAATGCTGAACAGTTTAAGACACAGTTTGCTTGCGAAATCAAGAATTACAATCCTGAAAATTACTTCGACCGCAAAGAAGTACGCAAAATAGATGCTTGTACGCAATATGGTATGATTGCAGCCGATGAAGCTATAAAAGATAGTGGACTCGATATGGAATCAACAGATTTAGAGCGAATTGGTGTCATTTGGGGTTCCGGTATCGGTGGTCTTGATACATTTTTGCAGGAAATTTCAGCATTTGCTAAAGGTAATGGTACTCCACGATTTAATCCCTTCTTCATTCCTAAAATGATTGCGGACATTACCGCCGGTCATATTTCGATAAAACATGGATTGATGGGGCCTAATTTCACCACAGTTTCAGCATGTGCATCGTCGGCAAATGCCTTGGCAGACGCCTTTAATTATATCCGATTAGGAAAAGCTATTGCTTTTGTTACCGGTGGCAGCGAAGCAGCAATCAACGAAGCCGGAATTGGAGGTTTCAATGCAATGCACGCTATCAGCACTCGAAATGATGACCCTTCAACGGCAAGTCGTCCTTTCGATGCCACGCGCGATGGTTTTGTTCTTGGCGAAGGCGGCGTAGCTCTTATCTTTGAAGAGTATGAGCATGCCATTGCTCGAGGTGCAAAAATCTATGCCGAAGTGGTAGGCGCCGGACTTAGTGCCGATGCGCATCACATGACCGCTCCTCATCCGGAAGGTTTGGGAGCTAAAAAGTGTATGTTGGAAGCTATCAATGATGCAGGAATTAATCCCGAAGAAGTAGATCATATCAATACGCATGGCACTTCAACTCCGGTTGGAGATGTGGCTGAACCAAAAGCTATTTTATCCCTTTTTGGCGACCATGCCTATACAGTGCTTATCAATTCAACTAAGTCGATGACTGGTCATCTTTTAGGTGCTGCCGGAGCTATCGAAGCTATGGCAACTATCTTGGCTGTTAAAAATGGTATTGTACCTCCTACAATCAATCATTTTGAAGATGATCCTGAAATCCCCACTATTAATTTTGTTTTCCACAAAGCTGTTTCGAAAGATATTAAATATGCCATTTCAAATACTTTCGGTTTTGGTGGTCACAATGCCTCTTTGTTGTTCAAAAAATTTGAATAATTATAATCCTTTATGGCAAAGCTAGTGCGAAAGCTCAGAGCCAGATTGACAAAGGAATTTCCAGAGCTTAGGGACTTTATAAAGAATGTTTTCGGGTTTTATCCCGAAAACATTCATCTTTATGAACTTGCCATTAGGCACAAATCCATAGCAACAGAAATTAGTCATGGTGCAAAAAATTCTAACGAACGTCTTGAGTTTCTTGGCGACGCCATCCTTGATTCGGTAGTCGCTGACTATTTGTTTAAAATTTTTCCGTATAAGGATGAGGGTTTTTTAACCCAAATGCGCTCCAAAATGGTTAGCCGTCAGCAACTTAATGCTTTAGCCTTGCAAATAGGATTAAACGACTTGATAAAAACAAATAAGGATAATAAATCCCAACCAAAATCTTTATTGGGTGATGCTTTTGAAGCCTTAATTGGTGCGGTTTACCTTGACAAAGGCTTTGATTTTACGAAGAAAGTCTTAGTGGATCGAATTATAAAAATCAAGATGGATATTGATGAGCTGGAACAAACCGAAATGAATCATAAGAGCCGTCTTATTGAATGGTCGCAAAAAGAGAAAACTAAATTAGAGTTTAAACATACCGAAGCCCTCGGTGTGAATAATGCCAAACAACATGAGATTCAGGTGTGGATTGATGATAAATTTATATCAAAAGCTAAAGCGAATAATATAAAGGCTGCCGAGCAACGCGCTGCTGAAATTGCTTGCGGCATGTTGGTGCAAAACGCCCAGGAAGAAACTTTATAGTGCCTTTCTTAATGACGATTCAATCGTTTCGTGCTTAAATCGAAAACCTTCATCCATTATTTTTTTTGCCGAAATCCGACTTCCTTTGGTTACTAAAACCGCCATTTCTCCTAAAATCATTTTCAGCAGAAACTCCGGCACTGGAGGTAGAAATAATGGACGTTTTAGGTGTTTCGCTAAAACTTGATTGAATTGTTTTTGTTTGAGATGTTGTGGTGCAACGGCGTTGTAAATGCCAGATATTGACGTTTCTAAGGAAAATAAATAAATCCCTACCAAATCTTCAAGATCAATCCACGGAATATATTGATTTCCACTGCCTAAATTTGCGCCAACAAAAGCTCGGACAGGCATGGCCATTTTTTGTAACGCTTTGGATTCCTTCGATATTACAACTCCGGTGCGAATTATCACTGTGCGAAGTCCTAAATTGGATGCTTTAAGAGATTCTTTTTCCCAAAGTTGGGTGGTATAACCTAAAAAATCATTTGCAGCAGGGGCGCTTTCTGCAAAAATTGTATCGGTTGTGACTGCTCCATAATAGCCTGTAGCTGAGGCTGAAATGAATATTTTTGGTGGATTCTCTGCCTTAGAGATACTATCAATTAACAGGTTTGTGCCTTTTTGTCGGCTTTCGATCACTTTCGTTTTTTTGACTTTTGTCCATCGACTAGAGCCAATATTTTCGCCGGCAAGATGTATCACCGCATCCGCTGATTCAATAGCTTTTATATCGATTTCTCCCTCCTCAGGATTCCATTGAAAATGTTTTTCTGTTTTTGGTTTTGATCTGGAAAGATGTAATACGGTGTGTGACTTTTTTTCTAAAGCTTGTGTTAATTCTTTTCCGATATATCCGGATGAGCCCGTAACTAAAATATTCATATAAATTATTGAAAGATAGTATTATACGTATTTTGTAATCAATTCATTAATGTTTGAGTTTTTGTCATACTCCTGAATATTCCAATGAAAATACTTCAGTTTGTTTAGAAGAAAGTTCATTTCACTAAGCTCATCATTCGACAAGTTGCCTTTGATAATTAACGAAACTTTGTGCATTTCGGCAAAGGTGTCGAATAATTCTTTTTTCCCTTGTTCGGTCAATTCAACTAAAATCATGCGACGGTCACCTTTGTCTTGAATTTCCTGAATTAAGCCCTTTTTCACCAATCGCCTTAAAATTTCACTTCCTGACGAAATTTCCATCAAATGGCGATTTATTAAATCGGATTTGTTCAACTTGCCTGCTTCGACCAAAGTAGCCATAAAACCAAATTCGTCAATGGTGTGAATCATCTTATTGTCCAATGCCTTTTTGATGTAATGCCTCGCAAACCGATACATTGTGCCAACCAAAGTGCTAAACTCTACCTCAGGAATATCTTGGTAATTAATCACTTCCGAAACAGTAAAACTGTCCTTATGCGCTTTCTTAGGTTTTGCTCCACTGAAAAGTCTATCTTTCAAATAAATCGAAAATTCTTTAATGTCGTCATTTGAATTGGTGGATTCAAATTCTTCAAGGTGCTGAATTACTTCGTTTAATAATTTGTATTTGTTCATTTTCGTAAAATTTAGCAATTTTTAATACGAAATCATAATCTAATTTAAATTATAGCTATAGTTTTGCAAAATTAATCCAAAATAGTAGAACATGGTCTTAAATAAGTATAAAATTGTATTAATAATAACTGCTATGGCAATAGTTTTAGTTTATTGTCAAGTTCCAAAACGGGGAGTTAATTCCGTTGAGTTTAATGATTCAGCTACGTCCGGCAGATTGGTAAAAATTTCGGCTGAGGCCGGAAAGGGTCATAATCACCCATCTTTTGTTATTTGGCAGGAAAATCTTCAAGGGGAAGTTATGCGCACTTTATTTGTCACAAAGAGCTACGCATCAGGGATATTTGGTCATGAAAATGTGGATGATTCCTTGTGGCTCGATCGTCCGGGAAAGAGCTATCAACCTTCAGCCTTGCCTTATTGGACTGAACGTAAGGGACTTATTGATGGCAAAACATATATACCAACTCCTGAAAATCCTTATGTAGATGCTGTGACCGGAGCCACACCTGAAGCAGGGTTTTCTCTAAAGGTTAGGTTGGAGGCAGTAGCTGGAACGCGAATTTTGATGGAAGTTAACCAAGCGTGGGACTGGAACGAATACTGGACTAACGACCGCATTCCGAATAATGACGCATACAAACATTCCGCACAGCCTTCCCTAATTTTTGCAGTAACCATCGACACTTCAGATTCTGTTTTTTATTTGAATCCGATAGGTCATGGCGATCCAACAGGTTCGAGCGGAAAACTTTATACCGACTTAAGTGGTTTTACTACTGCAAGAGAAATTTTCAAAAATATTAAAATCACCATCGAAAATTAATGACAATGAAAAAGATATTTACGTTAATGCTTTTATTTCTTACGGTTTATTCCTTTTCTCAAAATGGCAGAGTCGAAGGGAAGGTAATTGACAAGGAAAACAAAGAGCCCGTAGCATTTGCCAATGTGCAAATTGTTGGAACCACAACAGGAGCTGTAACTGATTTAGACGGAAAGTTTATCATCACGGGTTTAAAGCCGGGATATATTAATCTGAAAATCACCTTTGTAGGTTATAAAACTTTTATCACTACCGAAATCTTAATCACCAATTCCAATCCGGTTTATCAGGAGTTTGAATTGGAATCTACCACAAAGCAATTGGAAGCCGTTACCATTGTAGCCAATCCATTTGATAAGCGTGATGATGCGTTAGTTTCAGTTCAAAGTATTGGTATAAAGGAGATTGAGACTAATCCCGGAGCAAATCGCGACATTAGCCGAGTGATACAGTCATTTCCCGGTGTGGCTACAACTCCTGCTTTTCGCAACGACATTATTGTACGTGGCGGAGGTCCGAGTGAAAGCCGCTTTTTTCTCGATGGCGTTGAAATTCCTACATTAAACCATTTTGCTACACAAGGAGCCGGAGGAGGTCCGGTTGGAATTATCAATTCCGATTTTATTGCTTCGGTTGATTATTATGCCGGTTCGTTTCCCGCTTCAAGATACAATGCGTTGAGTGGTGTGTTTGAGTTTAGGCAAAAGGAGGGTAATAACAAGAAACTCAATGTTCAAGGAGCTTTGGGAGCTAGCGAGGCCGCCATTACATTCGATGGCCCTCTTGGTAAAAATGCCAACATGATTTTTAGCGTTAGAAGAAGTTATCTTCAATTTCTCTTTTCGGCTTTAGAATTGCCATTTTTGCCCACATTCACCGATTACCAGTTGAAAACAAAAATCAATCTCAATAAGAAAAATGAGCTTACCATTATCAGTATCGGGGCTTTAGATCAGTTTGCTTTGAATACCGGAATAAAGAATCCGGATGCTTCGCAAGAATATATTTTGACGCAAATTCCAACTAATAATCAGTGGAGTTATGCCATTGGAGGCGTATGGAAGCATTTCACCAAAAACGGATTTCATACCTTTGTGCTGAGTAGAAATATGTTGGATAATTCCTTCTTTAAATATCCTGATAATGACGAAACTAAGGCAAAAACATTGGACTACACAAGTCAGGAAATTGAGAATAAAGCGCGATGGGAGTTTTCACAAAAACTCAATGGTTGGTCGATTCGTTATGGGTTGAATACCGAATTTGCGAAGTATAATAATCAAACCTCGCAGTATGTTTATTTGAATGATTCCTCATTTTTTTACAACTACCAATCGGAGATGAATTTGGTAAAATTTGGGGGTTTTGGTCAGGTATCGAGACGAGTTGCCAATGAAAAGTTATTGATTTCGTTGGGCTTGAGAGCCGATGGAACGAACTTCAACAAAGTGATGTCGAATCCTTTGAATCAACTATCGCCAAGGATTTCGTTTGCTTATAGTCTCGACCAAAACACCAAGATCAATGCAGGTGTGGGAAGATATTTTCAGTTGCCGGCTTATACCACCTTAGGATATAAAAATGATGCAGGCGATTTCTTGAATGAGGATGTGGAATACATTGGAGCTAATCATTTTATTCTTGGAGCTGAAAGGACTTTTAAGGATAAAGCCCTGCTTTCTGTTGAAGGATTTTATAAGGATTATTTTCAATATCCTATCAATAAATTCACCGGATCGAGTTTGGCCAATAGTGGTGCCGATTACAGCAGTGTAAGTGGAGCTACCGAAGTGTTGTCCATCGGAAAAGGCAGAGCGGTTGGTGCCGAGCTTTTGTATCGATTACGATTAAAGACTTTCTATATTATTGCTGCTTATACCTTTGTGCGTTCCAGTTTTACGGATACAACGGACACCTATATTCCATCTTCCTGGGACAGTCAGCATTTGCTTACGCTCACCGGAAGTAAGGAATTTAAGAAAAATTGGGTCTTAGGGTTTAAATGGCGTTTTTCGGGTGGATTGCCATATACGCCTTACGATTTGGCCACTTCATCCAATATCCAAGTTTGGAATGCTTTTAATCAGCCTGTTTTCGACTATTCCAAACTCAATGCCGAGCGTTTCGATCCGTTCCATCAATTGGATATTCGAGTAGATAAAAGGTTCTATTTTGAGAAGCTGACCTTGATGATTTATTTTGATATTCAGAATGCTTATAATTTTAAGAACAAAGGACAGGACTATGTTATTCGGGCAAAAAATCCGGATGGAAGTTTTCAAACCACCGACAATGGGACGAAATATGTGCTTACCCCTATCGAAAATATTTCGGGAACTGTTTTGCCAACATTGGGGTTGATGGTGAAGTTTTAGGAGAATATGCTATAACCATTACATAAGAAATAATCAAAAACAATGGCATAGCATAAAACATTTTTGAAGAAAATCCATAGATGAATTTTTATTAATGGAAACCCCGTAAATACGGTTCATGAAACGTATTTACGGGGTTTTCAATTACCAAAATCGGTTTTTCGTGAACGTTAGGCATTATCCAATCCTGCACTCCTCAATTAATCTCAATTCTGATTCACCGGTTCACAATTGCTCGGGATTTTAGAGTAAGATGATTTTCAATCGGGATTGGAAAATCGGTTATTTTATGCTGGCATTTTCAATGTTTTTATTCATCGGGCTTTATATTTAATTTTCTTATTCGATTTGTTAGTTCCAACATTCGGGTCAATAATTCCTCAAATGTTTTTTTTGATTCGTCATAAATAAAACTTTCACGTAAGTTTTCGTAATCATTTCTCCAATTGTTTTGCAAGTTTTCTGGAGGACAAATCTGTATTTGATCAGGATAATGTGTTCGATAATCTATACTTTGAATATTGTTGAATTTTTGTCGGTGTTTGATTATGGTCTTGTACAATTCGGAGTTTTGCAATGCCGATTCTGCATTCGGGCTATCCATCATTTTTTCTAAATCGTATAAATGCCTCGACATTCTCTCTGAGCGTGGATTTTCTTTTTGATATTCTTCGTGCAATAAAAATATCTTTTCTAAAAAAGTACGTTCCGGCAATACAGTTTTAAACAAACATTTTATTTCATTATCTATTTTCGGATACTGAGAGTGAATAAATGTGGTAATTGCTTTATCAGAATTGGGTTCATTTAGCGACATTGCACTAAATTCAATTTTCACAACAGGTAAAATATAATCAATTACCGTGGGAAGAATGCTTTTGTATCTCACTTCAATAGTTACGATCATTGCACTACTGTTTTGCGTAATAAGTTCTATTTGATAGCTATGTATTCCGCGCGAAATCAGAATTTTATCAATCTCTGTTATCAATGTTTCTTTTACGTAATGAAATGCGTTTCGGCGAATTGCCGTTCTTTGTTGGGTGGTTTCTTCGGGTAAGTCAAAGTATGAGCGGCTTATTGCTATGTCAATGTCTTCACTGAAACGATTAATCAGTCCCCAAGCCTTGCTCAAAGTAGTTCCGCCTTTGAATTGCAAAAAATCAGCCCACGACGTTTTTGACAATGCCATTAATATAGCACATACCCACCAATCTTTTTCAATCGCCTGCTCAACAATTTTTTTCGTTCCTGCCGTTTGTTGAAGCATGACAAGTCTTTCGTCTTCATTATATTGAAACCAAATGCTCATTCTGTTATTTTTTTAATGATTGGTAGAAGCAATTCTTTAATCCAAACAGGAGATAAGTATAAGTCGTTCATCATTGTAGTCCTTTCGTCTGTTTTACTCTCTGAAATAAGACTTATGATTTTATTCCTGATTTCGTTCGTAACACGACTTTCGCCAAGTTCTTTTAAAGCGATGATTATTAGAGGCAAAAGTTTACCTTTAAATTGGAAGTTTTTTTGAACGGCATTTTTAAAAATAATGGTTCTTTCCCCAACTTTTACTTTTCGTTTTGCGCCGTTAGTTATATAAACAGCGTTCATCGGGACTTGGGTAGAAAATCCAAGAATATTCAATGCTGTATCGCCCGTTGGCATAATTTGGGCTTTGTCGCGTTCGGCAATCTTGTGGGCAATTTGATCTAATGTTGGGTATAAAATACCAAACTGAGTATGTTTAGGATTCATATAAATGCCTGTAGCCACACGAACAATTGCGCCTTCGTTTTGCAAACGCGATAGCGTTCTTGTAACCAGATTATCGTTATTAACATCCTCAAAATCATTAATTGTAAACAATTCTCCGACTTTGATATTTAAAATCCGGTCTCTTATAATTTGAGAAATACTGTATTCCATATTTTGCATCAATAATATGTCTGAAATATTCGGTAAATTTCGGACAAAATTACGATTTTTTTTGATATTACCATCACTGTTGAATTTATAAAAAAAATGATGAAAATCCATAGATGAATTTTTATTAATGGAAACCCCGTAAATACGGTTCATGAACCGTATCTACGGGGTTTATTTAGTTTTAATGAAACCACACGAAACCCCGAAAGTTTTCGGGGGTGCGGTAGCGGGGTAGCGGGATATAATCCTACGATAGAGAGATTGGATTTTTTGAAACAAATCGATAAATAATTATCTAAGAATAAGTACCTTTGCTCGCATTAATTGTATATTTGCTATCCTAATTTTTGACTGTAAAAGATGGAAATTCAGAATAAAATTGAGATATATCAGAGTGAAAATAAGCAGACTGAAATTGCAGTACAGTTTGATAAGGAGACTGTTTGGCTTGACGCTCATGTAATCGCACAACTATTTGATGTACAACGACCTGCTGTTGTGAAGCATATTAATAATATCTTCAATTCAGGTGAACTACAAAAAACATCAACCTGTTCCATTTTGGAACAGGTTGCTGCTGATGGTAAGAATCGTAAAATGAAATTTTACAATCTGGATGTAATAATTTCTGTTGGATACCGAGTAAATTCAACTAAAGCAACCCAATTTCGTCAGTGGGCAACACAACGTTTAAAAGACTATTTGGTTAAAGGATATGCAATTAATGAGCAACGTTTGGAGCAAAAGCAACAAGAAGTATTGCATCTCAAAACCGGAATACAGATTCTTAGCCGTGCTATTGAAGCCCAAAATAAAAACAAAGACAATGAAATTCTAAGCATTTTCGCTAAAGGTTTAGAGTTGCTCGATGATTACGATCATGAAGAATTAGACGTATTAGGTCAAACTACGAAGGAAACTATTTTTCCTACTTATGAAGAATATCTTGATTTTATTGGCGACATGTATTCCAATTATGAGAGTGATGTGTTTGCGAAACCTAAAGATGAAAGTTTTCATAGTTCGATAAATCAAATTGCACAGACTTTTGAAGGGAAGGAGCTTTATTCAAGCATTCAAGAAAAGGCTGCAAATTTGTTGTATTTTATTGTGAAAAATCATTCATTTGTGGATGGAAATAAACGAATAGCAGCAGCCTGCTTCCTGCTCTTTCTTGATAAAAATAATGCACTTATGAAAAGCAATAATGAATCAATAATCAGTAATGAAGCCTTGGCTTCTCTTACACTTTTTATTGCCACAAGTAAGTCGGAGGAGGCTGAGGTTGTTAAACGATTTGTAATAAGTATTTTGAACCGGAGTACCAGTCAGAGCTTATAGAATATTAGATTCATTGAGGATATAATTTAAAAGATTTATAGAATATGGCAACAGAGATTTATTACGAAAACAGGTATAACGTGTCTATAACTGAACAACAGTTAGTAAGCATGGATGTATTTAAAAAAATCACTACTGTAGATGGGATAATAAAAAAAATAGAATCCTATAAAAATAATATAATAACAGGTATTGAATATTATCTTGATGATGGTGAAGATGAGACAACTGTTTTGGGAGGATTAGTAATTTTGGTTTCAAATAGTGTATCTATTATTGAACGAGAAACCTATCTAAACTATAGAATAGAAAGAATAAAAGTGTTTTTTAATAGCAGTCTAAAGTTTAAATCAAATTTGCTGTTCGATTCAAATAATAATTTAGTTTGTGAAGAAGAAATCGATATTTCAACTGACCAACCAATTTATAATCAAACGGAGAAAACATTATATGATTCAAATAACGAGAAAATACTCGGGTTCGATTATAATGCTGATGGAAGTATTGAGAAAATATGGGGCATAATGGTTGAGGACAGATTAATATACAAGGACCTTGGATCTGTTTGGCCTGAGCAGTCATTAAGTGCTGAAAAGATAGATGATTATTTCCCAACACTTTTAAGTAATAATCCATATTATTCTGATGCTACATTTTTACCAGCGGCAATAGTATAGAATAAATAGGTGAGGATTAAAGAATTATATTAATTTGGAAATTAATGAGCAATGAGACAGATATTTTTTAAAAAAAAACTGTGAATTAAATAGCCCTCAACATAGTATTAATTAGACAACAATAATACATTATAATATTAAGATATGGCAACAGAGATTTATTACGAAAACAGTTATGACAAACCTATAACTGA
This sequence comes from Bacteroidales bacterium, assembly GCA_016937295.1. Lineage (GTDB taxonomy): Bacteria > Bacteroidota > Bacteroidia > Bacteroidales > UBA1556 > UBA6267. Next base: position 50,151 of record JAFGWF010000099.1, read on the forward strand.
ACAACAATTGGGACAAATGACAGATTACAATAAAGCTATTAAAATAGATGGAGCTTTAAAGCTGAAAGAAATTTTTACTAAAAACAATCTAGTCTTTATTTCTTATTACAAAGATCAGAATGAGAGTGAGACTGATGCAATTAATTTTATAATTACTCAGTATTCTGGTATTGCATTTGAAATAATTGACAAATCAACATCAGGGGCTTTTACTATTGAAACAGTTAAAGGATATGATAAAAATGGTGTTTTTGATCCTTATGAACGAATTTCTTTATATGACTCCCAAGGGAGGATGATTTATGAAAAAGAGGCAGATGATATTGAAGTAACAATTATGAAGTGGTATTACTCATATTTGGGTCATCCTCTTAGATGCAAGTACAATGAAGATACTGGATTGATTGAAACTGTTGATATGATAAGTGCAGAGGATGAGAATACACCAATTGAAATTTTTCTTAATAGAATTATGCCAGACTTCCTTAACAATAATCCTTATTATGCTGATGCTACTCTTTTGCCTTCAGGAAAAGTATAAAATGATATTATTTAATCAATTGTAATAACAACAATTATAATATTATGAAAGAAATAGAAATTAAATACAATAGTCAAAGGTTCTGGATAAAGGAATATTTTATCGAACTTTTAAGTCAGTATATTTGTGAAACTTTTGAAGAAATTGGTCTTTCAAGTTTTAATACTATATTAACAGGTATTTACGATGACTGTGACATGAACAGAAGCGGGGAAGCTTGTCAAAGTGTTAATATTTTATTAGATGATATTGTTAATACATCTGATAAGATTACAATGATAAGTGTATTGCAACAATCCAAAATTCGAGTTCTTTCTTTAGGGAATGAATTAAGTGTTTTCACGTTAAATGAATTTGAAAATAATAAGACAGATGATTCTTTTAAGCATCCATGGGAAATAGCTGTAAAAACACAAAGTCTTGCTGCTACAATTGACTTTATAATTGATCTGCTTAATGGGACATTTCAGTATCATAATAGAATGATTCATTACATAAATTTCCCTAATCCTAACAATGCTTACATAATGGTTTAATAAGATAAATCTTAAATCAATAATAATATGAGCCAAATAATAATTAAATACAATAGTCAATGTTTTTGGATAAACGATCATTTTATTGAGCTTTTAAGTCAATATATATGCGAAACTTTTGAAGATATTGGGCTTTCAACTTTCAACTCAGCATTATCTAGGATCTATTTTGACTGCGATTTTAATAGATCTGGTGAAGCAATTCAAATGGTTAGCATAAGATTAGATAATATAATCACTCAAAATGATAAAAACACATTAATAAACATTTTTCTACAGACAAAAACAAGAATACTTGCTTTAGGAACTGAACTAAGCATTTCTCAATTAAATGCATTTGAGAACAATAAAACTGATGATCTGTATAAATTACCTTGGGATTTTCCTGTTAAAACACAAAGTTTAGCCACCACGCTAGATTATATTATAGACTTATTAAATGGCACCTTTCAATATAATAATTATGGTATCCAGTACATAAATTTCCCCAATAATAGTGGTGATTATTTAATGATTTGAAATAATATTAGACTGTCTTAAATTTATAATATCCCCCGCTGCCGCACGAATCCTTTCGTGTGGCAATACTCCCAGCTGCCGCACGAAACCTTAGTTCGACAAAGCCAATCCTTTCGTGTGGCTATAAAAAAAAGAAAACCAATTAAAATATTTTTTACTTTTGAATAATGAGCCGAAATTATAAATTTCATAATCCTAAAGGAGTCTATTTTGTAAGTTTTGCAGTAATAGAATGGTTGGATGTGTTTACTAGAAATGAGTATAAAGAGATATTTTTAGATTCTTTGAGATTTAGCCAACAGAATAAGGGCATGGAAATATTTGCATGGTGTATTATGACAAACCACGTACATTTAGTATTTAGAAGTTGCAATGATATAAAACCAGAAACAATGTTAGGTGATATAAAGCGCTTTACAAGTCGAAAGATAGTTTCAGCGATAATTGAAAATCCAAAAGAAAGCAGAAAAGATTGGTTATTGCAGCAATTTAGAAAAGAAGCAGAAAAGTCGAGCAATGTAAATCATTATCAATTTTGGCGACATGATAATAAGCCTATTGAACTTTGGAGCAATAAGGTGATTTCTGAGAAAATCAAATATATTCATAATAATCCAGTTAAAGAAGGATTGGTATATAAACCTGAAGAATATATTTATAGTAGTGCAAAAGATTATGCTGGAGAAAAAGGAGTTTTGGAAAATGTTATTTGTGTTGATATTTAGTTTTAATGAAACCACACGAAAGGATTCGTGCGGTAGCGGGGTTGATATTTAGTTTTATTGAAACCACACGAAAGGATTCGTGCGGTAGCGGAGCAATTTTATAATTAGGAATTAATATATTATTTAAATAAATATTTATGAGCGTTATAGAAAATTATAAAGTAAGATTTTATATTTCTGATCTTGTTGGCGCAGCCATTAAGACTAACAATGGACTTTTAAGTTCGTTTATTTGGGAATATTGTGATTCAGACGAAGCAATCGATTTATTGGATGCAATAAATGATGTGTTAAATGGAAGCCTAACTATTGCTGATGGTGTAACTCAAGGCTTAATATTTGTAAAGATTTTAGCAAATACTACGAGTCTTTACAAAAATGCCGATGCATATTTTGAAGATGAAACGATTGCTCCTGATTATACAATTCCCACTACAGATTTAAAAGAAATTGTGGAAGCATGGTTAGATTATCTTAGTAGGGTATATGAATAAAAGGATAGGTTTAAGATATTTTATCATGCTGAATTTGAGTTATTTGTGTTTATAATTAGTTTTATTGAAACCACACGAAAAGGATTCGTGCGGTAGCAGAGAGATTTAGTTTTATTAAAACCACACGAAAGGATTCGTGCGGTAGCGGGGTCTATTTTGTAAGTTTTGCAGTAATAGAACGGTTGGAGGTGTTTACTAGAAATGAGTACAAAGAAATATTTTTAGATTCTTTGAGATTTAGTTTTATTGAAACCACACGAAAGGATTCGTGCGGTAGCGGGGGGGAAAGGATTGGCTTCGCCGAACTAGCGTTTCGTGTGGTAGCGGGCGGTGAGGAGAAATTCCC
>JAFGWF010000100.1 GCA_016937295.1 Bacteroidales bacterium
TTAATTAGCGATGCAAATATAGGTTCTAATTTACTAACCAAATTTAATTTTGACGAAAAAAAGCTATCAAATTTAACAAATATAGATTTTTACATACATTATTTTACTATTTTCGCGGCTTAATTTATTAGTGATATTATGACACATTTTGAATTAAATAATCTGCAAGACATCCAAAAGGAAATTACTGATAATGAATCTGTTATTTTATATTTCTATAACGACAACTGCGCTCCTTGCCTAAGTTTGCGACCAAAGATTATTGAGTTAATTGAAACCTCCTTTCCTCTAATGAAGCTAATTTTCATCAATTCCATCAACAAAGAAATTCCTGCTAACTACGGAGTTTACGACAACCCTACCCTGCTGGTATTCTTCGACAGAAAAGAATATATCAGAGAAAGTAAATATGTGTCTGTAGTGCAGTTAGAAAAATCTATTGATAGATATTATAGCCTGATGTTCAGCTAAGACTCCTGATAGGCTTCCCCAAATGTTCTCTCAAATATTCCGGATTCAACGCCTTGTTGGAAGTCTATTTCTTGCAAATTTCCATTCTCATCGAACAACCAAATCAAATCGGCATATTTTTTCACCATTCCCATATCGTGACTTGAATAGATAATGGTTATACCTTTCTCAACTGTTAGACGTTTCAACAAATTGATAATCATTGCTTTATTTGGAATATCTAAATGCGAGGCGGGTTCATCTAAAAAAATCAGTTTTGTTTCTTGGGCAATAGCTCGAGCAATCAATGTTCGTTGAAGCTCTCCATCACTTAATGTGTAAAGGTGCCGCGATTCGAACTCAGTCATGCCCACCAGGTCTAATGCTTCTTTAACTATCTTCAAATCCTCGATTCTGAGGCGACCAAACCAACCTGTATGTGGATAACGACCATATCCAACCAGTTCTTTTACAGTCATTTCCGGCGCATTGATATGATCGGTTAGCACAACAGCTAAAAGCCGAGATAAATCTTCGCGCGAGTACTTTTGGATTTCTTTTCCCTCAATTTTTACAGTCCCCGTCAACGATTTCGACAGTCCGGTTAAGGTGCGCATAAAGGTCGATTTTCCACTGCCATTTACCCCCATCAAAGCGACCATCTTTGCGGGTGGCAATTGCACATTTATCGATGAACATAGCACCTTGCCTTGATAGCCGATTTGTAAATCGTTAGTAGTCAATATATAGCATTGTTCCTTCACTGTTTAAAAATTAGATGAGTAGAGCCGTTTGTTTTTAACGATTATCCAGATAATTATTGGTGCACCAATCAGGGAAGTCACCGAATTGATTGGTAGAGAAATATTTGTTCCGGGCAGTTGTGATATAATATCGCAAGCTAACAGCAGTGAAGCGCCGGTGAGAATGGATCCTGAAATAACCACAAAATGATTGTTAGTTTTAAACAAATTCCGAACTAAATGAGGCACAGCAACGCCAATGAAAGCAATGGGACCTGCAAAAGCAGTTATTACACCGGCCACTAAACCGGTGATAAGAATAATAGCATAACGAATCCGCTTGAGGTTGACCCCCAAAAGCTGCGCATTATTGTCACCTAAGAGCAAGATATTCAGGGATTTTTGAATCGATAATGACCAAATCAATCCGAGACTGACCACAGGGATTAAAATGGATAAATCGGCATATTCCACAGCAGTCAAACTACCAAAAGTCCAAACGATATAATTTTGGAGCAATTCAGGCGAAGTAAAATATTGAATAATGCCAACAATGGACGATGTGAGACCGGCAATCATAATCCCGATTATAAGCAAAGAAACCGAATCATGGACTCGAATGGCAATAAATAAAACCAAAAACATAACAGCTAAAGCACCAATAATTGCCGTTAAAGCAAGGCCAAAACCACTAAAGAGCAAAAAACTCAGGCCTGCTCCCCCCATCATCAGCATCAAAGCGACCATAAGACTTGCGCCACTGCTGACCCCAAGAACATAAGGCCCTGCAAGTGGGTTTCGAAACAAGCTTTGCATCAACACACCACTTACCGACAACCCTGCTCCAATAAACAAGGCTGCAAGAGCACGAGGAAGTCGCAATCTGAAAATGATATAGGAATGAATGGATTCTCCTTCTCCACCTAATAAAATTGATAGAACCTGTCGTGAGCTAATCTCCGCAGAGCCGGTTATAAGGTCAGCGATGAAAAAACTCAGCATTAAAATTGCTAAAGCTAAAAAAATCCATACGGTCTTAGTTCGGCTCAATTTTCAAATTTTGATAAAATATTAACGGCTGATTTACAAGCTTTGGGTAACAAATCTTTACCATATCCTGCAAAACCAAATCGGGTCGGCAAACACCTGTTTCCCAATATCCGTTTGCAATTCCATTAGAAAGGCCAAAATTATTAAAAACCTTACCCTCTTTTACAGATTTAAACTCCTTTAATCGACTATCGGTCGAAAGCATCTCCGCAAAACTCCTCCATGGTGCTTCTAACCATATATCATCCTGATTATGAGCTATTAAAACCTGCTCCAAGGAAAGAGGCAACGAACCTGTTTCCTCATTCCCAAACCAGTTGTAAACCGCTCCGGCATCACGAACCATTTGTGCCTTATAACTTTGACCACCAGGCATATACCATGTGCCATTATAATCGCTTCCAAACATAATTCTTTTCCGATTCACTTCTTGAGAAGCTTTCAATTTCAAGTCGTTATATCGTTTTTCAATTTCCGTAAAAATGGAATCGGCCATGGCTGTTTTATCATAAA
>JAFGWF010000101.1 GCA_016937295.1 Bacteroidales bacterium
AAACGGCTGGTTTATCCGGTGCACAAACAATTACGAGAAGAAGCGCAATTGCTGAAAGCAGAATACGAAACCGAAATGAACATTTACAATGCCAACAAAAAGAAATGCCCCGACATGGAAAAACCACAAAAACCACCCGAAAAATTGCTTTACATTCCAGCCAATAGCAGTGCAACGGGTGTTTTTCAATTGTTGGCCGACAACAAAGGCAAAGGTTTAATCTTTGAAACCGAAGGCGACACACTTGCCATTACCTTTAAAAGTGATTATGGCAATTACAGTGATGGTTTCCGAAAAGCATTTCATCACGAAACCATAAGCTACTATCGTAGAACCGATCGTGAAAATGTGGAAATTGAAATGCCTTGTCTTTCGGCTGTTCTTTCAGGCACGCCCAAACAGGTGATCAATCTTATTCCCGATGCTGAGAATGGTTTGTTTAGCCGGTTTATGTTTTACTACCTATCTATGAAATCAGAGTGGAAAGACGTATTTGCACGTCCTGCCGATGATGGTTTGGAGGTATATTTCAATAAATTGGGCAATCAATTTTATCAATTGTACAAAGAGTTGAATTCAAGTCTCGACATTGAATTTGTGCTAACAACAGAACAACAACAAGCCTTCAACCAAAAGTTTAAAAGTTGGCAGGGCTTTTATGAAAAACAATTGGGTTATGAATACAACTCAACGGTACGCCGATTAGGACTAATTAACTTTCGTATGGCTATGATTTTTACAGTGCTTAGGATATTGGAAACAGGTGAAATGCCGCATCCTTTGGTTTGCGATGAGCAGGACTTCACCAATTCAATTGCCATAACTGAAGTTCTTATTCAACACGCTAGCAAGGTTTATTCCGACCTACCCGCCCCCATCAATTTACCAACCAGGGAAAACCGGGAACAACGTTTTTTCAGTCTGTTGCCCAATTCTTTCTCTAGGCAAGATTACCTGATAGCTGCCGAGAAACTGGAAATACCCGACAAAACAGCGCAAGGCTACATTGCAAAACTCAAAAAGAAAGGATTGATCCACAACGACAAAAAAGACCTATACTTTAAAATTGGAAATGAGGAAACTGAGGATTCTAAGGATTAAGAGGATAATCTTTCCTCAACATCCTTAATTTCCTTAATCTCCTCTTATTTAAAAATTAGCTGTAATACTTATAGCTGTTTTAATCATTATATACACGGTGTCGCTAAAAAATCATCATCAGCTAAAAGCATAAAACAAATCACCCAACAAAACAAAGAACTCAAAGCAGTACAGGAAGAAATCAAGGTTTATACCGAAGAAGATCACCTCGCACGCAAGTCAGATGAAATAATCGAACTTTATGAAACTTACAAACAAGCTATTCTGAATTTATCAACGGATATTGATGTGCAGACTAAAAAGGACTACATTGCGTTTAAAAAGGAAAGAAATATTACCGATATATGTGTACAACAGAAAAAATTGAAGATTTGGATTAATCTAAAGAAAGAAAAATTGGACGATCCAAAAAATCTTTCCCGTGATGTTTCAGAAACAGGACACTGGGGAAACGGCGACTATTAACTAACAGTAACAGATACAAACAACTTAGAATACATTATGAGCTTAATCAAACAATCCTTGTAACCAACCACTAAATAGTTGGTTGTTGATCAAGAATAAAAATCAACCACCATGGACACCCCAAACTTATATTTCAATATCCTCACCTTCGACTTTCCCGCCGAAAAGCGAGTAATGTACTTTTCAAAAACCGATCAGGAAAAGTCGCATACTATACACAAATCAATCTTTCCGGTTAACATCGAGAAATTATTTCCAGGTGTACTGCACGATGGAACCGAAAACATTTTCACGACATTCACAACCGAATCAGAAGGGTTCAAACCCTTAGAAATTGATTTTGAAAATGAAAACCCGGATTTCATCAAAAGGTATTACAATAGATTGATCAACTATTATTTCAGGGTAACCAAGCAAAAAATTGTAAAGGTTGGCTTTATTAAAGAAAACCAAATTTGGATTCATTCGAGGAAACATTCAACAACGGTGTTGGATATTTATGAACGCTTCTCAATTAAAGTACTTTTAAAAACCGTCAGCAAGTATCCTGAATTATTAATCTCATACGATGGTCAATCAACGGTAATAAAAGACACAGTTGCAAATTTACTCAACGAAATATCTCCAACAAACTTCAATTGGTTATTAGATGGTAAGAATCTAAGGAAATGGGAGTTTATCAACGAAGACCCGGTTGTCGATTACACCAATTATTTTCCGGTATTAAACAAGAAGCTACATGCTGCATTAAACATGCCTTACGAAGCTCCAAATACGGATGAAAACCGCTACATTAAATACAAGGAAAAAATAAGTGTCTTTTATCGGTACTTAATCAACAAACCGGAATTTAAAGAAATAATTCCTATTCATAAAAATGGATTTTTAAAAGTAAGCCCACTTCAAATCGATAAAGTCTCAGAAGAAAGCAATTTGTTGCGTTTTAGAGATGGTACAGGCTTAGTACCTAAATACGATTTTAGAAAATTAAAAGCTTACAAAAATAGTCCCTATACCAATATCCATCTTTTCTTTATCGTACATAAAGACATGGCAGCTTTTGCCACCATAATCAAGGAGCAATTGGGTAGCGAGGGTTTTTCATGGTTTAAGGGCTTGTTAGATTTCGCCAATATCCCGTTTCATACCGAAGACGGTTTCAGTATAACATTTAAAAATAAGGAGAATCCTATTCCTGAAATTGAAGAGAAACTTAACTTACGAAAGCTAAAACCAGAAGTTCAATACCTGGCTATCTATGTTTCACCTTATGGAAAATTTGAACCGGAAAAGAAAAAGCGTGAGATTTATTATAAGCTCAAAGAAGTCTTGTTAAAACGGAAAATTGCGTCACAAGTAATTGACCCGATTAAGATGGAAGGCTTAGGGGAAAGATGGGTCTATAGTTTGCCAAACATAGCCATTGCAATATTGGCCAAATTGGATGGAATCCCCTGGCAGTTAAACACACAAACAAGAAAAGAATTGGTTGTTGGGGTAGGAGCCTTTAAGCATCAGGAAGATGGTGTACAATACATTGGAAGTGCGTTCAGTTTCGACAACAACGGCAAATTCCATAGTTTCGATTATTTCATGAAAGATGAGATTGACATCCTTGCCGGAAAAATTGCCCATGCGGTGCGCAAATTTGCCACAGTCAACAATGAACCTGAACGATTAATCATTCATTTTTACAAACGCATGAGTGAAAAAGAATTGCAGTACATTGAATATGAATTACAGAATTTGAATCTCGACATCCCTGTATTCATTGTATCCATCAACAAAACCGAATCAGAAGACATCATTGCTTTTGATGCCAATTGGAAAGAACTAATGCCCCAAAGTGGTATCTTTATAAACATTGGAATTGGGAAATACCTGTTATTCAACAACACCCGTTATAGTGGAAGTACACATTCAATGTTTGACGGTTACCCTTTCCCAATAAAATTAGCCATTGATTGTTCCGACAAAGAACAATTAAAAGATGTGCGCAACATAAAAGAACTAATAGATCAGGTATATCAATTTAGCCGGTTGTATTGGAAATCGGTACGGCAGCAAAACCTGCCCGTCACCATCAAATACCCCGAAATGGTCGCCCAAATCGCACCCCATTTCGACAGCCCCGATATACCCATCTATGGAAAAAACAGTTTGTGGTTTTTGTAAAAAATCGTTTATAGCTGATTATGGATCATTTAAAAACTAATTTATATCGAAAAAATCGCCTAAAAAAATAAATTTAATTTTTGGGATAAAATTCAAAGTACTCTTATAGTTGCAATTGTTGCTTTTATATTAAGTCCTTTATCAATTGTAATTGGCAAAGTTTAAATGTTTACATGTCTCGTCCTTTGTTATCAATATAATATGTTTTTTAGGTAAAAAAAATTGATAATAATAATTCGATTAAGAAATATTTGCTAATTCTATTATTATAAAAAACATTTAATATATAATTAATTTAATCTAACTATTGATTTAACTATGAGCCTGTCAGTCTTAGGCTCTTTTTAGCTTTTTTTTACGTCCTACTTGAGAACAAATATAAATATGCAATTGTCAGATGCTTAAAAAAATAAGCCCAACAAACTCCTGGCAAGACAAAAACAAGGAAGGGTTAAAGTTTTTCACTATTTATTAGACTTATATGGTAATATATTTCATACTATAATAATTTGTTTTTAATGGAAGTATGGAACTCCATGTTGCAGAAAATCATCATCATACTCTTGGGTGCTGCAAAGCAACATGTTCGTTTCATTTTAATTTTTTGTTTAACTTTGATTGCTGCTAACTAACTTATCTAAACTTTTAAATGAAAAACAATAATGACCAATTACTGGTTATTAAACTACGAAAGAATGACCATGAGTCATTCAACCTTCTGTTTGAAAAGTACAGCAGCCCCTTATATAATTTTGCTTTCAGCTACTTAAAATCCAGTAGTGCTTCCGAAGATATTGTCCAGGAAGTTTTTATCAAAATATGGGAAAAAAGAAGCACCCTTATTTCTGATTCTAACTTAAAAGCATATATTTTTAAAATTGCCCTGAACGCAATGCGT
>JAFGWF010000102.1 GCA_016937295.1 Bacteroidales bacterium
AATTGTTCGCAGTTTGCGAAAATAAAATCTATTGATAGAATCCACCTTAACAAATTGTTCGTCCGTTAGTTGCAATTTTTCTTTCAAAGCTAATGATCGCTCACTGTATAAACTTTTAACAGAGTTTTTCGGCTTATTCTGTCGGATTTGCTGACGACGAATTAAAAGACTATCTAGCAAAGTTGATGAAACAGAATCTTTACGAAGCTCTTTTACAATAGTTTGTAACTTTTGGCGCTTGTTTACGGGAATATTTTTCAAACTTAATTCAGGTGTGTTTTCAATCTTACGCTTTTGCTTATCGTTCAGTTTTTGTTCTAATTGATCATGTAAATCTATGCGAATCAAATCAAGAGAATCCTTGTAGAGTTCCATAATTTGAGCATTGCGTTGGGCAAAAACTTCCACCAACGAATCGACATAAGACTCTTGATCCTTATCAGGTTTAATCACTTCCATCAAGCGTTTCTTAAGTCCTTCCTCTGTATTTAAGGCCATTAACTCATCAATTCGATGACGAGTGTAAAAACCAGTAACTAAAACCCCCAATAGAAATCCGATGATTAGGGAAGTTAGAATTACGATTGTCGGTTTGATTTGAATTGATTGCATTTTACCAATTTTAAATTATTAATACGTCCAATAATCAAGCAAGAAAGGATTCACCGAATTTTTGGTCAAGTCAGCAGTTCCAATAAGGGCATCTTTCGAGACTTCGTGTTCAAGGATAAAAGAAACGCCAAACAGAATGATTACGACTGCCGCAGCCGGAATCACAATTCGACTAAAATCTCTCCACCAGTTAATAGACGGCCTCTTACTATCCATAACCAATTCATTATAAATCTTTTCCATGACATTTTCTGCAAAATTTGCAGAAAAATTTGTTTGATAGTTCTTGAGTAAATCCTCAAGTTGACCCTCAATTTGCTCTTCATTAAAATTTCTATCCATAATAATTAGATTTACTTAAAACGTCTTTCAATTGCTTCTGTCCGCGCGAAAGTCGGGAAAGCACTGTTCCTTGAGGCAAGTTCAGAATCTCCGCAGTTTCTTTCACGCTATATCCATTCATTAACCTCATCACTACAACCGCCCGAATTCCTTCATCCAATTTTTGCAGAGCCCTTTCAAGCAATTCCTTAATATCCGAGCTCTCACTCAAGTCAACCTCTACAGCATCATGAGCATATTCATTTTTTTCGGATAAACCAACGAATCGCTGCAAAAGTCGCTTTCGCTTTTTTAGAGCATTTAAGGATAGATTTATAGCTATTCTTGTGAGAAAAGTGCCTACCGAAGATTCTCCCCGAAAAGTCTCCAAAGCCCGAAAAAATCTGATAAAGACCTCTTGTCCAACATCCTCAACCTCCTCGCAATTGCCAATCATAGCAGTTATTGTAGAAGCCACTTGCGATTGATAACGCCGAATTAACTCACCAAAAAATTGCTTATTCCCTTGCAAAACAAGGGAAATCAACTCTGCATCAGTGAGTTTATTGGAGTTAGGATTATCAGACATGATAGTTAGACAATATGATTTTTAAATTTATTCCGTGGAAAGCAAAAAAATAACCACCTGAATTAACAGGCAGTTATTCCTTTGATTACTAGATTTACTATTCAGCTAATAACCGCTTGAAGGTATATCTTGTAATGAAAATTCCCTGCCCGTCTTCCTTTCCGGCATCACTTTCAACACCGGAAGCAATATTCACCAACTCCCAGCCTTCATAGGTCATTTGAGTTAATTTAGCTGAAATGATTGCATCATTAGAGGCGATGTTTTGAAAATTTATCCCCACGGCGCTATAAAAGTTTAAAAGCTTAGTTTCCTCAAACTTCTCAATTCTCAAATCATCTCTTTTCACTTTGCCTTGTCCCGAACTTTTACCATCGGTACGCAACGTAGCAAAAACAGATGGATCTACTTGCTCCTGTGACATAATGATTCTTGACCGACCTATTCCCATTGGAATTATGGATTCGATGGTGGTAAACATTTGATACTCATACTTTGGCGTACTCGTATTGAAACTGAACAAGATAGCCGTTGCAACTAAGGCCATTCCGGTTAAAAACAATAATCCTTTTTTCATAGTTTAAAATTTAAGTTTATAATGTTATAATTAAAAAAAGAGCCGATTTAGCAAATCTCTTGCCATATATCAGTCCTGTTGTGGATTAAGTATTGCATTGCCAATAGCACAATCCAAACATTTGATATGTGTGCAATAATCATTTTTCAAAGTAAGTAAAGCCTGACTTTGTGCAGCATTGGCTGCATTCACTCCTGAAGAATTCCACCTGCGAACAACCCCATTCTTTTCAGGTTTTGTTTGTTGTAAATAAATCATTGCTCGCTCGCTTATTTTTGCATCATTCTGATGAATTCCATACAAATAAAGAAACGGAACAATCGTATTAATAAGAATTAAGTCGAAAGAATCGACTCCCAATGATTTAGATTTTGACTTTGAGGGCTTTCCAAAACTGTAATGCGTTAGCCAATAATCCGACACATCAACCTCAAACAATTCTCTCAAATGCTGAAGTTTTTCAACCTCAATCACTTTCGATAAAAGATGGCCGTCTTTCGTTATTAGCTTGGCAAACTGTGAAATACGAATTGTCGGAAAATTAACCGGACGCATGCGCATAAATTTCCAAGCCCATGATTGAACGGCTTGAAGCTTGTATTTATTGGATAGAAAGAGATATTCTCGAAGCAAATCCTGAAGATAATCATCTTTAATTCTTTGATTTAACAAGCCTGCCTGACCATAAAGCAAAGCTTCAACCTGAAACAAACTATCGCTATGCTTGGTGATAATTTTAAGTGGTAAAACCCTTGCTAACTGTTCAAAAGGCTGATTATTAGTGTTGAAACCAAAACTTCGAGCAAGGGTTATGTAAAATGCTTCTTGCCAGTCGTTATTCGTTTCGTTTAAAATTTGAAAGATAAAATCCGTTTTTCGTTGTAACCGCTCCACCAAAACCCGATCTAACCAACTATATATCACCAAATCGCTCACTTGCTTTAAATTGGTGGCACAGGGAATCCATTCGCGAGCACCAATTAGCTGTTGATACCGATAAAGTATTCTTTCGGGAAAATGTCCTTGAACAGAAAGAGTGGGAATTTCTTCATTATAGGAATTCCTAATCACCATATCCGCATGATAAACTACATGAAGAATAACACTGTCGTAGGCCTTATCGGTTTGATGACCATGTTTAATCCAATCGCTTGAAGAAACATGCATTTCGACATTTCCAGCCCATTCCGTTTCGCCAATTTTTATTCGAGCATTGAAAAAATCAGGACCGGAATCATAGTTGCGCATCCCCGGTTGAATGATGGATACTATTTGTCCATCAGTGGTGCTTAAGTCTCCCCGAAGCAGTTTTAAACTCCACAAATAATACAAGAAATCTTCAGCTATCTTCATGTTACTAAAGTAGATATTTTTTATTTATCACAAAACATCAATAAGCATTGACCAAAAAAAAAGCTATCCCAATAGGACAGCCTTTTTCAAAATTTTATGTATCGCTATAAACCTTCAAGATTCATTAGCTTTCGACTAACTCCTGACGAAGGTCTATCGGCACTGACCTCAAGAATATTCCCATCTTTATCAAAAAGCATAAAACGCGGAATTCCGGAAATCTTATAATATCCTGAGAGCTCATCACTTAGCCCAACATAAATCTGTGTTCCGGCCAAACCACCTTGTTCAACGCGCTCCACCCATTTATCCTTGTCACGATCGACCGAAACACCTAAGAAAACAATATTTTTCTCTTTAAAAGTTTCGTCCATCTCAAGCAAAAAAGGTATTTCGCGTAAACAAGGCTGACACCATGTTGCCCATACATCCACATAAACATATTTACCTGTAAAGTCGGACAGTCGTATAGAATCACCTTTTAAATTTACTCCGGCAAAATCGTTTGAAGGCATACCCTTTTTCAATAACTCCCAATCTTTCAAATCATTCTGAATTTCCGCCTTAAAAGCCTCTACTAAACACAACTCATTGAAAATAGGCATAATGATGTCGTAGTCTTTAACGCCGTCGTAAAGCACATGATCTTTCAAAATCCGAAATGCAAGATAGCTTTTCACGTTTTTATCCGAAAAGAGCGTATTGGCCATATTTAGCTGATAAGCCGTGAATGAAGGCTGAGAGACTTGCAGAGAATCGCTGTAAAAATAGCTATTAACCTTACTACTCAAAAAATTTGAAACAAATTGACGGTACTCCGGAATGGAAAGCAAGCTGCTATCGTTGAGGTTAAGTTCATTCATATAAGCACTAAAATCCGGACTCGGCTCATAATTTTCGATTTGGTTCAAATAACCATGATATAAAGGAAACAATAGATGATTTACTCCCCAATAATACAAAATTCGATTCTTCTCGGTAGTAATAAAAATCGGATCAGTTTTTCCAAAATTTTTCTCAAGAACCTCTAAGTCAGCCAAATGAGCCGCCCGAACCGAGTCCATTGACTTTGATACGATTTTTTCATCAGCGCGAAAGATGTTTTGCAAACTTGCGCTATAAGCTCCTTGATTTTTAGTCAGTTTCACTAAATAATCGTTATAAACCGATGAATTTCCTGAAAACTTAATCTCATCAAAACGCTGAATATCAGCATTAAAAGACACCGTATCGTTTGGCTTCATATAAATCACCAATTGATCGCGACCAATAAAAAGAGTGAAATACTCCGGTTTATTCAAATTAGTGGTAAAAGAAAAACTACCATTCATGGATACAAGAATAGTATCTAATTCATTTTGATTAATCGTTTCTTTACGAATATACAACTGTTGATTTTCGGCACCAACAATGCTACCGGCTAAAGTTGCTGGACCTGCTTTATAGGTCACTTCATTTTTACATCCCGCAAATACAATCAGGAGAAGGAATGATAATCCAAGAAGAAAATTTTTCATAAAATTATAATATTAAAATTGAACTGAAATTTGAAACGCAAAAATAGAAAAACAACCCTTCGCCATCCATCAAATCACAGTAAGATTTATGAGAAAGGTTGTTTTAGATAAGCAGATGCTAGCAAACAAGCAATAAATTACTTGATATATTTAAAATCTTTACCAAGATAGTAAGCATCAGCACCAAGCATTTCCTCGATTCGAAGAAGCTCGTTGTATTTTGCAATTCTATCGGTACGACTTGCAGAACCGGTTTTTATAAGGCCGGTGTTCATAGCTACGGCAAGATGAGCAATAAATACATCTTCGGTTTCACCGGAGCGATGACTAATAATGGAAGTCATTTGATTGCGATGAGCCATTTGAATAGCTTCAATGGTTTCGGTCAAGGTGCCAATCTGGTTCAGTTTAATCAAGATAGAGTTGGCCACATTTTTTTCAATACCCATTTTCAACCTAGCGGTATTTGTTACAAATAAGTCGTCGCCAACTAATTGGACTCTATCACCCATTTTGTCATTCATCAATTTCCATCCGTCCCAATCATCTTCTGCCATACCGTCTTCAATACTAATAATGGGATACTTTTTGGTCCAATTATCCCAAAAATCGACCATTTCGGCAGGAGTAAGTTTTTCACCGGTACTCCATTTCAGATGATATACATTTTCATCAGCAACAAAATACTCACTTGATGCTGGGTCTAAAGCCAAATAAACATCCTCGCCCGGACGATATCCGGCGTTTTCGATGGCCTTAAGGATAACTTGAACCGCCTCCTCGTTAGATTTCAGATTGGGAGCAAAACCACCCTCATCACCAACGTTTGTTGAGTAGCCCGACTTTTTCAATACCGATTTGAGATTATGAAATATTTCGGCGCCCATGCGAAGAGCTTCGCTAAAAGAAGATGCACCAGCAGGCATAATCATAAATTCCTGAAAATCAATAGCATTATCAGCATGACTACCTCCGTTCAAGATATTCATCATTGGGATAGGCAGCGTGTATGCTCCAACGCCGCCAATATACTTGTATAAAAGTTGGTTAGTGGCCATTGCAGCGGCACGAGCTGCAGCCATTGAAACACCTAAAATAGCATTTGCGCCCAAATTACCTTTATTACTACTTCCGTCTATTTCGATCATAGCGCGGTCAAGTTCTTTTTGTTCGGTCACATAATAACCTTTCAATTCTTCGTTGAGAACCGTATTAACATTGTTCACCGCCTGACCAACACTTTTTCCCATAAAAACTTTTGGGTCATTATCGCGAAGTTCCACAGCTTCATGAACACCTGTAGAAGCTCCTGAAGGCACAGCAGCACGACCTACGATACCACTTTCGGTTACTACATCAACTTCAACGGTAGGATTTCCCCGAGAATCCAAAATTTGACGAGCATGAATATTTACAATTTGTGTCATAATAAATTGGTTTAAAATATTTTAAGATATAATTTAAATAATAATTATAAAATGTTTGATTAAAATTTAGCAGCGATAAAAATACAATAAAAAAGGACAATGAAAATAAAATCATTGTCCTTTCAGATAAAATAACATGTAATTATTTAACTTCTTTCGATTCGTCGGTATCCGAAGTTGGCGCCTCGGGAGCGGTAGATGATTCCTCAACAATCTGAGCATCTTCGGCCATTGGGGCTGCTTTAGCCACTGTTTTACTTCCTGAACCACGTCTGCGGCGGGTAGATTTAGCAGGTTTACTTGCTTTTTCAGCTAACATTACCTCATTATAATCTACCAGTTCAATGATACACATTTCAGCGTTATCACCTAAGCGGTTACCGGTTTTTAAAATTCTGGTATAACCACCCGGACGATCAGCCACTTTCACAGCAATTTCTCTAAACAACTCAGTAACTGCATCTTTACTTTGCAATTTACGAAATACCATACGTCTTGAGTGGGTAGTATCCTCTTTTGAACGATTAATGATAGGTTCAACAAACATGCGCAATTCTTTAGCTTTGGCTAAAGTAGTTTTGATGCGCTTATGAAGAATCAGCGAGGTAGCCATATTTTTCAACATAGCTTTACGATGTGGAGCTGTTCTTCCCAAATGATTAAATTTCTTCTGATGTCTCATAACACTTATTCCTTATCTAATTTGTAAATGGCGGTGTTCATGCCAAAGGTCAAATTTTTTGATTTAACTAAATCTTCTAACTCTGTTAATGATTTTTTGCCAAAGTTTCTAAACTTCAACAAATCATTTTTATTGAATGAAACCAACTCTCCAAGAGTCTCCACTTCAGCAGCTTTCAAGCAGTTAAGGGCACGAACAGACAAGTCAAGATCGACCAATTTTGCCTTTAGCAACTGACGAGTATGAAGCATATTCTCATCAAATTCTTCAGATACTCCTTTATCCTCTTCATCTAAGGTGATTTTCTCATCGGAAAACAACATAAAGTGCTGAATAAGAATTTTAGCAGCATCTTTCAATGCGTCCTTAGGATGAATGGAGCCATCGGTATCAATTTCGATGATGAGTTTTTCGTAGTCGGTTTTACGTTCCACGCGATAATTTTCGATAGAGTACTTAACATTTTTTATTGGAGTATAAATCGAATCAATAAATACAGTACCGAGTGGTGCATTGATTACTTTATTTTCTTCAGCCGGAACATAACCCCTACCCTTTTCGATATTAAGTTCGATGGAAAGATTGACAGAAGGATCCATATTGCAGATGACTAAATCAGGATTTAACACCTGAAAACCAGACAGAAACTTATTGATATCTCCAGCTTTAAAAGTTTGTTGATTACTAATGGTAATGAGGATTTTTTCGGTTTCGTAAGACTCTATTTGTCTTTTCAACCGAACTCGTTTCATGTTCAACACAATATCAGTTACATCCTCAATAACGCCAGGAATTGAAGAGAACTCTTGTTCGACGCCTTCGATACGAATACTAGTCACGGCGAATCCTTCTAATGAATTCAACAAGATGCGGCGTAGGGAATTTCCGATTGTAATACCATAGCCAGGCTCCAAAGGACGAAACTCAAATTTCCCTTTGAAGTTATCGGCTTCAATCATGATTACCTTATCCGGTTTTTGAAATGCAATAATAGACATTTATGTTTATTTTAAGATTATTTCAATAGTTATTACTTAGAATACAATTCAACGATTAGCTGCTCGTTGATGTTTTCAGGTATATCGGCACGCTCTGGATAAGCATTAAACAGACCTGTCAGGGAAGCATCGTCCCAGCTAAGCCAATTATATTTATTAGCACGACCGGAGAGAGAATTAGTGATTGCCTCAAGAGATTGAGATTTTTGGCGAACACCAATTTTTTGACCTACACGAACTGAATAACTTGGAATATTGACTACTTCACCATCCACAGTTATGTGTCGATGAGAAACAAGTTGACGTGCAGCAGGACGAGAAGGAGCTATGCCTAAACGAAAGACTACATTATCTAACCTCGATTCACAAAGTTGTAATAGAATTTCACCGGTAATACCTTTTCTTCGTGTTGCAACATCGAAAAGATTGCGAAACTGACGCTCAAGAATACCGTAGGTATATTTAGCTTTCTGTTTTTCTTTCAATTGCACACCATATTCGCTCAATTTCTTGCGGCGATGCGAATTGCCATGTTGTCCCGGAGGATATTTCTTCTTTTCGTAGTTTTTATCAGGACCATAAATGGGATCTCCAAATTTACGGGCTATTTTGGTTTTTGGACCTCTATATCTTGCCATATCTTCTTTATTATTTGAATATTATTCTAACTAATTACACTCTTCTACGCTTCGGCGGACGACATCCGTTGTGTGGCATAGGTGTCAAATCACGAATCTCGGTCACTTCAATTCCGGCATTGTTTATCGACCTGATAGCTGATTCGCGTCCGGCGCCGGGTCCTTTAACAAAAACTTTTACTTTTCGTAACCCCAGGTCAAAAGCTACCTTAGAACAATCTTCTGCTGCAAGTTGACCTGCATAAGGAGTATTTTTCTTTGAACCTTTAAAACCCATTTTACCGGCTGACGACCATGATATTACCTGACCGGCACTATTAGTCAACGAAATAATGATATTGTTAAATGTAGCATTGACATAAGCATTACCCATTGCTTCAATTTTAACAACCCTTTTCTTCGTTACTTTACCTTTCTTTACATTCTTAGCCATATCTATTTACTAATGGTTTCTATTTAATATTAAATCTTATCTGAGACTATGGGTTATTTGACCGCTTTCTTCTTGTTGGCAACAGTCTTCTTACGCCCTTTTCGTGTACGAGCATTGTTCTTTGTACTTTGACCACGCACCGGAAGTCCGATTCTGTGACGTATGCCTCGGTATGAACCAATGTCCATAAGACGTTTGATACTCATTTGAACTTCGGAACGCAATTCACCCTCTACTTTAATAGTGGAGGAAATAAATTCACGAACTTTCTTTTGATCCTCATCTGTCCAATCTTGTACTTTCTTATTGACATCAATATCAACCGATTCCAAGATAAATTTTGCTTTGCTACGACCTATCCCGTAGATGTAGGTAAGTGCTATCTCGCCTCGTTTGTTATTTGGGATATCTATACCCGCTATTCTAGCCATATCTATTCTAAATAAATTATTACTTTAATTCTTAACCTTGACGTTGCTTATGCTTAGGATTCTTCTTGTTTATCACAAAAATTTTACCCTTTCTTCTCACTATTTTGTCATCTTCTGACCTCTTCTTTATGGACGCTCTAATTTTCATAATCGCCTTTATTTTAATATTATTCGTTGATTTCTATTTATATCTGAAGGAAATTCTTCCTTTGGTCAAATCGTAAGGACTTATCTCTAAACGAACTCGGTCGCCAGGCAGAATTTTAATGTAATTCATTCGCATCTTACCTGAAATATGAGCTGTAACTACGTGACCACTTTCAAGTTTTACGCGAAACATCGCATTCCCGAGTGATTCAGTTACAATTCCATCTTGCTCTATCGAACCTTGTTTTGCCATAAAAATAATTATTCAATATTCTGATTTTGACTTAAAACTTCGTTTATATAATCATAAGTCGATAAAAACTCCGGCTGACCATGCTTAACTACTACGGTGTGCTCGAAATGCGCTGACGGTTTGGAGTCGAATGTTGAAATAGTCCAGCCGTCTGTACTCATTACAATCTCTTTTTCCCCTAAATTAATCATCGGCTCTATACATATTACTATGTTTTCCAACAACTTCTTTCCGGTACCTTTTCGTCCATAATTGAACACATCTGGCTTTTCGTGTAGGTTTTTTCCAATACCATGTCCAACTAAATCGCGAACAACGGAATATCCAAACGACTCTACATAGCTTTGTATGGCATTGCCAATATCACCTATCCGTTTACCAACAACAGCCTGAGCAGCACCCAAATACAAGGATTCTTTGGTTGCTCTAAGCAACTGCCTAACAGAATCTTCAACCTCACCAACTGCAAAACTATAGGCGTAATCGCCATAATAGCCATTCAAATAGGTTCCACAATCGATGCTCACTAAATCGCCATCTTTTACTTCCCTATCACTTGGTATTCCATGAACAACCTGTTCATTGATTGAAATACACAAAGTTGCAGGAAAATCGCCATAACCTTTAAAGCCCGGAACTGCTCCGTTATCACGGATGAACGTTTCGGCTACACGATCAAGCTCAATGGTTTTTACTCCCGGTCGAAGTATTTTAGCAACCTCTGCCAAAGTTTTTCCAACAAGTAAAGAACTTTCTCTTATTAATTCTATTTCCTCTAAAGTCTTAACAATCATATCAATTATTGATGAAGACCTGCGGATTGAAACATATTTGATGATCTTCCTTTAATACGTCCCGACTTAGTTAAGCCATCGTAATGACGCATTAATAAATGACTTTCAATTTGCTGCAAAGTATCTAAAACGACTCCCACTAAAATAAGTAAGGAAGTTCCACCATAGAACTGAGCAAATTGCTGATTTACACCAATTAAACTTACTAATGCCGGCATAATAGATACAAAACCCAAGAAAATAGAACCGGGAAGAGTTATTCGAGATAAAACATTATCAATAAACTCCGCGGTACGTTTTCCTGGTTTAACGCCAGGTATAAAACCACCATTTTTCTTCAAATCCTCTGCAATTTGATTTGGATTTATGGTGATGGCCGTATAGAAATAGGTGAACGCAATAATCATCAAGAAGAAAACAAGATTGTACCAAAATCCCGTAAAATCAGTTAGTGCACGTGCGAATGATGACAAAGCACCATCATCTGTAGCATAGCCTATAAGAGAAATTGGCAACATCATAATAGCTTGTGCAAAAATGATTGGCATTACTCCAGCAGCATTCACCTTTAGGGGAACGTATTGACGAACACCTCCATATTGCTTATTACCTACAATTCGTTTTGCAAATTGCACAGGAATACGTCTTGTACCCTGAACTAACAAAATGGTGAGTAAAATAACCGCAATCAAGAAAACCATCTCGAAGAGGAACATAACTAGACCTCCTGTTTGGTCAACAACTTTAGAAGAAAACTCAGCAGCTAAAGCCATTGGCAATTGAGCTATGATACCAATCATAATGATTAAAGAAATACCGTTGCCTACTCCTTTGTCGGTGATTCGCTCACCTAACCACATAATAAACATAGTACCCGCAATTAGAATAGCTATTGAGAGCACAAAGAAGAATGTGGAACTATAATCGTGAAGCGGAACGGTACGCAGGACGTCACCACCTTTGCTAAGATAGGTTGGTCCAACGGTGCGAAGTAAGTTAGTGATATAAGCTGGCGATTGAAAAGCAACAATAATTACGGTTAGTAAACGAGTAATCTGATTAATTTTCTTTCGGCCACTTTCACCATCTTTTTGCAGTTTTTGAAAATATGGAACAGCCATACCAAGCAACTGAATAACGATAGAAGCTGTGATATAAGGCATTATACCTAAGGCAAAGATAGAAGCGTTTGCAAAAGCTCCACCTGAAAACATGTTAATCAGGCCAAGTAAACCGGACGAACTTTGATCTTGCAAAGCCGCAAGACCACGCGGGTCGATACCTGGCAAAACCACATAAGAGCCTAAACGATAAATCAGTATTAGGCCGAGGGTGAGCAAGATGCGATTGCGCAACTCTTCAATGTTCCAAATATTTTTTAATGTTTCAAAAAACTTTTTCATATTAGATAATATTAGCTACTCCACCAACTGCCTCGATTGCATTCTTTGCAGTAGCAGTATAAGCATGAGCGTTAACTTCCAACTTAGCTTTCAATTCTCCACGACCTAAAATCTTGAAAAGGTCTTTTTGATTAATCAAACCATTAGCCATCAACAATTCTTGATCGATAACTTGAACATTACGTTCGTCGGCTAATTTTTGTAAAATATCGAGATTAATACCTCTATATTCAACCCGATTAGGATTTTTAAAGCCAAACTTTGGTACGCGACGGTAGATAGGCATTTGACCTCCTTCAAATCCTCGTTTGGATTTGAAACCGGAGCGAGATTTGGCACCTTTATGTCCTCGTGTTGATGTGCCGCCATGACCGGAACCGGTTCCTCTACCAATTCTTTTACGATTTTTGACCGAGCCTGTAGCCGGTTTTAGATTACTTAAATCCATTATATATAATCTTTTAGATAATATTAATATTAAACTTCTTCCACTTTAAGCAGGTGTTTAACCGCTTCAATCATTCCCATTATTTCGGGTGTAGCATTGACAATTTTCTCTTGGTTCATTTTTCGTAAGCCAAGAGCAACCATGGTACGTTTTTGACGCTGTGGGCGGTCGATTACGCTATGTATCTGCTTTATTTTTAATTGCTTCATCACATTAACTATTAACCGTTGAACACTTTACTAACACTAATACCACGCATTTCGGCTACCATAGCAGCATCGCGCAACTGGGTAAGCGCATCAAATGTAGCTTTAACCACACTGTGTGGGTTAGACGAACCTTTCGATTTGGCAAGTACATCATGCACTCCTACACTCTCAAGCACGGCACGCATAGCACCGCCGGCAATTACACCGGTACCTGGAGAGGCAGGTTTAAGAAATACTTTTGCTCCGCTATACTTTCCATATTGTTCGTGAGGCAAGGTACCTTTCAAAACAGGAACTTTAATTAAGTTCTTCTTTGCATCGTCAATACCTTTTTGGATAGCGGCAGTTACCTCTTTTGCTTTACCCAAACCGTAGCCAACAACGCCATTTTCATTTCCAACGACAACAATTGCCGAGAAGCTGAAGGTGCGACCCCCTTTGGTTACTTTTGTAACACGTTGGATACTAACCAAACGGTCTTTATACTCAATATCAGCGGGTTTAACCCTTTTCATTTCATTATTTGCCATAGTTTCTTAAAATTTTAATCCACCTTCACGGGCGCCATCAGCTAATGCTTTCACTCTTCCGTGGTAAATATAACCATTACGATCAAAAACTACCTGTTCAATTTCGGCTTCTTTAGCTCTTTCGGCCAATAGAACACCTACCATTTTGGCAGTTTCTAATTTGGGAGCATTTTTAGAAGCGATGCTTTCCAATTTCGATGACGCCGAGGCAATAGTTGTTCCGGTTTGGTCATCGATAATTTGAGCATATATTTGTTTATTACTTCTAAAAACACTCAATCTTGGGCGCTCTCCAGTACCGGAGATTTTGGCACGCACGCGGCGTTTCGCCCGGGATCTTTGAAATTCTTTTTTATTCATCGTGCTTTTAATTTAACTGTTATTTCTTAGCAGAAGCTTTTCCTGCTTTACGTCTGACATCTTCATTTTGGAAACGAATACCTTTTCCTTTGTATGGCTCAGGTTTCCTCAACGATCTGATTTTTGCTGCAACTTGTCCAATCAATTGTTTATCGTGAGAAGTGAGGATAATTAGCGGATTTTTTCCTTTAGCAGTTACGGTTTCAACCTTTACTTCCTCTGGTAATAAGAAGTATATATGGTGAGAATAACCTAAGGACAAATCGAGTAGTTGGCCTGTATTTGAGGCGCGATAACCTACACCAACCAACTCTTGAGTGATTTTAAATCCTTCACTTACACCAACTACCATGTTGTGTATCAGAGAACGATAAAGTCCGTGTTTTGCGCGGTGTGGCCCTTCTTCCGAATTGCATTGAACGTTGATAGTTTGATTTTCAAATTGAATATCAATAACTTCATGGTCATAGCTTTGTTTCAATTCCCCCAATTTACCTTTAACGGTAATTACGCCATCGGCTATCGTAATATCTACACCGCTGGGTACATTTATGGGTAATTTTCCTATTCTTGACATAATTTATAATCTTAATAATTAACTAACATAACACAACACTTCACCACCCACTTTAAGGTTTCGTGCTTCTTTATCCGTAATAACACCTTTTGAAGTGGAGAGGATAGCTACGCCTAAACCGTTTAATACGCGAGGCAATTCATCGCTGCCTACATATTTTCTTAATCCTGGTTTACTTACACGTTTAAGGGTGTTAATTGCAGAAGCTTTAGTCTGAGGATGATATTTCAACGCAATTTTTATTACGTTATTAACACCATTTTCGGTTTCTACAAATTTATAACTCAAGATATATCCTTTTTCAAAAAGAATCTTCGTAATAGCCTTTTTAAGATTGGATGAAGGAATCTCGACTACACGATGATTAGCTTTTACGGCATTTCTAATTCGTGTCAAATAATCGCCAATTTGATCTGTTACCATCTTTTGATTTATTTAATAATTTACCAACTTGCTTTTTTAACACCAGGGATTAAGCCTTTGAGAGCCATTTCGCGGAAATTTATACGCGAAATTCCAAATTGTCGGATATAGCCTTTAGGTCTTCCACTTAATTCACAACGATTGTGCAAGCGAACCGGTGAGCTGTTTTTGGGCAGTTTTTGAAGTGCTTCATAGTCTCCGGCTTCTTTCAGAGCAGCGCGTTTTGCTGCATACTTTGCAACTAATTTTTGTCTTTTGCGCTCCCGCGCTTTCATTGATTCTTTTGCCATTATTTTAGTTTTTAAATGGTAATCCAAATTCTTTCAACAATGCAAATGCCTCAGCATCTGTTTTTGCATTAGTGACAATGGTGATATTCATTCCTTGAATTTTTGTTACCTTATCAATTACGATTTCCGGAAAAATCAATTGTTCGGTAATTCCAAAAGAATAGTTGCCACGACCGTCAAAACCTTTATCATTGATTCCTCTGAAGTCGCGAACACGAGGTAGCGATATAGAAATCAAACGATCTAAAAACTCGTACATTCGTTCACGGCGAAGGGTAACGCGAACCCCGATAGCCATTCCTTTACGAAGTTTAAAGTTTGAGATATCTTTCTTTGAAACAGTTTTTACAGCTTTTTGTCCGGCGATGGATGTCATTTCGTCCACTGCACTATCTAATATTTTCTTATCAGAAATTGCAGAGCCTACACCCTGATTGAGAGAGATTTTCACAATCTTAGGCACTTCCATGATAGAAGAGTAGTTAAACTGCTTCATCAAAGCAGGCACAACTTCTTTATGGTATTTTTCTTTGAGTCTTGGTGTGTACATTATTTAATTACCTCCCCTGATTTTTTAGAGTAACGAACAATTTTGTCGCCTTCTACACGGCGTCCAACGCGAGTTACGTTACCTTTGTTATCAACTAACATCACATTTGACAAATGGATGGCTGCTTCTTTCTTCACAATACCTCCCTGAGGAGCGGCATTATTTGGTTTGGTGTGTTTCGAGATTATATTTACACCTTCAACCATCACCCTGTTGGTTTTTGGAAAAACCTCAAGCACCTTACCCTCTTTCCCTTTCGAGGCACCGGCGATTACCTTAACGATGTCGCCTTTTTTAATTTTCAATTTAGGTTGCATAACACTTCTTACTTTATTGGTTTATAACACCTCAGGTGCCAATGAAACAATTTTCATAAATTTCTTTTCGCGCAATTCGCGTGCAACCGGTCCAAAAATACGTGTTCCACGCATTTCATCGTTGGCATTAAGCAATACAACGGCATTGTCGTCAAAACGAATATATGAACCGTCGGCGCGTCTGGTTTCTTTACGGGTGCGAACCACCACGGCTTTAGAAACACTTCCTTTCTTCACATTTCCTGATGGAAGAGCTGATTTGATAGTAACGACAACTTTGTCGCCAATATGAGCATAACGGCGTCCTGTACCACCTAGTACCCGAATTACCAATACTTCTTTGGCTCCACTATTATCTGCTACTAAAGCTCTGGATTCTTGTTGTAACATAATTACTTAGCTTTCTCTATTATTTCCACTAATCTCCAATTCTTATTCTTACTCAATGGCCGGGTTTCCATAATCCGGACGGTGTCACCAATGCCACACTCATTTTTTTCATCATGAGCCATGTACTTTTTGGTACTTTTTACGAATTTACCGTAAATAGGATGTTTTAACTTCCTTTCAACACTAACGGTAATTGATTTTTCCATTTTATTACTGGTAACAATACCGATACGTTCTTTTCTTAAATTTCTGCTTTCCATATCTTACAGATTAATTTGCGTTGTTTGCCATTTCCATTTCTTGAGCACGGGCTATTTCGCGCTTTCTCAATTCGGTCATTATTCGGGCAATTACCTTGCGAGTTTCCTTAATCTTTTGAGGATTTTCGATAGGTGATACCGCATGATGCAATTTCATCTTGCTTAGTTGTAGTTTCTCAACATCCAAGCGTTCTTGCAATTCCTCGGTCGAGAGCTCTTTAATTACTTCTTGCTTCATCTTTATCTAATTGTTTTATTATTTTATTCCTGATAATCACGTCTCACTATAAAAGCTGTTTTTACAGGCAATTTTTGTGCTGCTAACCGTAAAGCTTCTTTTGCTACTTCATAAGGAACACCCTCAGCTTCAAATAATATCTTGCCTGGTTTACAACGAGCTACAAACATCTCAGGAGCACCTTTACCTTTACCCATACGAACCTCAGCAGGCTTTTTGGTTATAGGTTTGTCGGGAAAAACGCGAATCCATATCTGTCCTTCACGTTTCATGTGACGTGTAACCGCCTGACGAGCTGCTTCGATTTGACGACCGGTCAACCAGTTTTCTTCGAGCGATTTGATTCCGAACGAGCCAAATGCCAACTCAGCACCGCGCGACACATTTCCTTTCATGCGTCCTTTCTGCTGCTTTCTGTATTTTGTCTTTTTAGGTTGTAACATTATTACAAAAGTTTAATCGTTTTCTAATTACTATCTCTTACGGGCTCTGCGTGGTCGATTTTCCACATTTTGGTGTTTTTTTGCTGGTTCTTGTGTAAGAATCAAATCACGCTTACCATAAACCTCACCTTTGAATATCCATACTTTAACACCTATTCTTCCATAAGTAGTATGTGCTTCAACCCACGTGTAATCGATGTCGGCGCGCAAGGTGTGCAGTGGAATTCGTCCTTCTTTATACATTTCCGAACGGGCAATTTCAGCTCCGCCAATACGACCGCTTATCAAAACCTTGATACCTTCGGCGCCAATACGCATGGTGGATGCAATGGCAGTCTTGACGGCTCGGCGATAGGAAACCCTACCTTCGATTTGTTTGGCTATCGAAGTTCCAACTAAAAACGCATCAAGTTCCGGACGTTTAATCTCATGAATATTTATCTGAACTTCTTTATCCGTAATTTTCTTTAATTCTTCTTTCAGCTTATCCACTTCTGAGCCTGCTTTTCCGATAATAATTCCGGGACGTGCAGTATTGATAGTTATGGTAACTAACTTTAAAGAACGTTCAATAAATATTTTTGACACACTGGCATTAGCCAAACGTACAAATAAATACTTTCTTATTTGCTCGTCTTCAACAAGTTTGTCGGTAAATTTCCGACCACCAAACCAATTGGAACTCCATCCGTGTGTAATTCCTAATCTTAACCCTATTGGATTTGTTTTCTGACCCATTAGTTTCTTATTATTCGTTATTAATTTCTGACTCTTTAACCTGTTTCCCATCAGACAAAACACGACTGTTTAAGTACATAGTCACGTGATTTGACCTTTTACGGACGCGGTGTGCTCTTCCTTGAGGCGCAGTTTGCAAACGTTTCAAGGCTCTTCCGCCATCAACGAATATTTCGCTGATGAATAGATGAGCGTCTTCAATCCGTTGACCTTCATTTTTCTGCTGCCAGTTTGAAATGGCAGATAATAAAAGCTTATATACTCGATTCGATGCCTCTTTTGGTGAATACTTCAAAATTGCTAAGGCATCATTTACTTCACGGCCACGCACCATATCGGCAACCAATCTCATTTTACGGGGAGAGGTAGGAACATCGACAAGCTTAGCAAAATATGTCGTTTTCTTGGCTTCCTTAACCATTTCAGCACGTTTATTCTTTCTAGAACCCATTGTTTAAGTTTTTAGATTATTATTTACCTTTTTTTCTGTTACCGGCGTGGCCTCTAAAAGTACGAGTTGGGCTAAATTCGCCTAACTTGTGACCAACCATATTTTCAGAAATATAAACGGGTATAAATTTATTTCCGTTGTGAACACCAATTGTAAGTCCAACAAAATCAGGAGAAATCACTGAAGCACGCGACCATGTTTTAATCACCGACTTTTTACCTGCTTCTTGAGCTTCTACTACTCGTTTCTCTAACTTGTAATGTATATAAGGACCTTTCTTTAATGACCTACTCATATTGCGTTTCGTTTAAATGCTATTATTTCTTCTTTCTATCAACGATATACTTATCACTTGCCTTTTTCTTGTCGCGTGTGCGGAATCCTTTTGCAGGAATACCTTTACGTGAACGTGGATGACCTCCGGTCGAACGGCCTTCACCTCCGCCCATTGGGTGATCTACTGGGTTCATACGCACTGCATTAACACGTGGACGACGTCCGAGCCATCTGGTTCTTCCGGCTTTACCACTGCGTTCAAGCGTGTGGTCAGGATTTGAAACTACACCAATAGTGGCGCGGCACGTCTGAAGAATCATTCGAGTTTCACCACTGGGCATCTTAAGTATAGCATACTTTCCATCACGGCTAACCAATTGCGCATAAGCTCCGGCCGACCTTGCCATTTTTGCTCCTTGACCTGGTCGCAATTCAATATTATGAATGATGGTTCCGAATGGAATATCAGCAAGGAACATCGTATTGCCTACTTCGGGAGTGGCTGCCTTTCCTGATAGGATTTTTGTGCCAACGGTCAAACCATTTGGAGCAATGATATATTTCTTCTCTCCATCAGCATAAACAACTAAAGCAATACGCGCAGTGCGATTAGGATCGTACTCAATAGTTTTTACCATTGCAGGGATACCATCCTTGTCGCGTTTAAAATCGATGATACGATATTTTTGCTTGTGACCGCCACCAATATAACGCATTGTCATTTTTCCTTCACTATTTCTACCACCTGACCTTTTCTTAGGAGCCAGCAAACTCTTTTCGGGAGTTGCAGTAGTTATCTCGTCATAGTCGCTTATTATTTTAAAGCGTTGACCCGGGGTTGTTGGTTTGTATTTCTTTAAAGCCATTTCTCCTAAATATTACTGTAAAAATCAATAGTTTGACCTTCTGCTAATGTTACGACAGCCTTTTTAAAAGCTTTCGTCCGTCCGGGTATATAGCCCGCTTTAGTTGCACGTGATTTAGTTTTACCGGAATAATTCATGGTATTAACTTCCACAACTTCAACATCGTACATCTTTTCAACTGCCTGCTTTATCTGAATTTTATTTGATTTTCGATTTACGATAAACCCATAACGATTGAGTTTATCAGTCAACATCGACATCTTTTCAGAAATAATAGGCCTTTCAATAATTTCCATTGTATTTAATTTTTAAATGTTTACTTATTGAGGGTTTCTTCAATTACTTTAACAGCGGATTCCTGCAATATCAATTTTTTTGCACGTAATACTTCAAACGAAGTAATATCGGCAGCAAGCCTGACACTCACTGTGGGAATATTGCGGCCTGACATATAAATATGCTGATCTATTTGGCTTGTTAATAGTAATGTTTTCACATCATTAACTTTCAAATCATTAAGCAATTTAACGTAATTCTTAGTTTTGATGTTTTCAAAAGAAAAATCCTCTATTACAATAATGTCAGCCTGTTGAGCTTTATAGGTCAAAGCAGATTTACGAGCAAGTCGTTTCACCTTTTTATTGAGCTTAAAACCATAGTCACGAGGTTTCGGTCCAAAAGCTCTACCACCTCCACGTAAAACAGGTGAATTAACATCACCAAGACGTGCGGTTCCGGTTCCTTTTTGACGTTTCAATTTACGGGTACTTCCGCTAACTTCCGAACGCTCTTTAGATTTATGAGTTCCCTGACGCTGATTTGCCTGATATTGTTTTACATCAAGATAAATTGCATGATCATTTGGGGTGATTCCAAAAACAGAATCGTCCAATGAAACGGTTCTTCCCGTTTTTTCACCTGTTATTTTTAATACTTCTAACTCCATCGTTCTATAATTACGTATGAACCACTTGGCCCTGGTACAGCGCCTTTAACCACTAACAAATTTCTGGAAGCATCAATCTTTACAACTTGTAAGTTGATAATCTTAACACGATGATTTCCAGTTTGACCTGCCATTCGTATGCCTTTAAAAACTCTTGAAGGGTAAGAAGAGGCTCCTAACGAACCGGGTGCTCTCAGTCGGTTATGCTGACCGTGTGTAGCATCACCAACACCTGCAAAGCCATGACGCTTAACAACTCCCTGAAAACCTTTACCTTTGCTTACACCCACAACGTCAACGTATTCTCCTTCAGTAAATACATCTACTTTAACAACCTCACCAAACTCTTTACGTTCTTCAAAACGAGTAAATTCTACAACCTTGCGTTTTGGAGTAATACCGGCCTTTTTGAAATGACCTATTAGCGCCTTTGGTGTGCGTTTTTCCGATTTATCATCATAGCTAAGCTGGACAGCACTGTATCCATCTTTCTCCATTGTCTTGATTTGGGTAACAACACAAGGGCCTGCTTCGATTACGGTACAAGGTATATTTTTACCGTTTTCGTCATAGACACTGGTCATCCCAATCTTTTTTCCTATTATTCCGGACATCTCTATTATCTTTTACGAATAATTACACTTTAATTTCCACTTCAACACCGCTGGGCAATTCCATCTTCATAAGAGCATCAATGGTCTTAGAAGAGGTACTGTAAATGTCCAGTAATCTTTTGTATGTAGAAAACTGAAACTGCTCACGGGACTTCTTATTCACGAATGTGGAACGAAGTACGGTGTAAATACGCTTATTTGTTGGAAGCGGAATTGGACCGTTAACTATAGCTCCGGTAGCGCGAACCGTCTTAACAATTTTCTCGGCTGATTTATCAACCAGATTAAAATCGTAAGATTTAAGCTTTATTCTAATTTTTTGACTCATCTTTAATAAATCTATTTATTGATAATTTCTTCTGCTATTGAATCTGGAACGATTTCGTACTTACCAAACTCCATCGAACTTGTAGCGCGACCGCTGGATAAAGTACGAAGTGAGGTTACGTAACCGAACATATTCGCCAAAGGAACTTCGGCTTTTATAATTTGCACAGCATCTTTAGCAGTAACACCATTGATGATACCTCGACGCTTATTTAAGTCTCCAATTACATCACCCATATATTCTTCAGGTGTTACAACTTCAAGTTTCATAATTGGTTCAAGAAGAGCTCGTTTTACTTTTCGCGTTGCATTCTTGAATCCAATTCGTGCCGCAAGCTCAAAACTTAGTTGGTCGGAATCCACAGAATGGTATGAACCGAAGAAAAGACGCACTCTCATGCTTTCCACTTCAAATCCGGCTAAAGTACCATTAGTCATTGCTGATTGGAATCCCTTTTGAATGGAAGGTACAAACTCTTTAGGAATCACTCCACCCTTAATGTCATCAATAAATTGAAGTCCAACAACGCCGGCATCGGCAGGGCCAATCTCAAATTGAATATCGGCAAATTTACCACGACCTCCGGTTTGTTTTTTGTAAACTTCACGGTGTTCAGTAGAACCAATAATGGCCTCACGATATGCCACTTGCGGTTGTCCTTGATTGCATTCCACTTTAAACTCACGTCTCAAGCGGTCAACTAAGATTTCGATATGAAGCTCACCCATCCCACTAATAATAGTCTGACCGGTTTCTTCATCTGTTTTGACTTTGAAAGTTGGGTCTTCTTCGGCAAGTTTAGCCAAAGATGCTCCTAACTTATCCAAATCCTTTTGAGTTTTAGGCTCAATTGCAATACTGATTACAGGATCAGGGAAAGTCATAGATTCCAACACTATAGGATGTTTTTCATCACAAAGAGTATCTCCTGTGCGAATAGTTTTGAAACCAACTGCTGCACCAATGTCACCGGCTTCGATACGATCGAGCGGATTTTGCTTATTGGCGTGCATTTGCATTACACGACTAATACGTTCTTTTTTGTTGGTATTAGTATTAAAAACATAAGAACCAGCATCTAAAGCGCCGGAGTAAACTCGGAAGAAAGCGATACGTCCTACAAAAGGATCTGTGGCGATTTTGAATGCTAATGCAGCAAATGGCTCACTTTCACTAACTCTTCTAATTTCTTCTTTTTGAGTATCTGGATTGATACCATGAACAGCTTCAATATCTAAAGGACTTGGAAGGAAGTCGATAATTGCATTGAGCAACATTTGAACTCCTTTATTTTTGAAAGCAGAACCACACATGATTGGTGTAATTCGCATATCGATAGTGGCTTTACGAATGGCAAAACGAATCTCATCATCGGTGATAGAATCCGGATTGTCCATAAATTTTTCAAGAAGCTCGTCACTTTCTTCCGCAACACCTTCAATTAATCTCATTCGGTATTCTTCGACCGTTGAAACCAAATCTTCAGGAATCGGCACTTCAGAAACAACAACGCCCTGACTGGAATCGTCCCAAACAAAGGCTTTATTTTGAATTAGGTCAACAACACCTTGAAATTTTTCTTCAGCACCAATTGGAATTTGAATTGGAACAGGATTAGTGCCAAGTCTTTCACGAATTTGAGTAACTACATCAAAAAAGTCGGCTCCGCTACGATCCATTTTGTTAATGAAACCAAGACGAGGAACTTTATATTTGGTAGCCTGACGCCAAACGGTTTCTGATTGAGGTTCAACACCGCCAACTGCACAGAACAGAGCTACAGCTCCATCGAGAACGCGCAATGAGCGTTCAACTTCAACGGTAAAATCAACGTGACCGGGAGTATCGATAATATTTATCTTGTGCTGAATATCGTTACGATTCCAAAAAACAGTAGTTGCAGCAGATGTAATAGTAATACCACGTTCTTGCTCCTGTACCATCCAATCCATGGTGGCAGCACCATCATGAACCTCCCCAATCTTATAATTTTTTCCGGTATAGTAAAGAATCCGCTCGGTAGTTGTAGTTTTACCGGCGTCGATATGGGCCATGATACCAATATTCCTTGTTCTTTCTAAATTTGCCATTTCGTTGATTCTTTATTAAAATCTAAAATGTGAGAAGGCTTTATTGGCATCAGCCATACGGTGGGTATCCTCTTTCTTTTTGTAAGCGGTACCTTCTTCTTTGTATGCTGACATAATCTCACCGGCGAGCTTAGCGGCCATGGATTTTTCATGACGCTTGCGTGCAGCAGTGATAAGAGATTTCATGCCGATAGATTGTTTTCTATTGGCAGGAATTTCGGATGGAATTTGAAATGTGGCACCACCTATACGACGACTTCTAACCTCTACGGAAGGAGTAACGTTAGCTAAGGCCTTTTTGAAAATTTCCACCGTTGGCTCATCTTTCATTTTGTCGCCAACGATATCCATTGCATCGTAAAAAATATTGTAAGCAATATTTTTCTTCCCTACCAACATCAAATTATTTACAAATTTTGAAACAACGACGTCTTTAAATTTTGGGTCGGGAAGTATGATTCGTACTTTTGGTTTCTGCTTTCTCATGCTTGAAAATCTTTAAAATTATTTTTTCTGCTTAGGACGTTTAGCTCCATATTTAGACCTACGTTGAGTTCTTGAATCCACTCCAAGGGTATCTAAAGCACCACGAATGATATGATAACGAACACCTGGCAAATCTTTAACTCTCCCGCCGCGAATTAGAACAATCGAGTGTTCTTGTAAATTATGGCCTTCACCCGGAATATACGCATTAACCTCTTTACCATTGGTTAAACGAACCCGAGCCACCTTACGCATTGCTGAGTTAGGCTTTTTGGGAGTTGTGGTATAAACGCGAACGCAAACACCTCTTCGTTGAGGGCAAGACTCCAATGCCGGAGACTTAGACTTGTCTGTAAGCTTTTTGCGTCCTTTTCTTACTAACTGTTGAATTGTTGGCATAATCTGCTAAAAATTAATTCATTTAATATTTCGTATTATCCCCGAAAATGGGGCTGCAAAAGTATCTTATTACGGCTCAGGTTTGATGAAAACTTTTCTACAATTGCGAAAAATCTTTAATCAAACTCTTAACAGTTTAATATTCAATAATTTAAATGGAAAAAAGTTTAAGGAAGGATTTATTATCTAAATCTTCAAACCTTAAGTGCTCTACACTTACGAAACCTATAACGGCTTGACCTTATCAGGTTCCTTATTCTATTTTCGTTTAACGTTCACAAAACCAAACTATAATAGTTTGAAAAATTGCGGCTGCAAAAGTAGAAATATTTTTTTAATCTCCAAATTAAATTTCAATTAAATAAAATATTTTTTTTAAACTCCTTTAAAATCGTGATTTAATGTATATTTGCAGCTTGTTTTGCGGTAATAGCTCAGGTGGTAGAGCATTAGCTTCCCAAGCTGAGGGTCGCGGGTTCGAGTCCCGTTTACCGCTCAACTTTAACAAAAAGGGTTGCCATTGAAACGGCAACCCTGTTTTATTTCTAATAAAGTTTTCTACTTATCCTTCTTAATTATTTCCACTGATCGTTGGATAAAATCTGCCAATTTCTTTCCGGTGAGTAGATTTTGAGATAGCAGTGCCAAATCAACAAGCTGATTGACAATGTTTTTCGAATCCTCCGATTCTGACTTGGAAACCAAATCGTATATAACCGGATGATTGGAATTGACAACTAAATTCAATTGGTCGGGCAAATCGCCATAAAAACTCATTCCGCCACCTCCAAGTGCTTGCATATCTTTCATCCTCCGCATCCATTCAGGTCTGGTAATTAACACAGGCTGCTCAGTTTCGCTAAGACTTTCAAAAACAACCGAGTATTGTATTTTGTCGTCCACTTGCTCAAAAAGGGGCTTAATTTTATTTTGCTCTTCCTCGGTTATTTTGCTGGCTTGCTGTTCCTCCTTCTTAATCAGCTTGTCAATCGTTTCGGCATCAACTCTGGAGAAGGTAGTTTTTTCCAACTTTTGCTCAATATGATTGATAAAGTGATTGTCCAAAATGCCATCCATTACTAAAACATCGTAGTTTCTATCTTTAGCTTTTTGAATGTAGGTGTATTGCGCATTTTCATCCGTACTATAGAGAACCACTAAATTTCCATCCTTATCCGTTTGGTTCGTGGAAATCTTATTTTTGTATTCATCAATTGTAAAATATTCTTTTTCAATATTTTTTAAAAGTGTAAACTTTTCTGCCTTTTCGCTAAACTTCTCGTCTGAAAGCATTCCATATTGGATGAATACCTTAATATCGTCCCATTTTTTACTGAACGATTCGCGATCTGCTTTAAAAAGGTCTTCCAGTTTATCGGCAACTTTTTTAGTAATATGATTTGAAATCTTCTTAACGTTGCTATCACTCTGCAAATACGAACGACTCACATTCAAAGGAATATCGGGAGAATCAATTACACCATGAAGCAGGGTGAGAAACTCCGGAACAATATCCTTGACATCATCCGTTATAAAAACTTGATTGGAATATAATTGAATCTTATCTCTCTGAACTTCAATATTCTTCTTAATTTTCGGAAAATACAAAACCCCGGTTAAGTTAAATGGATAATCGACATTTAGATGAATCCAAAACAATGGCTCATCGAATTGCATAGGATAAAGCTCTCTATAGAAGGATTTGTAATCTTCTTCCGTTAGATCGGCTGGTGCTTTTTTCCAAATAGGATGAGGATTATTAATTATTCTTGGAACTTTGATCTCTTTCTTTTCAGGATTGCCCTCTTTGTCTTTCTTTTTTTCATCATCAACCCATTTAGATTCAGTTCCAAACTCAATTTCGACTGGTAAAAACTTACAATATTTATTCAAGATAGATAAAATTCGATTTTCCTCAAGAAATTCTTTAGAATCCTCAGCAATATGAAGCGTAATTTCTGTTCCACGTTCTTCTTTCTCCGCTTCCGACAAAGTATATTCAGGACTTCCGTCACATTCCCAGCGCACCGCTTTTGTTTCCGGACCGTCTTTGTACGATTTTGTTAAAATCTCAACTTTCTCAGCGACCATAAAAGCAGAATAGAAGCCCAAACCAAAATGTCCTATAATGTTGGTTCCATCAATTTCTTTATACTTTTCAAGAAATTCTTCGGCACTCGAAAAAGCAATTTGATTGATGTATTTGTCAACTTCCTCTGCTGTCATACCAATACCCCTATCCATGATTTTTAAAGTTTTCTTCTTTGAATCAAGAACAATCTTTATAGTCAAATCGCCAGCCTCAGCCTCCGTTTTTCCACCGCGAATTAGAGCTTTCATTTTTTCGGTAGCATCCTCAGCATTCGATACCAATTCACGAAGAAAAATTTCGTGGTCGGAATACAGAAACTTCTTTATAACAGGAAAAATATTCTCTGTTTGAACATTTATTTTACCTTTTTGCATCCTTAAATATTTTAATGGTTATACATTTTCTCATGAATTTGGCGGATTTGTCAAAGTTAGTGCCACCTCTACTAAACTGACAAACTGACAATAAACGAATTGAAGTGATATAAAAACATTTCCTATTTTTGACCACAATTAGATTGATTTTAAATCGAGGGTTTTACCACAAAGAAAATCGAAAACCCATACATCATTTATAGTAAACTCAATGAAAAGAATTTTTAACGGATTGGAAATATTGCCTGAAATGGATCAGTTTAAATGGGAAAACAGAGCTTTTAAATATGGTGATGGATTATTTGAATCGATGCGAATCGAGAATTTTCAACCAAGGTTTCTTGACGACCATTTTGTCAGATTGGAATCGGCCTGTCAAACAATCGGGATTGAAACAAACAATTCACTCGATACGATTAAAGATGAGATTGAGTTTATTTCAAAAGACTTCAAAGATGCAATCCTTAGGTTAAGCGTGATTAGGAAATCAGGCGGAAAATACCTTCCTCTTAATAATAATTTCGATTACCTTATTGAGATTCAAGAACTTGCTCCGCAATCATTACAATCATCAATAGAGACAATTGGGATTTATTCAAAAAACGAAAAACCTATTTCGGATTTTGGCCGATTTAAAACCACGAGTTCAATACTTTACGTTTTAGCCTCCATATTTGCAAAGGAAAATGGATATGAAGATGTTTTAATAAAGAACACGAATGGAAACATCATTGAAGCAACCTCCTCAAATGTATTCGTTCGCAGAGGCAATCAAATAAGCACCCCTCCCCTTTCCGATGGTCCGATTGACGGGGTAATGAGAAAACAAATATTGAAATTATCCAATCTGACACCTTATTATATTGTTGAACAAACTATCTCCGAAACGGATTTAAATAAGGCTGATGAGATATTTTTGACGAACTCAGTTAAGGGAATTGTATCTGTTACTTCCTTTAATAACAAACTTTTCAAATCTAATTTTGCAAAATCATTGCACACTCAAGTTTTCAGCGAAAAAAACCATAATTCATTATAACACTTTAAATAATAAGACTGTAGCACTAATTTTAAATTTAAAGAATGGAAAATTCTATAATAGAATCCCTCACAAAATTCAAATCGAAATGCAGTATTAACAAAAAACCTATTTTTGCAGTTTTAAATCGAATAATATGTCAACAGCCAATAGAGTAAATAAGAGTAAAGTGACAACTCATGTTCTTCAGGAGATGAAGTTGAAAGGTGAAAAAATTGCCATGCTTACCGCCTACGATTTTTCGATGGCTAAAATACTTGATCAAGCGAATATAGATGTGATATTAGTTGGAGATTCTGCTTCCAATGTAATGGCCGGTCACAAGACGACTTTGCCAATAACTTTAAACGATATGATTTATCACGCGGCATCTGTAATGCGCGCTGTATCAAGACCTTTGGTAGTAGTTGACTTACCATTTGGCACTTATCAGGGAAACTCTAAGGAGGCTTTAAGCTCAGCAATCCGAATCATGAAAGAATCCGGAGCCAATGCTGTGAAGATGGAGGGAGGCCATGAAATATTAGAATCGATAACACGAATCATTTCTGCCGGAATTCCTGTAATGGGTCACTTAGGTTTAACCCCGCAAAGCATTCATAAATTTGGAACTTATGTGGTTCGTGCAACTGTTGAAGAAGAAGCAAACCAACTTCGTGAAGATGCAAAAATCTTAGAACAGGCCGGATGTTTTGCCCTCATCCTTGAAAAAATTCCCGCAGTTTTGGCTCATGAAGTTACTGCATCGCTCAAAATTCCAACCATTGGAATCGGTGCCGGTTCCGGAGTTGATGGTCAAGTTTTAGTTTTGCACGATATGCTCGGAATTACTCAAGAATTTTCACCACGTTTTTTAAGACGATATCACAATTTAAAAGAAGAAATATTAGGGGCTGTGGCAACCTATATTAATGATGTAAAGACCATGGATTTTCCAAATGAGCGCGAACAGTACTGATTGGAATCCTTCTTCCATAAGCAACAGGATATTATTTGAAGATAATCACCTGATAATCATCAACAAATTACCCTCCGAGATTGTGCAAGGTGATAAAACTGGCGACTCTCCCCTTTCGGATGCTGTTAAAAAATATCTAGTTTGGAAATATAACAAACCGGGAGAAGCCTTTTTGGGAACTGTTCATCGACTCGATCGTCCGGTAAGCGGGGCATTAGTTTATGCCAAAACCAGTAAGGCATTAAGTCGGATGAACCAGCAAATTAAGGATGGAGAATTGACAAAAGTCTATCATGCCGTAGTTGCAAAAAGGCCTCCCAAGGATTCGGACGTTTTAGAGCAATGGCTGATAAAAAACGAAAAACAGAACAAATCTTACGTTTCAAACTCTAAAACTGCCGGAGCAAAATTAGCCAAGCTAAAATACACTCTTTTAAAATCCATAGATAATTATCATCTTGTTGAAATTGAACTGTTTACCGGACGACACCACCAAATCAGAGTACAACTTTCGGACATCGGATGCGTAATCAAAGGCGATTTGAAATATGGCGCGCCAAGAAGTAACAAAAATGCTTCAATCTCCCTACATGCAAGGTCTTTATCCTTTTTACATCCTGTTTCCAAACAATCTGTTTCAATCCTTGCACCATATCCCACGGGTGATATTTGGGAAAAATTTGAATAAATATCTGTTAGAAACGAAAAAATCCTATTTTTACAGCTAAGACATTAATCATCATCCTTCTTTGTCTTCAAATTCGATTTTTCATTATTTTAATAGACAACACAATGAATATCAAAATTTTACCATTCGCATTACTAGCGCTAATCACTTCGCTTCTTATTGCATCCTGCTCAACAACATCACGATTCCAACCGGAGAGTTTTGCCCAAAACAATAAATTCAAAAGAAAAACAACATCAACCTCGGAATATCCAGCCGGAATTATTGAAAAAAACAAAATAGATTTAGAAAAGGAGCAACAATGCGCCAATAACCCAATTGGTGAATCCTATCAAAATTCTGTAAATACCAAAACAGATTCCGATAGCATCCAACAGGAAAAGAATTCTGATATTATCAACAGCGACAGCGCAATTGTAACAAATGAGACACATTTGAAAAAATCGTTTAAGAAGAAAGAAAAAGAGAAAAATCCCACACAAGACCCACAAACACCTCCAAAAAAGAATTCTTCTGCTTTGCTTGGTTTCTGGCTTTCTATTGCCGGATTAATCAGTGTAATTCTTCCTTTTGTTGGTTTTTTAGCACCGATTTTATATATTTTAGGATTAATATTTTCAATACGTGGACTTACTCAAATCAACAGAAGCAAAGAGTATCAGGAAGGCAAAAGTTTAGCAATTGCCGGTATAATAATCAGTTCCATTATGCTATTGCTGGCAATTCTTGCAATAGCTTTTATAATATTAATAATGATGGAAATGTTAGTTATATAGTAAAACTGAAAACTAATTACAAATCAACATATATCATCCATTAAATAAATCACCTGACATACAACAAGCTCAAAACTGATATATTTTTAAAATCATTTCTTGGAAATGGAGCAAAAAACTGTACATTTGGCCACGAATTTCAAACATATAAACAATTAAATATAAATCTTTCAGAATATGAACTTACACGAATACCAAAGCAAGGAAATCTTGAAAAAGTATGGAGTTTCAGTTCCAATGGGACTGGTTGCATTCACCCCAGAAGAAGCTTATGAAG
The DNA here is from genome assembly GCA_016937295.1 of Bacteroidales bacterium. Classification (GTDB taxonomy): domain Bacteria; phylum Bacteroidota; class Bacteroidia; order Bacteroidales; family UBA1556; genus UBA6267. Next base: position 30,609 of record JAFGWF010000102.1, read on the forward strand.
CTGCAAAAAAAATCACTGAAGAAACCGGTTTAGAGTATTGGGCAGTCAAAGCACAAATACATGCAGGCGGTCGAGGAAAAGGCGGTGGTGTAAAAATTGCCAAAACCATTGATCAAGTAAAAGATTATGCAAATCAAATTATTGGAATGCATTTAGTTACACCACAAACCAAAAAAGAAGGTAAATTGGTTAGAAAGGTTTATATTGAACAAAACATATTTTACGATGGACCATCAGAGCCTGCCGAAATTTACATGAGTGTTTTATTGAATCGTGCTACCGGCAAAAACATGATAATGTATTCACCAAGAGGTGGAATGGATATTGAAGCAGTTGCTGAGGAAACACCTGAACTAATTTTCACGGAAGAAATTGACCCTAAAGTAGGTATAATGCCATTTCAAACGAGAAAAATAGCTTTTAATTTGGGTTTAAGCGGAAAGGCTTTTAAAGAAATGGGCAAATTTGTTACTGCACTATATAATGCTTATGTTGGCATTGATGCTTCTCTTTTCGAGATTAATCCGGTTGTAAAAACTAAAGACGACTTAATTTATGCTGCTGATGCTAAAGTAGTTATCGACAATAACGCATTATATCGGCATCCAGATATTGCTGCAATGCGCGATATTGATGAAGAAGACCCAATGGAAGTGGAAGCCGGAAAATACGACCTTAACTATGTTAAACTTGATGGAAATGTTGGTTGCATGGTAAATGGCGCCGGGCTTGCAATGGCCACTATGGATATTATTAAAATGAGCGGTGGCGATCCGGCAAATTTCCTTGACGTTGGAGGCACAGCAAGTGCTGAAAGGGTTGAACAAGCATTCAGAATTATTCTGAAAGACCCTAACGTTAAAGCGATTTTAGTAAATATATTTGGTGGAATTGTCCGTTGCGACCGTGTAGCTAATGGCATCGTTCAAGCATACAAAAACCTTGGCGAAATTGATATTCCAATCATCGTTCGACTTCAAGGAACGAATGCGGAAGAAGGTAAAGACATTATTGACCAATCCGGTTTGAAAGTGTTTTCAGCAGTAACTCTGACAGATGCTGCAACCCTCGTTAACGACATGGTGATATAGCTTTTTATCTTTAATAGATAAAAAATAGCCGCTGTAAAATCAGCGGCTTTTTTTTCAGTGTTTAAGTAGTTTACCGAAGGTCAACAACCTCAGCATCAGGATAATCTTTTGGATTTAAAGAAAAATAATTAGCAGCTAGTTTTAAATTAGTTTCAAATTTCTTTACAATATAAGTATAAGTTGCCCCATCCTTATTAAAAATGATTCCTTCAACAACCTGCGATTCCTTAGCGGCAACTTTAAGTCTGATTTTATAGTATGATTTTCCTTCTTGAGGGTATAAATCAATGATATGATAATGAAGTCCTTTTTCAGTAATCGTCTTTATCAACTTAGTTCTGAAGGATTTATCATAACCGGTTAGGAGTTTACCCGGATTGAAAGCCTCTTGATCTTCAGCCACATTTGAGATTTGAATTTCTTCAGCATCAGGATCATACTGCCAAACGGTAACTCCATCACTGATAATCTTCCGCCCCATAAAGTCGAGATTGAATTTATTTCCGCTCATCACCACAACTCCATCGAGACTGTCTTTAATTTTATTCTTTTTATCGTCCATTTTATAGGTAAATGCAAACTTCATATTGGAATATGCTTTTGCCTTTTCGCTTACCTTATTAAGAATTTCCCGAGATTTGGTATCATCAACTTGGGAGAAAGAATTTACGGATATAAAAACACTTAAGAGTGTTAAAAATAATAATCGCATAGTTTAATTGGTTTAGTTATCATTTAAGTTTTTCAAAAACTGTTCCAAATAATTAAGATCTGAAATTCGAACTTCGCGCGCTTTGGATCCTTCAAAAGGCCCAACAATACCGGCAGCTTCTAATTGATCGATAATGCGCCCTGCGCGATTGTAACCTAGTTTCAATTTCCTTTGAATCAGCGAAGTACTACCCTGCTGATGCTGAACGATAAGTCGAGCTGCTTCTTCAAACATTTCATCTCTATCATCCATATCAAGGTCTTTTTGTGGAGAATTTTCATCAATATACTCTGGCAGCTCCATTGCAGAAGAATAGCCTCTTTGATTGCCAATATAATCGACAATTTCTTCAATTTCTGGAGTATCCACAAAAGCACATTGAATCCTTATCAAGTTTCCACCGGTGGAGAATAACATATCACCACGACCTATCAATTGATCGGCTCCGCCAGTGTCGAGAATTGTTCGGCTGTCAATTTTTGAAGTTACTCTAAAAGCGATACGTGCCGGAAAATTTGCTTTAATGACTCCGGTAATAATATTCACCGAAGGCCGCTGAGTGGCAATAATCAAATGAATACCAATAGCCCGAGCTAACTGCGCCAATCGAGCGATGGGGCCTTCCACTTCCTTACCGGCTGTCATTATCAAGTCAGCAAACTCGTCAACAATAAGCACTATATAAGGCAAATAACGATGTCCATTTTGTGGATTGAGCTGTCGCTGAACAAATTTGACATTATATTCTTTAATCGTGCGCACCTGTGCATCTTTCAATAAGTCGTAACGATGATCCATTTCCATACACAATGAATTAAGTGTCGTTACAACGTCGTGAACATCAGTTATGATTGCTTCGGCCTTTTCGGGAAGTTTGGCTAAATAATGTCGCTCAATTTTCGAATACAACGAAAGCTCCACCTTTTTGGGATCGACCATCACAAATTTGACCTGAGCGGGGTGTTTTTTATATAACAAACTGGTAATTACAGCATTAAGCCCAACTGATTTTCCTTGTCCTGTAGCACCTGCCATTAATAAGTGTGGCATCTTTGTCAAATCGAATACAAAAGTTTCATTGGAAATCGTTTTTCCAATGGCCACCGGAAGTTCGCCTTTAAAAGTTTGAAATTTCTCAGAACTCAAAACCGTTTTCATCGAAACAATTTCCGGTTTTTGATTAGGAACCTCAATACCGATTGTTCCTCGTCCGGGAATTGGAGCAATAATACGGATACCTAAAGCAGATAAACTCAGCGCTATATCATCTTCCAAATTTCTAATCTTAGATATTCGAATGCCTGGAGCAGGAACTATCTCATATAGCGTGATAGTTGGACCAATCGTAGCTTTAATTTTGTCAATTGCAATACTATAATCAGAGAGTGTTTTTACAATTTTATTCTTGTTAGCTTCTAACTCCTCTTTGTTTATACTTATTTCGTTGCTGGAACCATGGTCATTAAGAAACTCTAAATCCGGAGTCTTAAAATCGCGCAAATCCTCTAATGGATCGTATTCTGTATCAATAGTATGATGTACTATTTCGTCCGAATCAGGCTTTTCACTATCTGGCTCAACCTGCCCATCTCCCTCGGCAATTTCTACTGCAAAACCATCGTTTTCGTCAATTGTATCTGTTTCCGAAACAGAAGTATCCAGTTTAATTTCATGGAATGCGTCTTCCAAATCCGGATAACTTTCCTCCTCTATTGCCGATTCGTTGGTAATTTCCATTTCCATAGAATCTGCTATTTTTTCAACGGAATCTTCATCATCAGCCATCAAAGACTCTAATTCTGAATAACTTAATCCTGTTTCTTCATCTGCAATTTCATCAGTCTTACTTGAAAATAAACTCCTAAGAAGAAAGTGAACATTAAAGCCGATAATGAGATAACTTAACAAACTGATTAGCACCAAGATAAAAGTTCCGGATTTTCCTAATAAACCATTGAACCATTGGCTTAATTCAAAACCAACCACACCACCTAAGATGGAAATTCTGCCGGTTTGAAAAAAATATCCCAATGAAATGGACAACCACAAAACAAGGAACACACCGTGAGTAAAAAAATATCGCAATCTGATTAGAGTAATTCCAGTGAGCCATTTCAGCCCCAGATTGAAGAAAAGCAATAGAAAATAAACCGATGATAAACCGAACCAGTTTTTAATAAACAACGTACTAAACGCAGCGCCTAACCTACCTGTCCAATTATTTACGACCAAAGTTTGGTCAAATAAAACTCGTGAAAAACTAATATTTGTAAAAATGTCGTCGCTGGTGAAACGAAACCAATTGATAAAATAAGACACAAATGCAATCAAAAGATAAAATGAAAATCCAAGAAGGATTAGACCAAACACTCTGGCGAATCTTTCATCCTTAATCCAATCTAACTTGAGATTAAAGCTACGTTTCTTCGGCGAGCCGTTTGATGACTTCACTTTTTTCACTTTGGGTTCATTTTCAACCCGAAGCGAATTTTTTGGCTTTTCTTTAGACTTCGATCCCATTAATTATCAGTCGATTAACCACCAAACTCTTTTTGCAACTCTTCTTCGGTGACTACTTTAAAATCCGTTGGGACAAGGAAATCAGCATCAGAAACACTACCTTTTTTTACTTCAGTAGCAAGATATGACATTATAACCGGACCCTGAACCATTGAAAACTCTAAGAGCATTCCGGGAACTTGACTATATATATCATCGTCCTTATTGGTTGTTTCGTCGCCTAATTCGGTGGAATAATAACAATTAAAAACATGTTCTGTTCCTGAACTATCTTTGGGAGTTAAGGTAACAACGGCCTTATTGCAAGGATATGTACAAATCATTTTAGTTTCATTAACCAAATCAATGGTTACTTCATAAGGAAACTCGGTGGTATCTTTTTCTTCGCTCAATTTCTTTTTAACCACGTACTTTTTATCCATATACTCGATTAATTGCAGATGCAAATCGAACTCAGGATTTTGAACTTCGGTAATAGTAACCGGACCGATAAGCATTTCAGTGGCACTTTTATCACCCATTACTTTTACACGAGTCGATTTTGGCGCATTTGCAATCGAAGCTGGCGTAATGCCCTCCCCATCATAACTGATTGAATAGGTTATTATTCCTTTCCAAGATTTTTTCTTCTTCGTGGTTGAACTCGTCAAAACACCTACGGTTAATAGCGAAATAACCAATAATACAAAGAGACTACTTAATTTATTCATAATTATCCATTTTAAAGTACAATAATCTTTAATTTTGCAAACCGCAAAAGTACCTTTTTATTTCAAAGTATAATACCTTTTGAATGATTTTAATAACAATATGAATGTGAATAAGATAAGATCACAACCTATGGATAATTTCTATTTGAAATCCTCCTCCAAAGGGATGAAATATTTGTATATTGGTGTCTCTACTTTAATCGCATTAATCATTACCGCACCATTATTTATCATTGTTTATCGGTATTTTCCAAGTCTTGTCGTCGATTTTGGATTGACCATTCGTATTGATATGCTCCTAAGCTTTATTCTGGTTTTTGTACCAACTTTTACCTTAATCCGCTTCCTAAATAAAAAATTTGTAATCAGTTTTGTAATTTTTTTTCTATTTAGCATGACCATTGTTCAACTCTTGGACATTTATTCCTTTAATCAAATAAAAAAATCTTATTTAGATATTCTTAACTACGTAGAAACCAATCCGGTAAAAGTTCCCTTTCTATCCGAGCATAAAATGACCATACGAAATGCGGAAAAAATAAAGGAAGCTATTGACTATCAAAACACTGAAGTGAGAAACTTTGCCATTGAAGCCTCTCTGAGATACTTTAACGAAGAAGGATATTATGGAAAATATGGCAACATTATCAGATACTTTTCAGTATTCAAAACCATCAATCAATGGAATTATGTTCCCGATCCAAAAGGGCTTGATTATTTTGCAAAAGCTTCAGAATCCATCAACCATTTAGGAGGCGACTGCGACGATCATTCCATTCTGATGGCGGCCTGCATAAAGGCTATCGGTGGCGAAGTCAGGTTAATCCACACCGAAGGCCATTTGTATCCCGAGGTGAAAATTGGCTCAGTGGAGAATTTATCAACGATTTTTGACTTGATAAAACGAGATCTTTTTTATAAGGAATCTATGGGTAATCAGATATTTTATCGAGTGGATTTTGAAAACAATGTTTGGCTTAATTTCGACTACACGGGAAAATATCCCGGAGCAAAATACTTAGACAATAAAATCATTGGAATTTTGAACATATAAAACATGATTAAAGCAACTATTATTCTAAAATCAGGAAAATCAGACTCCTTAGAACGTCGGCATCCTTGGGTATTTTCTGGAGCAATAAAAAAATTTGAAGGAAATCCTTCAGAAGGCGACCTGGTTGAAGTGGTTTCCAATAAAAATGAATTTCTTGGTATTGGCCATTACCAAAACGGAAGCATAGCCATAAGAATCTTATCCTTCGAAAAAACAATTGTTAATAATGACTTCTGGACAAAGAAAATTCAATCCGCTTTCCATTTGCGTAAAAATATAGGGCTGATTGATAATCCGAAAACAAACACTTACCGACTAACTTTTGCCGAAGGAGACGGATTGCCCGGACTTGTTGTTGACATTTACAACAAAACCGCTGTTATTCAAGCTCATTCGCTTGGAATGCACCAAAATCGAAAGGTGATTTCCGAAATAATAAAAGAATCTTTAGGCGCAAGAATCAAAAACATCTATTATAAAGGTGAGGATTCTTTGCCTAAGAATAATGAGATTAGCGTAAAAAATGAGTTTCTGTTAGGAAATTTAGCCGAAGATATTGTTTTTGAAAACGGCCTCAAATTCAAAGTCAATTGGGTTGACGGTCAGAAAACCGGTTTTTTTATCGACCAACGCGAAAACCGTAAGTTAGTTGGAAGGTATGCAAATGAAAAAACCGTGCTTAATACCTATTGCTATACCGGTGGTTTTTCGGTTTATGCCTTAGCCAACGGAGCAAAACACGTTGATTCTGTGGATAGTTCAAAAAAAGCCATGGAATTAACGGACGTCAATATTGATTTAAATAATTTTGGCGCAAATCATCAATCGCACACCAATGATGCCATGGACTTTTTAGCAAACATCGAAAAACCCTACGACCTGATGATTCTCGACCCTCCTGCCTTTGCAAAACATATCGACGTCAGACACCGAGCAGTAAGTGGTTATAAACGAATCAATTTAATGGCACTTTCAAAAATCGCTTCAGGGGGGATTTTGTTCACGTTCAGTTGTTCTCAAGTGATTGACCCACGCCTTTTTGAATCCACAATCTTATCGGCTGCAATCATTGCAAAACGAAATGTGCGAGTGCTTCACCACCTTTCACAACCGGCCGACCACCCTTTTTCAATCTTTCATCCCGAAGGGCGCTACTTGAAAGGCTTAGTTCTTTATGTCGAATAAAAAAGGCCAACGGTTAAACCATCAGCCTTTCTCTATGCTTATTTAAAATATATCCTCTAATCTACCTTTGCTTTTGCATAATAGTAAGGCCAATCGATTTCTTGATTTTGATAGTAAACCGAATTCCACTTAGGATGTCCACTTTTCTGCATCTTTGGCAAATTTGTATTGATGTCTTCAAGTAGTTTATTTACCTGCTTCTCAAGCTCAGGAGTCATATTTTTAACTTTAACAACAATGAGTGTTGGAACTGCATAAGTGCTCACTTTTTTCGATTGCCATTTATAAGTTCCTCCGTCTATGGTTTTACTTTTATAGGTGTCTTTCAAACTCTTATGCTTTATGGAAACTAATTGAATTTGTGTTGTGTCCGGTAATATTTCAAGCGATTTTACTGGGAGTCCTCCAACGTAGAAATAGGCATCAATCTCCCCAGCTAACAGAGCTTGAAGCGCTTCATTTGAATTAATTTCTACGTCTTGCCAGTCAATTCCCGTCTTGTTTTTTATATTCACGGCCGTAACATGAGCTCCTTGACCGATAGAACCGATTCCAACTTTTTTCCCTGCAAGATGTTTTAACTTAGTGATTTTTGACCCTTTCTTTGAAACGAGATGTATCTCCTCATCCAAAAACAACGGAAACATAACGCGCACTTCATTAGGTAATTTACTATTTATCAATTTATTAGTCATCAAAACATCATACTGCATGAAAGCAATATTTATATCGTTTTCTTCCATCAACTGATTAAAATTTTCTACACTACCTCCTGAAACTAACACCTCAACCGGTTGGCTTGAATTGGACGCTATGTCCATTGCAAGATGATAGTAAGTACCATTTTCTAAGCCACTAAGTAATTTTATTGGCTCCTGAGCAAAAACAAGCGCCGGAAAAAGCAAAAATGCAATTATCAGCCTTTTGAAACTAATGTCTTTCATATCTATAAATTTTGCGTTTATAATGTTCGACAAACATAAAAAAAATACAATTACATAACACAGTATTTTTGACACCATCAATAAACAGCAATTTGATATATTTGCAACTTAGTTCTTCAACTATAAATTATACAATAATGCTAATAAAACTTTACTCAGAGAACCCTTCTCCAAAACATCTAAAGATTATCACTGAATGCTTAAATGATGGGGGAGTTGTCATCTATCCAACCGATACCGTCTATGGCTTTGGGTGTAGCGTTAATAAACCGAAAGCCCTTGAACGAATTGCCCATATTAAAGGTTATAAAACAAAAGAACATAATTTTACACTAATTTGTGACTCCATGAGTCAACTGTCCACTTATGTTAAACCCATTCCAAATCACCTGTTTAGATATATAAATAAAGCTTTGCCCGGCCCTTATACTTTCATTTTAGAAGCCAATAATCAGGTTCCAAAAGTTTTGTTTCGAAAAAAGAAATTCATTGGAGTCAGAATTCCTGATAACGCAATAACTATGGCTATTCTAAATGATTTAGGAACCCCTTTATTGAGTTCATCAGTGCTTCACGATGATGAATTTTTAGAGTATCGAACAGATCCGGAACTAATTCACCAAAGATATGAAAACCTGGTAGATATAGTCGTGGATGGAGGATTTGGCGACATAACCCCTTCAACTATAGTCGATTGCTCAAATGAAGAAATTGAAATTATCAGAGAAGGTAAAGGCCCCATAGATTTTTTCTAAACATGGCTTTTAACAAGAAACAACAACCCATTTAAAAAATTCCTAAAATGAATTTTAAACCAATTAACATCTTCAAAATTACTAATCTGTCGCAGGATGAAAATTCAAAAGAGGCAATTCATGTTTTGGAGAATAATGAAAACCTGAAAATTGAAACTATTTTTTCACCCGGATCGGAAAGAGGATTTGATAAATGGTATTTACAACCGGAAGAAGAGTTTATCTATCTAATTCAGGGAGAAGCCATTATCGAGTTTATCAACAACGAACAACTGAAATTAACTAAAGGAGATTTCTTTAAGATTCCGGCAGGCATTTCACATCGTGTCGCTTACACATCATCGACTCCATCTTGTATTTGGTTGACTATCTTTAACAAAAACAGAAATGATTAATTTAAAAGAGCTGTATTTCAATCATTTAGCACAAACATCCAAAACCTCATTAGCACTTGAAATCCACGATGCAAATGGCGTTTATCTCTATTCGCCAGACGGAAAAAACTATATCGATCTTATAGCAGGAGTTTCTGTAGCGAATCTTGGACATAAAAATAAGAGAATAATAAAAGCCATTGAAATACAAGCAAATAGATATCTCCATTTGATGGTTTATGGTGAAATTATCCAAGCTCCTCAGGTACTCTTATCAAAAAAACTCAACGATTTTTTACCAGAATCCTTAAACTCTACATATTTTTTAAATAGCGGAAGTGAAGCCATTGAAACAGCTATGAAATTGGCCAAAAGAGTTACCGGTCGAACAGAAATTATCGCATGTCGAAATGCCTATCACGGCAGCACTCAAGGAGCCTTAAGCTTGCAGTCAAGCGACTATTTCACGGCTTCTTACCGGCCTTTACTGCCTGATGTGAAGCATATAAATTTTAATTCTTTTGAAGATTTAGAAAAAATTAGCAAAAAAACAGCCTGTATAATTATTGAACCAATTCAAGGAGAAGCAGGAGTAATTTTACCAAAAAATGATTATTTACAAAAATTAAAACAACGTTGTATTGAAACTGAATCCTTGTTAGTTTTCGATGAAATACAAACTGGTTTCGGACGTACAGGTGAATTATTCGCTTTTCAAAATTTTAATGTTATTCCCGATATTCTTGTTTTAGCCAAAGCGCTTGGGGGAGGTTTACCGCTTGGAGCTGTAGTCTCGTCCAAAGAAATAATGGACTATTTTACTGAAAATCCATCACTTGGCCATATCACCACTTTTGGCGGTCACCCTCTTTCATGTGCAGCAGCTTTAGAATCACTAAATATACTAACGGAGAACAATGAAATTATTAACTCCGTTGAATCCAAGGCAAATCTTTTCGTTGAATTACTAAAAAACACTAATCTCTTTAAAGAAATTCGATATAGCGGATTGCTAATGGCAGTGGATTTAGAAAATCCAGATACTTTTTTTAATTTTTTACCATACCTTTACGAAAATGGCATTCATACCGATTGGTTTTTATTCAACGACCATTCGTTTAGGATAAGTCCACCGCTGACTATATCAGAGGATGAAATTAAAGAATCTGTCAATCGAATTTTAAATGCAGTAAATAAATTTCAAAACAATGACTAACGATTTAGATTTCATAAAAAAGACCATTCAATTGGCCGATGAAAATGTGCAAAACGGTCATGGCGGACCATTTGCCGCAATTATAGTTAAAGAAGGAAAAATTATCGCTACCGGAGTAAACTCAGTCACTTCTGAACTTGATCCTACAGCTCACGCCGAAATCAAAGCTATACGTAATGCTTGTAAAGCCCTAAACACCTATCAACTAAATGATTGCATCATCTATTCCAGTTGCGAACCCTGCCCTATGTGCTTAGGAGCAATTTATTGGTCAAGGCCAAAAAAAATCGTCTTCGCTGCGAATAAAACCGATGCGGCTAATGCCGGATTTGATGATAGTCTGATTTACGACCAATTAAACCTTCCAATTGCTGAAAGAAAAATTGAAACTGTTGAAATTGCGCTCGAAAACAAGAATCAACCATTCCTTAGTTGGACAAATTTTAACTCCAAAATCGACTATTAATCATTATAATAACTCAAATTCTTATTAGACAAACATTAAATCTAAGCGTTTTCTATATGAACATTTTGTGATTTTAGGGATTCACACAATGATTCATGCAACCCATACCCAACTAACGTGTCTTACTTCCGTTAACTTTAACACTTTAATTTACTGCATTCTTATAAGATAATTAACTAATAGTCAAATTATTATTCGTTATCCAAACATGAATTC
>JAFGWF010000103.1 GCA_016937295.1 Bacteroidales bacterium
GTGATTTGTGATTCGTGAATCGCAGGTTTTAAGTTCTGCGTTGTAAGTTTTAAGTTTTGAACCAACGTATAACCTACAACTATCTCTGTGCTCTTAGCCAATGGTTAATGCTAACAGCCAACAGCAAATTTTCATTTTTCATTCTTCATTTTTAACTTAGTCTCTTCGCTCATAACTAAACACCGATTAACGAATAACGAATAACCATCCGCTTCGCAATCCTTTGCAACCTTATTTTCCTGTTATGTTCTTGCATTCCGATTAACGATTAACCATTACGAATAACGAATTTCTCTTTTTCTTAATACTGATTCAAAAAACTTTTTTTACATTTGTTCTGAAAAACAGCGTATAGGTTGAGTACTTTTATTACTCAAAGACAAATGTTTTTTGAAAGCGTATAGATTTGACGGGAATTCGTATTGCTGTCAATCCTTTGTGCAATGAATGTAAAACCGGAGCTATGAACCATAAAGAACTGGATGCCTGGAAAGCTGCAATGGATCTTACAGAAAAGATTTACAGAGAATCCATGTCCTTTCCCAAAGAAGAACAATTCGGATTAATTTCCCAGCTTCGCCGTGCTGCTGTGTCTGTAGCAGCAAATATAGCTGAAGGGGCCGGAAGAAACAGCGATCAGCAATTGTTACAATTCCTGAATATAGCCCTGGGTTCGCTCGCTGAACTGGAAACACTGGTTTTGCTTTCCTTTACTATTGGTTATCTGGAAGAAAAGAATAAAGAACAATTGTTGAATTCAATAGCTGACAGTTCCAAACTGGTTCAGGGACTGATAAGGAACCTGAAGAAAAAAAGTAACCCGGCTCGTCCATTCACCACTCATTAAACATGTCTATTCACTAATCACAATTCACTAATCACTAGTATGCTTGAAACACTAATCACATCCAAAACCCGCGTCAAACTGCTGCTGAAATTTTTCCTCAACAGCAATAATACTGCGTATTTGCGTTCTTTGGAAAGTGAATTTGGTGAATCGACCAATGCCATACGTCAGGAACTCAACCGTTTTGAAGAGGCCGGACTGCTTACCGCTAATCAGCTGGGAAACAAAAAGTATTATAAAGCCAACATAAAACACCCGCTGTTTCCGGAAATTAACAAACTACTCATCAAGCATGTGGGCATTGATAAGATCATTGATAATGTGGTGGAGAAACTGGGAAATATTCAATCGGTGTACCTTACGGGAAATCTTGCTGCAGGCAATGATGCGAAGATTATTGACTTGTGGCTGGTTGGGGATGTTATCGATAAAAAGTATTTGATAAAACTGATTGAAAAAGCAGAACAATTGCTGGAGCGAAAGGTGCGTTACATCCTGTTGTCCACTGTCGAACTCAAAGAGTTTTTGAAGAATAAAGCTTCAAACGAAATACTGCTGCTCTGGAAAAAATAGCAGCTGGCTTGAAAATATAAACATACTGTTTTTCAGTTCATTCGAAAATAACGGATGGGACTTACGAGGCGGAGCTGTAAACGGAGGTAAGGTTAAAGGAATAAGGGTTAAGGTTAAAGTTTTTAAAATGGAAATAAATACTGATTCTCGGACAAGTAATGATTTACAGGATCGGTTATTTAATTTTGCAGTGGATGTCATAAAGTTGATAAGAAAACTACCAAAAGGCAAAGAATACGATATAATTAGTTACCAGTTGATTAAATCCTCCACTTCAAGTGGAGCCAATTATGAAGAGGCTCAGGGTGCTGTATCAAAACCTGACTTTGCAAATAAAGTGGGTATCTCCTTGAAAGAAATGTTGGAGTCGTCTTATTGGATAAGGTTGATTGTTGAAACTACAACAGAAAGAAGTCATAATTGGGAAAAGCTTCTCAATGAGGCAACTGAATTGAAAAAGATTCTTGGTAGTATCTATTCAAAGACTTCAATTAAACGTTAATTCAATCCTTTGTCCTTTATTCTTGTTCATGGCACTTTCCTTTAACCTTGGTACATTAACCTTTAACCTTATAAAAAGCTGTTAGCTTTATTTATACAAAGTTGTCATCCTGAATGCAGGGTTAGCCAGTGTGCAAGCGCGAATGAAGGATCTCCTCTTGTGGAAACAGTGAACCGAACTTTGGTTGTTTGCCTTCCTTACCCCCTAACCCCCTAAAGGGGGAAGCCTGACCTAAAAAACTAAAAGTGATTAAACCAAAAGGTAGTTAAATTTTACTGCCGTACACCATGTCCCCCTCTGGAGAGCCTGTTCCGATTTATCGGAAGGTGTAGGGGTGGGTTAATCTATAAAATATAAGAAACAAACCATTAGTCTTCACATAAGGAACGTTGATAAAGAAAGAGCACTGGATAAAAATTCAACTGTCAAGGAATACTTAACAATTCAAAAAGAAGATAACATAAAAACATTGGCTAATAATAATCGCCTTCTCAACAATCGATGAACAAACCCGAACTTATCATTTACAAAGCACCTGATAATGCTGACTTCCAAATCGAAGTAAGGGTTGAAGAGGAAACTGTTTGGCTCACCCAAATGCAAATGGCGGAATTGTTTCAAACAACAAGGAATAACATTACGCTACATGTCGGCAATATTTTCAAAGAAGGTGAGTTAGAGCAAATCTCAGTATGTAAGGATTCCTTACTAACTGCTTTGGATGGCAAGAATACAAAACGAAATTCTACAATCTTGATGTAATTATCTCAGTAGGATATCGGGTAAAATCACGAAGAGGTACACAATTCAGGATATGGGCCAATAAGATATTGAAAGAATATCTTTTAAAGGGGCATGTGGTAAATCATCGTCTTAACAAGGTAGAAGAAGACCTTCATCAGATTAAAGGTCGGATAAATGATATTGAGTTTAAGGTTCAGACCAGTCTGCCTCCAAATGAAGGAATATTTTACGATGGGCAAATTTTCGATGCCTGGCAGTTTGTTTCAGGACTGATCAAGGAAGCCGGTAAAAATATCATATTAATAGATAATTATATCGACGAAAACATACTAATGCTTCTTTCCAAAAGGAAGCAGGGGGTGAGTGAAACCATTTTCACCGGCAAAATCTCCAAACAATTCGAAACGGACCTTAAAAAACACAATCAGCAATATCCGGGTATTGAGCTGAAACATTTTACAAAATCTCACGACCGGTTTCTAATAATCGACAATAATACTGTATATTATATCGGAGCATCACTAAAAGATATTGGTAAAAAATGGTTCGCTTTCTCAAAGATTCATATTGATGCAAAAGAGCTGATCAATAAATTAGCCCAATAAACTGAATGCAGGGAAGCCGGTGTGGAGTGTGAAAGAAGGATCTTATTTATAGAAGCAGACGGAACCAGGCCAATGCCAAAAGCTAAAAGCCAAACGCTGGAAAGAAAGAAAAAAATCGGAAGACCGAAGACCGAAGTCGGAAGATTTGACAATCAGCTGTTGGCCGTTAGCTATTAGCATTAGTGCTTTCAAGGAAAAAGGATAAAGTACCAAGGTTAAAGGATAAAGTACCAAGGTTAAAGGATAAAGTACCAAGGTTAAAGGGTAAAGTGAAAAACTAAAAATGAAGAATGAAAAATCAGCTTTGGCCTTAGCCAAGAGACAAGGGTAAAGGTTAAAGGAAAAAGTTAAAAAATGGGGCAACATATTTTAAATTGTCATTCTGACCGCA
>JAFGWF010000104.1 GCA_016937295.1 Bacteroidales bacterium
CAACGAATATATATCCACCATTATGGCGGTTATTTCGTACTTAGTTTGAGGTTGGTAAAATTATTTAATTCTCTGTATTTTAGTATTCTATCCGTTTTTAAACGTTTGTTGTCGGTTATATTCATAGTTTTAGTTTTAAATTGGTTGCATAATTATTTTCAGTGCAAATATAGTTTTTTAATTAATCGGAAAAGCTGATGGAAAAATTTTTTCGGATGCCAAGTTAAAAACCCATAGAATAACGGCAGTGCTGGGGATTCGCCGTGCTGAGCTTGTCGAAGCATAGTTCAACACTCCCTTCATTTCGGGCTCGTCTTTAAGGACGTGACGAGAGGAGACGAATTCCGATAGGAATCGGAAGATTAGTTATTAAACGAATAAATGCTAGTCTATATAATGCTGAAATTGGCTAAACATATTAGTTTCTTCCACAGTCCTTCAATAGATTTTCCTGGTAGTTTAGCAGCTCCTTTTTTATTAAAAAATACTTCCTTGATAATAGGTAAGCATAGTTGTTCATTGCACTGTAAAGCATCTGCAAATTATCATCAAAGTAGATACGAGAACCGAAGTATTTCCATTTTTTAGTCAAGTATAATTCAAAATTTTCCTTAATTTCAAGAGTAATTTCGGAACTTATAAAGTCATCTGACAGCAGCAGTCTAATTTCATTTTTCAGTTTTTCCTCCCAAAACTCAACACTTACAAAATTCGCTTTAATAATTTCGATTGGTGTTGTAGTGGAAACAAATTGAAGCTTACTAACTAATTTGGTATATATTTCATATTTAACATCAAAATTGCGATCAAACTCAAAAAACTCTTCATACATGGCCTTTAATCTTTGTTCGTTATGAGTTTCCTTTTCACAATTTGTGAAATAATTAAAAATCCTGATATCGTTTTGCTTAATTTGTTCCTTAATTTGATCAATTTCCACATTTAATTTAGCCAATAGCGCTTTACTCTCCTTCCTTTTATACTTTCTGCCATCATAATCAAAAGTTTTCACTGCAAAAGTTTTATCAGCCATTTGTTTCAACACTTCAATGTCATTTTGCAAAGCTATCGCCATATATACTAAATCGACTTGCTTATCAGAAAATAATTCGCTAAACGCGGTGCTTTCTTCATAAACAGGAATACTTTCCAAATCAAAAGAACTAGGATTTTTATCATTATAGTAACCATTATATACTTCTGAAAATGTATTGAATGTAAACTCTCTAATAAACTCGGTTTGAAAATCTTCAAAGGATAACACATTGAATTCCTTTTGATTTTCAATATCCTTGAAAATACTACTTGAAAGCTTCTTTTGGGTTTCTTCAATATTCCTAAAAATCGTATTGGCCGGTTCAGATGACATTTCCTTCGACACAAAATTGGTTTTCTCTAACCTATCTATCCTATCGGCAGTGCTAGGGTGAGAAGCCCATTGGTCTGTTACGATTAGCTTTGATTTATTGTATTTGTTTAAATCATCCATCGTAACTTGCGGAAAACCATTTACAATAGTGATATTATCCTTTTGCGCAAAATATTCCATCAAGAATGATTGCTCCTTATAAATATTTTCACTAATAAGATTTTCGGAAATTTTTCCATCATAAAAATACAAAACAGAATTGAATGAATGATCAGCTAAAGGTGCACGTAGCAAGAAGCTTTTGAGTGGTTCATAACCGGAAATATAAGCGGCGATTTCATCAGCATGAAATTCCATTTCTCTGGACAAACCCATATAGCTC
Organism: Bacteroidales bacterium; assembly: GCA_016937295.1. Taxonomy (GTDB): domain Bacteria; phylum Bacteroidota; class Bacteroidia; order Bacteroidales; family UBA1556; genus UBA6267. The sequence continues at coordinate 1,752 of JAFGWF010000104.1, forward strand.
TTATTTACAACCACATAAAGCTTTCTTAATAACCATTTAATGCCTTTAGTGATATTTATAGCCATTACTCCAAATATTGAAATATAGCTCTGAGTATTAGCCAAACTATGTACTATGTTATCATAGTTCTCATCTTCATAAATCAAATTAAAGATTACTTGATTCACATTATAAACATAACTCCCCACCCTCATTGTTCGTTGAGAAAAGTGACCAAATTCGTGGGATAAAATTGCTTTCAATTCATCTTTAGATGCCGCATTTACTAAACCTAATCCAATCTGCAAGTTTTTTCTTACCGGAAAAATCATGCTCCAAAAACTATAATTATAAAAAACCGATGCATTCACATTTGCGGACAAATAAACCTTCTTAGGAAACCTCGTTTTTACTTCATTAACAATTTCACTAATTAAAAGAAAGAGTTCCGGTTCGTCATTTTTTTTAATTTCATATAGAAAGGAACGGTCAACTTTTTGAGATTTGAATATAAACTTCAATAAGAAAAACAAGATTAAAATTCCCAATCCACTCAAACCGATCCCTAATACTAGAGTCAGAAAATTTGGATATGATGTAATGAGCATAATTCCACCATAAACACACAATATTGTAAACCCAATTGCCAAAAGCAGAATTAATAAATAGGTAAAAACAAATAAGAAAATGGAGGCAATGGCTTTCGTTGTTTGAATGCTAAAACTTCGCGAAAGTTTGATTTCTTTATCAATCATTAGTTCTATATTTTATCATCTATATGCATTTTCTGCTTTAAAAACATCTCAGATTACACCATATTGAATTTATTACAAAAAAAGCAAAGGCATATTTTAGTGTTAATAATCTCCTCAAAAATAGTTTTTTTTAAGAATTGAGGTATAAAAATATTTTTTATAATTAATTGTGATATTTTTTATAATTCAGTTTCAAATTCAATGTTGTCCGATAAAAATTATATTTAGTCCCTACGGGACTTTGTGCAATATCGTAATATCCTTTCTACCAAGATTTTGTCCCTAACGGGACAGTCCCGTCAGGGCTGTTTTAGTCCCGACGGGACTAAATATTGGTAGAAAATAAAGTAACCCAAAAAATCCCAAAAGTCCCGTAGGGACTAGATATATCAAGTGTTTCGGCATGTTGAAGAGTTTTTTATCGGACAACTGTGTTTCAAATTATAAAATTGTTCAATGAAAATTTAATTAGAATTGACTCGATAATATCTGGTTTACCCCCCCCTTTTTCTTAACTAAAGAAGTCAGAAATTTCATTATCAAGCACTTATTAGTCGAATATGGAAAATATTACCGCATTTATAATAGCCAAAACTACTCTAGAACAAATAGCTTGCTCCTGCTAAAAAGTTAAAGCCGTAAGACGGGTAATTATACCAACGTTGATAGCGGGAAGCAGCAATATTATTGAAATTCACAAAAAATCCTATCCGCTTTTTATACCGATATTCCACACCAAGTGAAAGGTCGAACCAAGCATCAATGTCCTTCGAAGTCCTTACATTATTCTCATAATCCAACGATTTCATTGGACCAAAATAAGTAATATCAGCATTGATTCGGATTTTGTCGGCAATACGATAGTGACCAAGCAAACTCAATTTATAGTCAGGCTTATGCCATGCAAAAAGCTCATTTTTAAGATTATAAGCATAATAATCCGCTTTAAAAATCACATCTAATTTCTCGTTGAAATGAGCCGCAACCTGAGCTCCTAAGTTTATCAAATCATAATCGTCATAAATCAACGAAAACTTATTCCTCAAAGCAATGGAAGTGTCCACCACAAAGAAGGCGCCGTTTTTCCAGTTTTCGTAATCTAAACTCAGTTGAAAATCAATATTACGTGAGATACTGCTAATCATCGTGAGTTTCGACTTAAAACGATTGTTGGAAATTTGCATTGGCAAAAGTGCATTTATAAATGGATTCTCAATAGTTAAATCGTTGTAATTCTGCTTATAAGCACCACCACTCATCAAAAAATTAAAACTTAGAATATCTTCAATAACTCTAAAATTAAGATGTAAATCCGGATAGAAAAACACTTCCGTAAGACTATCATCCGCCACATTCATTTTAATTCCAAGCTGCAAATCCACTTTGTCGGTTTTGAAAAAATAATAAGGTTTCAGCTCAAGAATATATGCGTTGTTAAAGCTAATGGAATCGCTATTATTGAAAAACTGAAAACCACCGGCTAATCCGAGTTTCTGTTGTTTTGGTTTGAAAAAATTCACATCCCTGTCGATAAAAGCGTCTATATCAAGGGCATTTTCCCGACTACCATAATTATCGAGGATGTATTTATAACCTATAGCCGTATTAAAATTGGTCTTGGATCTTTTCAAATTATAGCGTCCGAAATCCAAATTGACATTAAATCTATTAAACAAATGTTCATTTGCGCCATCTGTAAGGTCTTCTCCGGCAGTCAAAGCGGTATCGAGTTTATTTACACCGTAATAATGATTCATACTTCGATGATAAGAAGCGGTAGCAGAGAAATAGTTTTTCTTCCACAATTTTGTAAAAAAACCTCCAATTTGATTGTCGCTCACACCGGGAAAAATATAATCATCAATCTCGCCTGCGGAGCTAAAATGGCGAAGAGCAACTCCGGCTTTCATAAGGCGCGAACGCCCTAAACTATAACGCAAATCTAAATACGGTGAGGCATAATTTCCCATTCCGGCAGCCACGTAACCCCGATAGATTTTGTCGAGCTTCTCCCCTTCCATTTTGGCGGCACCAATTGGTCTGGGCTGAAATGGAACATTAATTCGGCTGCTAACAATGCTATAGCTAAACTCAGGTGCTGCATAATTGGTGTCGGGAAACTCCGGCTTATGCGAAATTTTCGTTGCGTCTTTAACCTCGGGAGTAAAACCGCTATTGATAACAATCGTGCTGGACCCCACATCTTGGCCACTGAGAGTCATTGAAACGACCATCCATCCGATGAAACCAAACAAACTCTTAATATTTATGCTGTTTTTCATATTGTGAAAATTATATTCTACTGATTAACAAATATTTGAACAATTATAATCCATAATAAACATATTACTCTTCAATAATTTCGCTTTCGTCAAGGATAAATAAATCGGGATTCCAGTCTTCCTTCAAATCAATGATAATATCCTGAGATTCAGGGAGACTTTCCACTTTCTCTTCCGACTTTTTCTGTATGGCTTCAAGTTTAGCTTTTGCCTCATCAATCAAAGCTTGATCGCCTTCGTAGCCTTCAATAATCGACTGAAGTGTTGCCACTGCCTGATGCACATTATCGGTTTGAACAAATATGTCTGCCGAGAGAATCAACGCTTTTGCAACCCAATATTCGTAGCTTGGCTCCTGCTGAATGATATCAAAAATAATGGATTCACTTTTTTGCAAATCACCTTTTGAAAAAGCATGCAAAGCCTTCAAATATCTGGCCTCCGCCGCCTGCTCAGAAGTTGTGTGCATTATGACGCGGTCGAGATAGCTTGTAGCTAAACTATCCTGCTTTTGTGTAAGGTAAGCTTTAGCGGAAATCATCAATGCCTCTGTTTTCACATCATGTTTCAATTGACTAATTTCCAATACTTTTGCTGCGGCAGAAACTACTTTTGAAGTATCGCCAAGATTCCACAACGACCGCATAATTCCAATCTTCGCCGTTTCGATATTGGCTTTGTATTCAGCAATATTCAACAAAGAATTATACGCCTCGTAAGCCTTTTGATAATCATCTTTTTTGTGATAGTAGATGTAAGCAATGCGCTCCCAACTCCTTTCGGAGAAAGACGAAACCGGTTGATTTACCACAAACTGATAATCCTCTAATGCTTTTTCAAAAAGTGATGCTCTGAACTCACAATCAGCAAGATAGAAACGTGCATTTGTGGCATAAGCGCCTGCCGGAAAACGATTGAGATATTCAACAAAACCCTGCGAACTTTGGTCACAATCGCCTTTCATATAAATGTTTTCAGCAGCAAGATAAGTTATAGAATCTTGCTGGGTTGTCGATGGTTTCAACCCCAAACTTTTTACATACTCGAAAAATTCGTCCACACGGTTGAGCGACACGTAAATATTACGCATTGCACTCAAGGCATCTTTCGATTCTTGGGTGCCTCGATAATTCTCATTCACTTTTTTCCAAACTTCTAAAGCCTTGTCGTTATCACCCATATTGGAATAAACTAAGCCCAAATCCAGCATAGCTTTTTTTACAAAGTTTTGTTGAATTGGAAAATTATCAATGATATGAGTATAATGTGTAATAGCTTTTTGGTTATCGCCCAAGGAGTTAAAATAGGTTTTAGCCAAGGCTAATTCCGCATTTCCGGCATAGCTGCTTTTGGGATAATCTTGAAGCAATTTTTCAAAAGTCTGAGCTTTCAAATCCGGCTTGCTGATAGCTCCATAAGCTTCCGCTTTTTTGTATAACGCATAATCAACTTCTACTAAGCCCAACTGAATTGCCTTATCATAATTTTCTATAGCCTCAACATACTGAGATCTAATGAAATAACAGTCAGCAAGACGAAGTGTGGCATCGTTAAGAATGAGGCTCTGCTGGTCTTTTTCGTTCCGTATAAATATCCTAAAATTTAAATCGGCATCGGAATATTTCTTTTGACTGAAATAAGCGTATCCCATATTGTAGTAAGCGCGGTTATAATAAGGTAAGCTAATAGCGCCGGAAGAAGTCAGAAAATCCCTAAACCCTTGAATAGCATTCTCATAATCACCCTTTTGACTTAATGCTTCGGCACGCCAATATTTTGCCGGAGCCACAAGGTTTTTATTATAGTTTAGAGACGAAGCCAAAGTAAAATCGACCTCCGCCTGACCGTACTCTCCATTATTAAAATCCTGAACAGCAATAGCATATATAATTCTTTGGTACGCATTATTCATCTCCGCCGAACGATTATTAATGCGCTCAATAGAAGCTCTCGCCTGTTTATAGTTTTTGGTTGACAGATACATTTTAGCCAAATTTTCCATCACTTCTTTTCGGTGTGCCGAATTTGGATACTCATTCAAATACTTCTCAAAAGCTCTAATGGCGTTGTTATATGGATTATAATCAAGCTCATAGCTCAATTTTGCATAGTTATACAAAGCATCTTCAGTAATCGAAACATCAGCTTCTGATTCACTCGCATATTTAAACGCATTCAAAGCAAAACTCTTTTTGTTCGTTTTGAGGTAGCATAACCCTAAATGATAGTTAGCATTCTGCGCTAAAGAATCCGTTCCAATTCCAATATGTTTAAACTGTTCAATGGCTAAATCGTATTTTCCGCTGCGGTAGTATGCATATCCTAACTGATACTGCCCTTGAGCTGTAGCAGCAGTTTGCGCATAAAAAGTCTCCAAGTAAGGAATTGCCTTCTCATATTGTTCGGTATGATAATAAGCTTCGCCAATCAGCCGAGCCATTTCGCTTTTGCGCTCCGGTGTTGACTTTTCGTAAAGCGGTACAGCAATGGAAAGAAGGTCTTCAAAACGACTTTGCATATAGTAGATATGAGAAATATAATAAGGTATAATTGCCTTTAAATCAGCATCATCCTTTAAACTTACAAATCCTTTAAGTGCTGTTTCGTAATTGCCGTTTAAATAAGCAATATGAGCATAATAATAGTTTGCTAAGTTTTTATAAACATTATCTTTTTCAATAAGTCGAAAAAAATCTTTTTGGGATTCCTCATATTGCTTGAGGAAAAAATAACTGTATCCGCGTTTAAAATACAGCTCTGATTTTTCGGTTACCGAAAGCTCAGCAGCGTCCACCTTTTCGAAAGATTTTATGGCATTTCGGTAGTTTTGTTTTCGGTACTGATACTTCCCCATTTGGAAATGAATAATGCGCAAATGAGATGAATGTGGATGATTTTCAATAAATTGCGTTAGCAACAATTCTGCGTCATCGTTAAACAATTCTACCGCGCAGATTGCCTGATAATACTCTGCCGAAATACGCACCTCGTTGTTAGGGTCATCAATTTTCTTGATTATTTCCGAAAACTCATTTCGAGCAATTCCATACAGCCCTTTATCAAACAACTCTAAAGCCTTCCGAAATGAAGCCTGCGGATCGTCATGTGTGGCAGTGCGCTGACTGATTAAGTCTGTCCAAAAAAACATCAACAAAATACTGATAAACAATATTTTAACCGAATTATTTCTCATAATTATCCTGATTTATTATGTCTGCTAAAATTATAACGTTTAAACAGGCGCGATTTTCAGCGCTGCCAAACTTTTCAACACGAATAATTTAATAACTGATTAAAATTTCAAATATTTTAAAGTTTTGGACAACTTTTCTAAAAACCTAATATCTTCACATGGACTTTCCAAAACCACTAAATACTGAAATTATGAAAAATATTTTACTCCTTTCATCACTTATTATCCTAACGTTCAACACGTTACTAAGTCAGAGATATATCGCTCCATCAGTTTATGCCTACGATAAATCCGCATATTCGATAATAATGCAATGTTATAACTTGCATGTAGCTCAAAGCGATAATCCTACCCTAAGTCTTTATAACAATACCGACACTATTGATTTGACGCTCAACAACATTAATGGAAACAATATCACGTTTAATCTAATAACTGATAGCTTAACCTACGGATACTACGGAATTATTTACATGGATGACTATAATGGCTCAGCATTTTTCCCTAACTTAATTTTCTATACAAACTCAGAATATTATTTTCCAGCAAGTTACGGATTTTCAGACCCCCATCTTAAACTTTTGCCTGACTCATCACAATGGGTTGATTTCTTTTA
>JAFGWF010000105.1 GCA_016937295.1 Bacteroidales bacterium
TATAGCAAAGTGGCAAGATTGCTACGACCTGATATTATTTACAATCAAAGAAATGCTTTTAATTGGTTGAATACAGAATTAATTGAAAAAATGTAGAAAAATCGGATATGATAGATATAACGTAAGAAAGCACAGATTTTGAAAAGGAGTTGAAATAAAACTCTATATTTGCCGTGAAAACATTTACTCAACCGATTTAAAACTGAAATGTGGAAAGAACCGGCAGCCTCAATTTAAAAATCTGAAATGCAGTAAATTAACTAAATATTCAAACTTAACACTAAATATAGTCTAACCACATAATGGAAAAAATAAACATAAGAACCCTACGGTTAAATATTCGAAAACTTGAATTATCAGATTTAAGAGACTTTCATATATATCGTTCAAATCCGGAAGTTACAAAGTATCAAGGTTTTGATGTTATGACCATTGAACAAGCTGAAGAATTTATTAAAGACAACTCTACAAAGCATTTTGGAAAAGCAGGAGAATGGGTACAGTACGGAATTGAAAATATTGAAACACAACAACTAATAGGCGACTGTGCAATTAAACTAGACCAATTCGACACGAGAATTGCTGAAATTGGAATAACAATTTCGCATCTCGAACAGAGAAAAGGTTTTGCAAAAGAAGTTCTTATAGGTCTATTGGCTTTTCTTTTTGATAAAAAAGAAATACATCGAGTTGTGGAGATTACTGATGCTGAAAATATTGCTTCAAGAAATTTACTGAAAAGTGCAGGTTTTAGAAAAGAAGGACATTTTATTGAAAATATATTCTTTAAAGGAAAATGGAGAAGCGAAATGCAATTTGCAATGTTGAAGAAAGAATGGGACGAAATAAAAATCAAACATACAACAACCTAATAACAAGCCTCTTACTTAATTTCGGGTTAAGTGTGTTATGCTTCGTCTATCCAAAAAGCTTTCAGTGTTTAGGAGAATAGATACGAAGCCCTCAATCGATAACGATATCATCCCACCCCTCTTTTCCTCATCATTTCTTAACATTTCGATTTAGTTAAATTAATTACTTTTGACCCTGCAAACTATATCGCAAATGAGCCGTAACATCAAAATTCTTCTTTATTCATTCGGCGGAATTTTACTTCTTCTAGGAGTTTTCCTTGGATTGCAGAACTCCTACGACCCGTACTGGGGGCAGTTGGATGTTAGGCTGAAATCAGAATTTCACACCATCGACGATACGGTGCTTATGCACACCGATTTTTGCAAAATACAAAAAGACCATCAACTTCACAACACCTCCATAACTAACTTATTTACACAGAAATTGGGCTACTACCCCACCATGGAATACGAGAAATTCAGGGCATTTGTCGAACCAATATTATCCCATAGTAAGATTACGATCTTAGGCATTCCCGGCACCGGAAACACCACTTTGATAGGCTCTTTAGGTCGTTTTATTTCAGCTTCACCCGACCGAGAACTGGAGATACTTTGCGCACCTGGACTTGAGGTGAAAATGAATGAAAAATACGTTGGCGTCGAAACCAAAAGCGGATTTGAACCGGGCATTTTGATAGAGTTTATCGAAAAAGCAAAACGCGACAGCCTTCACAACTATGTGGTAACCATCGACAATATCGACAAAATCTCGCCGGAGTCGTTTTACGGCCCCGAACTCTGGAATGAGTTGGAAGATGAAGACAATAACTACTCCAACACCCTTGGCGATTACGAGCTTTTACTCCCTGATAATCTGTATCTTATCTCAGTTGCACACTCAGGCATTACCGCCGAAAAAACCCTTACTGATGAGCACTATCGCCGAATAGGCAATCTGATAACCAATTACCCCAGCGAAACCGAATACATTATCTACCTGCGTGGCATATATGAAGACGGAAAAATCGACTATGCCCAATTTAAAAAGTTAGTCTATTTCTTCTCGAAAACTAACGCTTATCTGACTGAAAATTATTCCGTTAGCCATACCATAGGTCAATGGGGAAGTATTCGCAAAATGTATAAACCTGACGACTTTAACCAATTGGTAGAGACGGTGATAGCCAACACCAACACCTTTAAGCCAACGCATCAACTTAGGTATAAAGACATCGACCACATCATTGGCACGATTGAAAACGACGGCTTAGTTCCGGAGTCGAATTTTATCACTGTTGGCGCTCGATGGATTGTGCAGTTGGGCTTCTTCACCGAATTCCTAACCGGACTTATCTTCCTGATTTCCACCTCCGTAATTGGTAAATATCTAATCAAACGCAAGAAAAACAAAATCTCTAATTTGATAAATGAATTTAACCAAATAAATGAAAAGGAATATCTGAGTTCGGATTCAAAGAAACTCGAAATCAACAAACTAACCGAAAAAACAAACCAAATGTTTCTCGACGGAAAGATTAATATTTCGGAAGCAAACTACATTCAATCGTATATCCGAAATCGAATGGGATAATGGAGGATCAATTAAAACCCAAAAAGAATTTCGTTTGACCGAATTTTTGAAAATGTCTTAAAATCGCATAAAAAATACTTTTGAACATTTGCTGAGGGAAATTTACTAATTCAACTAAGGTTGAGAAAACAAGTAAGTTTATCAAATTACCGACTACGCTTACTTCATTGAAGAAAAGCAGGTAAAGAAGATATTACCAATTTAAATCAAGTAGTATATGGAACAAGATATAAGGTAATTACGGAGAAGGAAGTTATGCGGACATTACTTTAAAAGGTGAAAAGGTAAACGAGCTTTAAAACAACAAACGATTTAAATTTCATGAGATATTGATTGATAATAAATTACAATACAAAAGTAAAATTTCTAATTGTTGAAAAACAAACAAAAATATGTGAATTACTTTTTTTAAAAACTATTGGTCTTTTTATTTTAAAGAATAATTTTGCATTTCAGATGTATAAATATACCGAAATATGGGAACTAAAAATTTACGTCTGAAGGAGATTCGGGATATAATTTCCAACAGAAAAATAAGCAAGCAAGAAGAATTACTCAACATTTTAGAGCGGCGCGGGTACAACATTACGCAAGCAACACTTTCAAGAGATTTGAGCCAACTCAATGTGGCACGAAAAAGCTCCGATAGTGGCAGCATTTATTTCATTCCGGAGGAGAGTTTTGCGCACACCTCAGCGCCTATGGAATTTTTGTATGGGGCTCGTTCATTGCGCTTTTCAGGGAATTTGGGTGTGTTGAAAACTTTACCGGGTTATGCCAATAGTGTTGGTGCATTGATTGATGCAAAAGACTTTCCTGAGCTTCTCGGAACTGTTGCAGGCAACGACACCGTGCTTCTAATTCTTGCTGAAAACAGCATTAGAGAGCAATTCATTGCCGCACTTTCCGACCATTTTTCCAATGTCAGTTCTTTAATTCAATAATTTCAAACCGGCAATTGCCGGTTTTTTTTTATCATCCTCCGCAGCCTTTAATCACCGAAGCCTCTGCTTAGGAGATGGGCGAAGGAGGGACAAACAAACCAACATATTATGACATACGCTAAATTAATACTCGACGATGGTAGCGAGTACATCGGGCAATTGCTGGGAGCTAAGAAATCCGTAGCTGGTGAAATCGTCTTCAACACTGCCATGACAGGCTATCCCGAAAGTCTCACCGACCCATCTTACAAAGGCCAAATTTTAATCGCCACCTACCCTATTATTGGCAACTATGGCGTGCCTGATAACTTGATAGAGAACGACTTACTAAAGAATTTTGAATCATCGAAACTCCACCTTACCGCTTTTATCGTTTCGGACTATAGCGACGACTTCAGTCATTGGAATGCTGCGCAAAGTCTGTCAGATTGGATGCTACAAAATGATGTACCCTTGCTCACCGGTATCGACACTCGCTCGCTCACTATAAAAATCAGAGACAATGGAACCATGCTTGCAAAGATTGTTATTGATAGCCAAGATATTGATTTTGAAGACCCTAACGAACGAAACTTAGTCGCAGAGGTGAGCATTTCGCAACCTGAAACCAATGGCAATGGAAATCATAAGATTGTGTTAGTAGATTGCGGTTTAAAAAATAACATCATACGAAACCTCATTTCCCGCGACACCACTGTTGTCAGGGTTCCGTGGGATTATGATTTCAACAGTTTAAGCTACGACGGCTTATTTATCTCCAACGGTCCGGGCGATCCAAAAAAATGCGAAGCAACCATCAAGCACCTCCAAACAGCCATTGAAAACGACAAGCCCATATTCGGCATTTGCCTTGGAAGTCAGCTTCTATCTTTGGCTTCAGGTGCCGACACCTACAAACTTCCTTTTGGGCATCGCGGACATAATCAACCTGTAATCAACACCTTAGACCAAAAAGCTTACATCACATCGCAAAATCATGGCTTTGCTGTTGACGAAAAAACCTTAACTGCCCAATGGAAACCGCTTTTTCTCAATCTCAACGACGACACCATCGAAGGCATCTATCATCTGGAAAAGCCCTTTATGGCTACACAGTTTCATCCTGAAGCCTCCGGCGGACCCACAGATACCGAATTTCTGTTCGATGTTTTTATCGACAAAATCAAGGAATATAAAATGAAGTTGAATTCTTAAACACGTATAAATGAATCGTTTAGAAGGAATTAAAAAGGTGTTAATCTTAGGTTCGGGAGCCTTAAAAATCGGTGAAGCCGGCGAGTTTGACTATTCAGGAACTCAAGCTTTAAAGGCTTTAAAAGAAGAAGGAATTTCAACCGTGCTTATAAATCCTAATATTGCCACCGTACAAACAACCGAAGAAATTGCCGACAAAGTTTATCTGCTTCCTGTTACTCCTGAATACGTAAAAAAAGTCGCATTAAAGGAAAAGCCTGACGGCGTTTTACTTTCTTTTGGTGGTCAAACGGCACTTAACTGTGGTTTGGAACTTTTCAACGAAAGCTTCTTTAAGAATCAAGATATCAGAGTATTGGGAACGCCTGTAGAAGCCATACAGTTGACGGAAGACAGGCAACTGTTTGCCGATTTTCTACGGTCGATGAATATCCATACGCCAAAAAGTCGCGCCTCGCAATCGGTGGAAGAAGCAGTTGAAATTGCCCGCGAAATCGGCTATCCTGTAATTATCAGAGCGGCATTCACGCTTGGAGGTCGTGGCAGCGGTTTTTGCACAAACGAAGCTGAACTTCGAAAGAAAACCGATGCCGCATTTGCATACAGTCCGCAAGTTCTGGTGGAAGAGTCTCTCAAAGGCTGGAAGGAAATTGAATACGAAGTAGTTAGGGACAAGGCAGATAATTGCATCACCGTTTGCAATATGGAAAACTTCGATCCGCTTGGCATTCATACCGGAGAAAGCATTGTGGTTGCTCCCTCACAAACTCTTAGCAATCGTGAGTTTCACCTTCTAAGGCAAACTTCCATTCAGATAATCAAAAAGTTAGGAATTATTGGTGAATGTAATGTTCAATATGCACTTGACCCAAAGAGCGAGGAATACCGAGTGATAGAGGTGAATGCCCGACTTTCGCGCTCCAGCGCATTGGCCTCAAAAGCAACAGGTTATCCGCTTGCGTTTATCGCCGCAAAATTGGCTTTAGGTTACCGACTCACCGATTTGAAAAACGTCGTAACCGGTTCGACCTCAGCCTTTTTTGAGCCTGCCTTAGATTATATCGTTTGTAAAGTTCCACGATGGGACTTAGCGAAATTCAGCGGAGTCGAGCGGCAATTAGGCTCTTCGATGAAATCAGTTGGAGAAGTGATGGCCATCGGTCGCAGTTTTGAAGAAGCGATACAAAAAGGCCTCCGCATGATAGGTCAAGGAATGCACGGCTTCACCGGCAACCTCAATCTTCCTGAATTCGATATTGCAAAAGAGCTTTCCAGTCCGACCGACATGCGCATTTTCGTCATCGAACAAGCGTTTGAGAAAGGTTATTCTGTTGACGAAATTCACAATTTGACCGGCATCGACTCGTGGTTTTTATTCAAACTTAAAGGCATTTTTGAAGCTGACAAACTCTTGCAAAGTCATAATTCTTTGAATGAATTAACCTACTCCATCTTATTAAATGTCAAGAAATTAGGTTTTAGCGATTTTCAAATTGCAAGAAGCGTTTTGAAGGGAGGCAACGAAAAAATCGAGTCGGATTTGATTCAGGTTAGAGAGCACAGAAAGCGGTTGAACATTAAGCCTTTTGTGAAACAAATCGACACGATGGCTGCCGAATATCCAGCTAAGACCAACTACCTTTATCTGACGTATCATGGCGATTTGGACGATATTAAAAGAGATGAAAGCAGCAAATCGATTGTGGTTTTAGGCTCCGGCGCCTACCGAATCGGAAGCAGTGTAGAGTTTGATTGGAGCAGCGTACAAGCGGCTGAAACGATTCGCAAAAACGGATTCAAATCGGTGATAATCAACTATAATCCTGAAACCGTAAGCACCGATTTCGACATGTCGGACAAATTATATTTTGATGAGCTCAGCTTTGAGCGCGTGATGGATATTCTTGACTTTGAGCAGCCCGAAGGTGTAATTGTTTCGGTTGGAGGCCAGATTCCCAACAACTTAGCTCCCCGACTAAACGATTATGGAGTAAAAATTTTGGGCACCTCACCCCTATCCATCGATCGCGCCGAAAATCGGCATAAGTTCTCCGAAATGCTCGATAACTTAGGCATCGACCAACCTCGATGGAAAGAGATGAGCAGCTTAGAAGACGTGGAACATTTTGTACAACAGGTTGGATTTCCGGTGCTTATACGTCCATCCTATGTACTTTCGGGTGCAGCCATGAATGTGGTTAGCAATATGAATGAGTTAGATAAGTTTCTTCGATTAGCAGCGAAAGTTTCAAAGCAATATCCTGTGGTCGTGAGCGAATTTATCAGTCAGGCTAAGGAAATCGAGTTTGACGCAGTAGCAAAGGAGGGCCGAATAATTATTTATGCCATCTCTGAGCATATTGAGTTTGCAGGCGTTCACAGCGGCGATGCTACTTTAGTTTTTCCGGCGCAGAAGGTTTACATCGAAACGATTCGGCGCATTAAATCTATCGCCCGCTCCATTGCCAATGAGTTGAAAATTTCAGGTCCGTTTAATATTCAATTTCTTGCTAAAGACAACTCAATCAAGGTGATAGAATGTAATTTGAGAGCAAGTCGATCCTTTCCTTTCGTCTCGAAATTGCTCAACGAAAACTTTATCGAAATCGCTACGGAAGTCATCATTGGAAAGGATTTTAATCGCGATGTGAAATCCATTTTCGATATTGACCACATTGGAGTCAAAGCTTCGCAATTTTCGTTCAGCCGCTTGTCGCAAGCCGACCCCGTTTTGGGAGTAGATATGGCTTCTACGGGCGAGGTTGGCTGCATTGGCGACGATTATTACGAAGCAGTTTTCAAAGCAATGCTGTCGGTTGGCTATCAAATCCCGAAGAAGGGTGTGCTTGTCTCTTCGGGCGATATTCGGTCGAAGATTGAGCTGCTTAACTCCTGTAAGCTGATGAAAGAAAGAGGTTTACAACTATATGCCACTAAAGGCACCGCCGATTTCTTGGCAGCAAACAGCATCGAAGCGATGGTAGTGCATTGGCCAGATAGCAATGAAAAGCCGAATGTGCTGGACTATATGCGCAACAAACAAATCGACTTAGTTATAAATATCCCCAAGAATCTGACCGACAGCGAATTGAACAACGATTACACCATTCGGCGCGCAGCAGTAGATTTGAATATTCCATTGATTACCAATGCGCGCTTGTCTTCAGCCTTTATAATGGCTTTTTGTCGGCTTTCGGTCGATGAAATCAACATAAAAAGTATGGGAGAATATTTTAGCAGACAGAAATAGAAATTTACCGATTTTTGCGGTTTTAACACAATACTATATCAAATATGAAAATCAAGCTTATCCTGTTTACAATCAGTTTTTTAATTATCACAAAAGGATGGACTCAACCCCTACTGAAACCCGGTTTCGATGCCGACGAATACCGCACTTTTTTGAAAATTTCGGAGCGACAAGCAGATTCTTCAAAGTTTAAACTCATGTTGCCATGGCCTGCTAATTTCAAACGCGAATACGTCTCTCCTATCACCGGTTTAGATAATAGATTTGAGATTTGGACGAACAAGAAAAAGGGATTATGTGTTATTAGTATTCGTGGGACTACCATGAAAAATGAGAGTTGGTTGGAGAATTTCACAGCAGGAATGTTGCCCTCAACGGGAAAAATTAAATTTGACAGCACAGGTTATATAAGCTATAAAGTTGCTGAAAATCCGCGCGCTTTTGTGCATTCGGGATGGATGATTGGCATGTTAAGCATGGCTCCAGACATTCTGTTGCAAATCAAAAAACAATATTCGTCAGGTTATCGTAATTTTGTGATATTTGGACATAGTCAGGGAGGTGCAATTGCATTTTTGCTTCGCAGTTACCTCTATTACCACCCGCAACCGTTGCCGGAAGACATCATCATAAAAACCTATAGCAGCGCTGCTCCAAAGCCCGGAAATCTTTACTATTCTTACGATTACGGATTTATAACCCGTGGCGGCTGGGGTTTGCGAGTTGTTAACACTCTTGACTGGGTTCCGGAGGTGCCTTTCGCAATTCAAACTCTCGACGACATCAACGAGATTAGTCCGTTTACAAACATAGAAAAGGTCTTTAAAAATATGAAATTTTTTCAAAGGATATATCTAAAGCGAATTTATAAAAAGCTCGACCTTTCCACCGAAAAAGCTCGAAAACGCTACATTATGTATTTAGGAAACAAAACTTTTCAATTTATACAAGAATTTCTCCCTCAGGCTGTTAAACCAGATTTTGTTCAAAGTTTTGATTATTCCACAGCAGGCACACCCGTGATTTTAGTGCCTCAGCAGGCTTATCGTGACAATTATTTTAACCCATCCAATAAAAGCATTTTTGTGCATCATTTAATGTATCCATATTGGCTGGCTTGCATGGAAAACTATCCTGAACGAGACTGATTTCTGTGATTTAAACTTCGTTTAAGCATCGTTTAAAAAGAATTATTAGACACGAAGTTTTTTTAACTTTGCATCAAATACTTTTAAATATGAGAAGCCGACTTACTTTTATAATTGTTTTATTAACTGCCTTATTTATAAGTGTTAACCTAAACGCACAACTTCGGTTAGTTTCGGGACTTGAAGGAGAAATATATAATCAGTTTGCAATTGATATTAAGAACAACACCGATGTTCCGATAGTCATTTTCACATCAGCCGGAAGCAAAGAGAATATCAATAAGCTATTGAACGACAGCATTCAATTAGGCTTTTTGCAATACGATGTGCTTTTGTACAACGAGATGCAAAATCCGACTATTAAGGATTATTTGAAAGTGATGCTGCCACTTTATGACGAAGAAGTTCATCTGATTAGTCGCAATGGTGATGACATAAAAAGTTTGGAAGACTTGCAAGGAAAACGTGTTGGCATTGGCTCCGAAAAATCAGGAACAAGCATCACGGCAACGTTTATTCAATACAAAACCGGCTTAAAATGGAATTCCATAAATCTTCCTTTTGAGCAATCATTTACAGCTCTCATAAACGACTCCATTGATGCGTTTTTTTACGTTGGAGCCGCTCCATCAAACTTGTTAAAATCCCTTTCGACCAATCTTCAGCAACTTATTAAATTAGTGCCAATTACCTCTGAAAGTCTAAAGGATTTTTACCTTACAAAAACCATCGAAAAAGGTGTTTATGACTGGTCGAAGCAGGATGTGCAAACTATCTCGGTTCGTTCATTGATTGCGATAAACACAAAAAACGTTGATGACAGCACCGACTTAGTTGTTGAAAGTTTATACAACGATTTGAAAGGCAATCTCACCGGAATTCAGAAAAATAAACTCTCTCACCCAAAATGGGACGATGTTGATTTCACCAATATGGATGGCGTTGATTGGCCGGTTTATCGAAAAAAATTCATCAGTTTGGACTTTGTTTCACTTATAGTGGCTTATCTCGCAGCACTATTAAGTTTAATACAGATCTATTTCATAATCAATAAATTATGGAAAAGAAAGCATGAGAAAGTCGTGGCAGAAAGTATATCAATCTCAGCGATGTTTATCAGTATTCTCATCAATATGTCCTTTGCTTTCAAGAACCTCCATGATGGCGGCCTCCCTCAATTTTCGGCAAATATCTTATGGATAGGAAGTAGCTTAGTAAGCACGCTGATAGGTATGGGTATATGGGTTCAAGCAAACCGTGGCGTTGGTTATATACGACTATTATTCAGAGCATTAAACTTGGAGCGCAAGGAAGCTGGCGATTTAGCGAAAGTCTTTTTCAAGCCTGCCGGAGCTGAAAAAATCTTAGAGATATTAGGCAGAATGGCAATGGTGGATGAGGATTTGGATGATCGAGAAAAAGAGTATATCGAGCATTTTGCCCAAGAATGGGGAATTTCGGTTGATTGGGATCAAATTCAGAAATATGTGCATGAATCCGGTGATCGTTTTGAAAAAATCAAGCAAGCTTTGGCCGATTATTTAAAAACCTCACCTCCTGAAGATCAGGTTACCCAGTTAAGAGATGTGTTTAATATTTTGGTCAATATTGATGAAATAGTCACTGAAGAAGAGCAACTTATAATTGATGAATTGGAAGGTCAAATTGCGGTTTATTTAAAAAATGAAAACGAATTACAAGTATTTCAAGTTGCATTAGTACCCCAAAATTCGGAGCAAGACCAAGCCATTAGCGCTCGAATTCCCAATCTTATCCGCGAGCGCATCGCAGGCGGCTATGCTTATTTGTCGGCACCCTATTTCTCAGAACGTTATGCCGAGATGATTTCGGCACAATATCGCTCGATGAA
>JAFGWF010000106.1 GCA_016937295.1 Bacteroidales bacterium
AATATTGATGATTTACCGTCCGGTTTGTACTGGTTTTCAGTTAAGAAGGAAAAGTCGAAGGCTATAAAGTTTGTCAAAATGTAGATCTTTTTGTATTAGTCGATATTAATTATAAGAGATTCAATCCTTTAACGGAAATAACTTAATTTTGCGGCAAATTTTAATTTATGACTGTTTTTACTTATATTATAAAATCGACTGTTGACGACCGGTATTTTTATGGCCAAACAACTAATCTTTTACGACGTTTAAACCAGCATAACCGTGGATTGGAAGAAGCTACAAAGGCAGGCCGCCCATGGGTTTTAGTGGCTTATCGGGAGTTTGAAACTCGTGGTGGAGCAATGAGCTACGAGCGAAGGTTAAGAGCTTTGAAAAATATCGCCGAGGTCGAAAACTTCATTCGTGAGCATCATTTCCACTTGGTTTAAGGATACATTATTTTATGGAAGAAACTCAAATTAATAGGGAAAAAGCTGTATTAGTGGGCATTGTAACTCCCGACATTAGCAGGGAAAAAGCTACAGAATATTTAGACGAACTTGCTTTTTTGGTGGAAACCGCCGGAGGGGAAGAGATTTATCGCTTTACCCAAAATTTAAATGTCGCTGATCCTAAATTCTTTGTGGGAAGCGGAAAAATTGAAGAAATAGCCGAGTACGTAAATGCTGCTGAGGCAAATTTAGTGGTCTTCGACGATGAGTTAAGCCCCAGTCAGTTGCGAAATATTGAGTCGGTTTTTAAGGGAGTGAAAGTGCTCGACCGAACTAACCTTATCTTGGATATTTTTGCCTCAAGAGCGCGAACTTCTCATGCCATGGTTCAGGTAGAACTGGCTCAATATCAGTATCTTTTGCCTCGACTCACTCGCATGTGGACTCACTTGGAACGGCAGCGTGGAGGTATCGGAATGCGTGGTCCTGGTGAAACGGAAATCGAAACCGACCGCCGAATTATCCGCGACCGTATCGCCTTACTGAAAAAGCGATTAGAAAATATCGACAAGCAAATGGCCACACAGCGTAAAAACCGAGGAAAATTGGTGCGCGTGGCTTTGGTGGGTTATACCAATGTTGGCAAATCGACAATAATGAATATGCTGAGTAAATCGGAGGTTTTTGCCGAAAACAAACTTTTTGCTACACTCGACACAACCGTCCGCAAGGTTGTGGTGGATAATCTTCCTTTTCTGATTGCCGACACAGTTGGGTTTATCCGTAAACTTCCCCATCATTTGGTGGAATCATTTAAGTCAACCTTAGATGAAGTGCGCGAGGCCGATGTGCTCATTCACGTGGTGGATATTTCACATCCCGAATTTGAAGACCAAATAAATGTGGTGAAGCAAACTTTGGCAGATTTAGGCTGCGCCGACAAACCAACTATAATGATTTTTAACAAGATTGATGCTTATCAACATGTTGAAAAAGAGGAAGATGACCTGATGCCTTCTTCCAAAGAAAATGTTACTCTTGATCAACTTATGAGTCATTGGTTGGCCAAGGAAAATATGCCGGCGCTTTTTATCTCGGCTAAAACCAAAGAAAATTTACACAAATTTCGAAGCCTTCTCTACGAATTCATCAAAACTATTCACGCTCAACGGTTTCCATTCAACGAGTTTTTATACGATCAGTATTCTGAAAATGAAATGTAGATGCTGTAGAATGGAATTGTGATATTTTAGGACAATTAAAATCACATTTTTCGTTTATTTGTTGCTTAATTCAAACGGATGACTAAAGAGCAAAAGAAACAAGGTTTTTTCAAGCGGATTTTTTCCAATATGAGGCATAAATACAAGCTGACTATCATGGACGAATCCACCATGGAGGAACTGTTGCTGTTTCGATTGTCGCGGCTTAATGTGTTGATTGTGTTAGTTTTACTATCCTCTTTTTTAGTTGTTTCCACCATTTTTATCATTGCCGTTACGCCGCTCAAAGAATATATTCCCGGATATGCGTCCGTTGAAAAAGTGAAACAGGTTTATGTTAACAATTTACGTATTGATTCACTCGAGCGTGCCATCGAAGCTCGTGATTTATACCTAAAAAATTTCAAGGAGATTATTCTTGAAGGCAAAAATCCTACACCGGCAGACAGTGCGGTGTTGATGAAAAAGTCCGGCCTCGATTATGAAAATATTGCCATGAAACATTCAGTCGATGATTCTTTATTGCGAATGGAGTGGGAAGATAGAGAACGCTATGATTTGGTTTATTATCCTGACAAAACATCCGTAGGGGGTATAAACTCTTTCATCTTTTTCAGCCCGATTCGCGGCAAAATAATTTCAGGCTTCAATGCCAAAAAAGGTCATTATGGTATCGACATTCTTGGAGATCAGGATGCCGCAATTAAAGCTACTTTAGATGGCATTGTCATCTTATCAAGTTGGACTTATGAAACAGGTTATGTTATTGCTATTCAGCATTTCAGCAATTTAATATCGGTTTATAAACATAATTCCGTATTGCTAAAGCACGAAGGCGACCCCGTTCAAGCCGGTGACCCTATTGCAATTATTGGAAATAGTGGTGAGTTCAGCTCAGGACCTCATTTGCATTTCGAGTTGTGGTATAATTTGAATCCGGTAAATCCCGCCGATTTTGTGACCTTTTAGGGATTAAAATTACTCCTTAATCGACAAACCAATACAATTTTCAATTCTGGCATCGAAAAAAGAACAGTCCTCCACGCTTGCATCTGAAAAATCTGCTGAGTTTAATTTTGCCTCATCAAAAGTGGACCCATCTAAAAAGGCTTCTCTGAATTTTGTTTGAAAAGCATCACAATTATTGAGAAATGCTCCTTCAATTTGAGCAGCGGAAAAATCGGTGGCCATCAAGGAGGAATCGTTCAGTTGGGCTTCCCAGAAATTCGATGAACGCATATTGGCTCTGTCCAGAACTGCTCGAACAAAGGAGCTAAAGCTGAAATCTGCATTTTCGCAAATAGAGGCTGTAAGGATGCACCCATCAAAATTTACCTCAGAGGCATAAGCGTATGAGAAAATTGCCTTTTCTAAATTGGAGTTTGCAATAGAAAGTGAGTTTAGTTGGCCATTTGAAAAATCTGCACCAACTGCCGAGCAATTATCAGCCACAGCATAAGACAAATCGGCTTCACGCAAATTGGCTCCATCCAAAATTGCATTTTGCAAAATGGAGTCCTGTAAGTTTACATCCGGCATCCAAGCTTTGGTAAAATTGATTCCGGTGAAATCTTGTTCCGAAAGATCCATTCCCTCAAAATCAGCTTGTTTTCCTTCCATTCCATTGGAGGTAAGCCATTTTTGATGTTCATTGATAATGTCTTTAATTTCCATAATTGCTTGTTTTGTTGTGTGTTATGTTAATTTTTAAAGGACGCATCTATTTTATTCCACCACCCGAAAATCTTTCTTTTGAAGATGTTCCCTGCCAAACATATCAATAGCTCTGACTTCGATTTGGTGCAAGCCGGGCGAAAATTTAGTGGGCATTCGGGCAAACCATAAATGATTGCAATAGTCGGGATTTGATGGACGCCGACCCGGCATCAATTCTTCAGAAAAGTCATAATCGAATAAAATTTTCATGTATGAAGGGTCGTAAGCTTCTTTATAAGTCATTGCAATCCAATTACCTCTGTCAACACGGTAGAAAACAGAATCGGTTTTTGCCCCAATAAAAAAATTGGCAACGATATGAGCCGAAGTGGATTTGTTGGCTTTCACCACTTTGGGCGTATATATTTCAAACTGATAATTTGCCGGTTTCCCCGCAACTTTATAATCAAAATTATAGGTGTTTCCTCGAAAATTCAGATAAACATACCCTTTAGGAGTTCCATCTCTCATTGTGGAAACCGGAACGCCATTTTTATCATAAGGCCCACTATACCAGTCGCCACAGCTTGCGCCAACATTGAAATGGTGATGCGGTTTCTGCTGCAGCCATCCGTCTTTCTGTGTGAAAAAATCCTGACTTTGAAAATGGGTATGAGCCGATAAGCTAAGCGTGTGAGGAAATTCTTTAAGAATTTGAAATAATCGTTCTCTGTCGGATGGGCGAAACGAGCCCCAACCTTCCCGCTCGCTGATGGGGATATGAAATGCAAGCACAATCAAAAAGTCTTTAGGTACAAGTTTTAGGTCGTTGATTAAAAACTCAAACTGGTCGTCTCGAAAACCTCCCCAATAACTACTACTGTCGCGCGGATCGGGATATAAGATATCATCCAAAATTATGAAATGAACTTTACCTTGATTAAAAGAGTAAGTAGCCGGGCCGAAATGTTGTTCAAAACTTTCGTCTGAGAGGCTATCGTGCTGAACGTCATAGTTTTCGTCGTGATTTCCCATCACATTATGCCAGGGAATGCCCACGCGGCTCAAAGCTTTCTTGTAAGGTAAAAACAAGTTTAAATCATCGCCAACCAAGTCGCCAAGACTCAAACCAAACTCAACTCCCTGAACTCCTTCAACCTCTTTCACAATGCCATGATAAAAATAGTCCACCTCTGTTTCGGTATAAGGCTGCGGGTCACCAAAAACCAAAATCTTAAAACTCTCGGCTGCGACTTTTGGAATAAGAGCGAAATTGATATGTTCAGGAAGAGCGCCTGTAGGAGAAACACCACTATATTTTAACTTAGGTGAGCCGTTGGGCTTGTGAATATAATAAAACAAAGGCTGATTCAGCTCATTCATCGGCAAACTATAACCCGAAGGCTTCACCACAAAAAAGATTTGATCGTCTGATGCCGGAAGTTCATATTTGCCATCTTTGTCGGTGCTGACCACTTGCACCCCATTGGAAACGGCAACTCCTTCAATACCTTTCTCCTTGCGATCCATGATATTGTTTCGGTTGAGGTCTTCATAAACAAATCCGCGTGCAATATTCTGTGCATCAGATTTTTGGAAATTTGAAAAAAGAACAATGAAAATAAGAAAACTAAATTTTGTCATTGTAAAGTATAAAAAAGGATTAACAATAGTAGTACAGGGAATTGCTGCAAAAATATTTCATTGTCACAAGTTTAAATTCCTCGTTACATTAAAAAACCATTAATTTTAAAATATACTTTAAAATTAATGGCTTCCTTGTTTAAAAGATGTGGCTGAATTGTCAGTTAATTCAAGACGGGAATAATCTAATCGATAGAGCTCTTAGTAGGATAACAAACAATATCAACATGATACCTTATTAAACGTCTCTCAAAATGGTTTGAACTTGAAGAGAAAAAATAGGAAGTCAGCACTCTTCCCACATTCTCAGCAAACATATTATGGCTGTAGCGTGGGTTTGTGGTTCCGGGAGGCAAGGGTTGATAGTAAACTGTGGAAACTTTAAAGTCAATGACATCGAAAGTTCCTGCCTGTACAGTTACCGGCGTTGTCGGTTGTTCCATATAACCGTAAAGGATAAACATGGTGTCGTTACCACCATACAATTGAACCCTTGTGGCAAGTGTGTCTCCTATTCTATTTGGAGCTAAAAGAATAAATCCGTCAGGATTCACCAAATAACCGCTTGAATCGCGTGAAATTTCAACAATACCCCAATTTCCGCCATTGAAAGGATAGTTTCTTCCTTCCATCACAAAATAAGTGTTGTTATTAATCACAGTGTCACGCGTAATAATCACACTGTCAATTTGATTTGTTGATGTGGCAACTCCTAAGGTGTCAATTTTGTACTGTTCGTAAACCCAATAGTTTCCAATTTTTAGAGGAAAATAGTTTTTAGTTACCGGATTCGGAGTCTCTTGATTAGTGTCATCATTATTATCTTTTTTACAAGATGTGAATAACGCAATCGTCAATGCTAGGGCAAATAGAATTCTCATAGTAGTAGTAAATTTAAATTAAACAATTAAGTGTTAAAGTGTAGAATTTCTATCGGTCATAGGCTTTAGTAAAAGTGCTGGAAAAACGACAGTTTGTAGAGATTATTTTATCATAATCAGAAAATATTTGAGTTTATCTTCATTTAAATCCTTAATACAAATTTAGCAATGGCCTTTGGTTTTTTAATGTATTTTTGACCCTTTCTAAAACTTCCTTATGCACAATTATGTTGATTTAAAGACCATTTTTAATGACTCGAAGCTAAAAGGCCGACATTATTTGTTGAGTTTTTTCGTAACGACATTTTTGCTTTTTAGTTTTTATAATGCTGTTAGTCAGGATTATTACTCACTTCTTGGATCAGCAAATCTCAGTGGCGGAACGGCCTCTGCCGATGTTTGGTCGGCAAATAATAACCAAGCCGGTCTTGCCTTTCAAGAGCCCTTTATCAGCGTAGCATTCGACTATCAAAACCACTTTCTGATGAAATCGCTCGACCAGACTTCCTTCGCCATTTCCCATAAATCTAAGTCGGGTGGTTTTGGATTAGCCTTCAACAGCTTTGGCATCGAAACTTTTAACACTAAAAAAGTAACGCTCAGCTATGGAAAGTCCTTCGGGTCGAAATTTTCGTTTGGGTTAGGCTTAGACTATATAAATATTTTTCAATCAGAACTTTATGGTTCAAAAAATCTTTTCACATTTGAAATGGGCATGATGGCACGACCTACGGAAAAATTCACTATCGGAGCTCATGTTTTCAATCCCATTCGTGCAAAAATTGATGATTATAGCGGGGAAACGATGCCGGTAATCCTCAATTTAGGAGTAAAATGGCAGGCTACAAATCAGTTTAATATCACCACTGATATTATGAATGATGTTGTGAATCAGATAAATATAGTTGCTCGTGGGGAATATCTTATCCGTGAAATTATCTTCGTAAGGCTTGGTGTGGTGCAAAATCAAAATCTGTCCTATACTTTTGGTGTCGGGCTGCATCTTGGCGATTTTTATATCGACTTTTCTAATAGGTTGCATCCGGTTTTAGGCCAATCACCCGGCGTTTCCATCCGTTACGATTTCATCCAATAATTAGCATGAAGATGAATAAAATTGTCCTTAGTTTGTTCTGCTTTGCCATGTTTTTTTGGGCTAAAAACCTACATTCGCAAGAGCTTTCTTATGACATGATTCGCCAAAAAGTGGAGGATTTTGCCGAACGCTTTGAAGTGGAGATGGATTATGCCGACTTTGTGGATGTATTGTATTATTTCCATAAAAACCCATTAAATTTCAACGACGCTACTGAAGAACAGTTGCTTTCGCTTGGATTGCTCAACGACATGCAAATTGCTGCCTTATTGGAATACCGTCAGAAAAAGGGCAATCTTGCCACCATTTACGAACTAAAGGACATTGCGGGTTTCGATTATTTGCTTGCTTACGAACTGCGCTATTTTGTGTACGTAGGACCGCCACGGATTAAAAGCAAAACTCCGGTAAAAACTTATGTAACTCGAGGCCGACACGACCTTATCATGCGGCATGGCCGAGTTTTGGAAACTCAGGAAGGCTTCAGCGACACTTCCGATTCGAGATATTTGGGCTCGCCCGACAAACTCTATTTTCGATATCGCTACACGTATCGCGACAAGCTTAGCGTAGGGCTTTTGGGTGAAAAGGATGCCGGCGAGGAATTTTTCAAAGGGAGCAATAAAACAGGTTTCGACTTTTATTCGGCTCATGCTTTCCTCAACCGCGAGGGATTTGTGTCGAAGGTTGCAATTGGCGACTATCATTTAGAATTTGGGCAAGGGCTTACTTTATGGTCGGGTTTGGGCTTTGGCAAATCGGTGGACGCCATGGGCACTCAAAAGGGCGCTCGTGGTTTGCGTGTGAACACCTCAGCCAACGAAAACCTCTTTATGCGCGGTGCAGCAATTGAGCTAAACCCTTTTAAACCTGTGACTTTAACCTTGTTTTACAATAATAAAAAATTAGATGCCGGCTTAGAAGCAGACACAGCCTCCGCAGAGGAATATTTTTTCAGCTCCATTCAAGAATCCGGCTATCATCGCACTAACAACGAGTTATCGAAAGAAAACAGCATCACTGAACAGCTTTTTGGAGGACATCTGAAATATTCCAAAAATGGATTGGTTTTAGGTGCAACCCTTTATAAAACCATCTTCGACAAGCCTCTTATTAAAGATGTCTCACTTTATCAAATACATGATTTTCAGGGAGATAATAATTTGAATGCCGGTGTGAATTTTTCTTGGCAGATGAAACGAATAGGTCTTTTCGGGGAAATGGCAATGAGTCAAAACGGAGGCGTTGCAGGGCTGGCCGGAATGGTCGCCGACATTTTTCCCCGCTTGAAGATGAGTCTGATTTATCGAGATTATACACCTGAATATCAGGTATTCTATGCCGCTCCTTTTGCAGAAGCTTCCGGTGCTCACAACGAAAAAGGCTTTTATCTTGGCACACGCATTTATGTGGGACGCAATTCGGTGATGAACGCTTACTACGATTTATTTTCGTTTCCGTGGCTTCGTTACCGCGTGGACGCACCTTCGCAGGGAAATGAGTTTATGGTGGATTATAAAAAAAATATCAACCGACATTTTGTTTTCTACTCCCGTTTCCGTTCCGAAAACAAAATGCTGAACCAATCGGATGAACTTTATATCAATCAGCCACAACCTGTTCAAAAACAAAGCCTTAGATTTAATTTCACTTACGATTTTTCCAACGATTGGTATTTCCAAACTCGTTTTGAAATAGTAAAATATCATCATCAACCCGAAAGTCAAAAATGGGGATATCTGCTTTTTCAAGATTTTAAATACCGCCCCACCGACAAACCTTTCGACCTTAGCATTCGTTATGCCCTTTTCAACACAGATACCTACGACACAAGGATTTACGCCTATGAAAATGACGTGTTATATAAGTTTTCCATTCCCGGCTACTACTATCAAGGGCAACGCTATTATTTGATGTTTCATTGGGATGTTACCTCCCGAATCGACTTTTGGTTTCGATTTTCACAATCGGTTTATTTCGATAGAGATGTGCTTGGAAGTGGCCAAGACGAAATTCAAGGAAATAAAAAATCGGAAATCACCACTCAAATCAGAATGAAGTTTTAGCAGTGAGCAACCTGTGAATATCCGTTGTTTTTTTGGAATGCGGTAACCCTTCGACAGGCTCAGGATAAATGTGGTAATGCGGTAAGATGGTAATTCGTCTAATGGTGGCAATTCGCGGACTATAGGTTTCTGACTTCCGATTTCTTTGCCTAAAATCCATCCTGTACATTTAATAAACAACCAAAAACCCTACAGCTTATATGTTAATCCTGTCTGTAGTATGGATTTTGTGATGCCGATTTCGCTGTAAAATCCAAAATGATTCGAAATAAAATACCGAAACCCTACTGAAAACTCAAAGCCAATAGGAAAATGGACAAATGTTAGTAATGGTGGGCTATACTTAGAGTAAGAGGTTGCGTAATTATATTTCCCAAAACGATAACCTAACCCCCCACCTATAAACAAATCAAGCCCATCTTCATTATAAAAATGCCAGTTTAGACGGTAAATGATGGAAGTAGATTTGTGATGTAGCGTGACTGTATAAGGTTTGCCTAATCCATCATCGTAAACAACATTCCCATTTGTTTCAACATGATTTATCAATAATGCTGATCCTAAAGTCTTGGTTAGCATATATTCAATTTTTCCATGAAGCGGTCCTAAGCCAGTAGTATTATCATCAATAACTTCAATGTTTTGTCTAATACCATTCTTAAAATAATTCAAAGCACCATATCCGGCACTGATTAATAAGCTCCCTTCTTCTAACGATTTAAAATCTGAACCAAATGCCAAAGATTTTTGTGTAGAATCCTTCTTTGTTCCAAAAGATATTGGCGAAAATGCAGAGAGTTGAAAGC
>JAFGWF010000107.1 GCA_016937295.1 Bacteroidales bacterium
GCAAGTATTATGGAGTTTTATTAAAAAAATAGGTGCTATTAGTCTTTTGGATGAAGGATAGGATGTCTTCCAAGCCGGTTTTTTTTTCGGCAGAGGTGATGAATATATCCGGCAATTCTTCCCAATTTTCGTGGAGGGCTTGCTTAAAAAGTTCTACATTTTTATCAACTTGCACGCGGCTGATTTTATCTATTTTTGTGAATACCAATGCGAATGGGATATGATTAGCACCAAACCAATCAATAAGGTTCAGGTCGATTTTTTGAGGTTCGATACGAGAATCGATGAGGAGGAAAGTGCAGAAAAGATTAGACCTTTTTAGGAAATAGTCATAAATCATTTTTTCCCATTCGGCTCTCAGCGTTTTAGAAATTTTGGCATAACCCAATCCGGGTAAATCTACTAAAAACCATTGATTATTGATTAAAAAATGATTGATAAGTTTGGTTTTTCCTGGAGTTGAACTGGTCTTGGCCAGACTTTTATCATTAGTTAGTGCATTTATCAAGCTCGATTTCCCAACATTCGACCTGCCAATAAATGCGTATTCAGGTTTATCAGGCTTTGGGCATTGCGATAATTTAGTACTACTACAGATAAAGGTTGCTTGCGAAATTATCATTGTCTTTATATTACGTATGTCTTTGTATATTTGTGACATACCTATTTTTCTTGGATTCGTAGATATCGGCAATTTTTATCAATATTCCGGTTTCTTCCACTTCACCAAAATTATAGTTTATTGCAGTGCCAAAAGTTTTCATTGTAGGCGAAAGCTTGATATAAGCATTCACAAGAGGTGGTATTGCCGTTTGATGATTCCGAACCGTATTGATTAAAATTTTGTAATTTTCTTCAAGCGTTTTCCCTGTAAAAATTGCAGCAAAGACTTCGTCTGGAGTTTGGGTTATCAACGGTTGTTTGGGTCGAATAAGACCCTCATTATCAGGGAAGAAACTTTTTAAGAAGTAAAGAATAGCATCACGAGCCGCCACAGGATAGTGTGTGTACATGGTGATTTTACCAAAGAAATTTTCCATTTGGTTATTTTCGACCAATAGCAAACCTAATCCATCCCAAAGATTGTCGAGGGCGTAAATACTTTTCTTTGCATTGCCGGTGCTTTGATACTCAGGCTGAACGAATGAGCGTCCTAATTCAATAGATTTAGGCAAACAGTGGAGCAAAAAATAATCAGAAAGCTCAAAGAGATGTGATGTTGGGCTGATGGGTTTACCGTTTTCGTCCTTTGGCAGCTCGGTGCCTAAAGCGAAACGATAACCACCAACGATAATTTTTAACTCCGGATCCCAAACAATAAGTTGTTTGAAGACACCATCACCCACATCATATTTATCGATGTCGGCTTCTTTTCCGGTGCCTCCCCCGGCTTGACGAAAAGTTAGCTCACGCAATCTGCCCAGTTCCTGCATGGCGTGTGGCGCATCATTTCCATGAAAGATGTAAATCTCATTACCAATATTATTGGTTTTGCGGACAAAATGTCCCTGCTTTAATTCCCTTTCAATCAGCGCAGAATCTACACGGTCGATTATTGGTTTCATAAAGTGGCAATTTGTGAATCGTAATTTGTTATACCCCCTCAGATGCAACATTAACGATTGTTGCAAAAGTAAAGATTATTCATCAAAATCAGTAAAAAATTCTAAGGATTGTTTGACTTCATTGCATAAACGTTCTCTTTCAGATAGTTAGCCCATTCAGCAGGACGTTTCGCCTTGTCGAAAAGGGTATAAGAAATGGGTTTTCCGAAATAAATTTTTATTTTCTTTCCCGAATATTTATACAATTCATCGGGCAAATAGAGCATTTCGATATTGGCTTTTATGCCTATTTTTTTGCGAAGCCAAGCCAAATTATAAAAGAAATTTGAATTTCGCCCTTCAACAAAAGTTGGAATAATGTCGCGTTTATGTTGTCGCGCTTTGTTGATGATGGTATGTTTCCACTCCAAATCACGAATAGTGAAACCAGATCGGCGGCTCACTAAACCGGCCGGAAAATAGAGTAGGAGTTGTTCGGCGGCAAAATTTTCTTCCAAAATTCGCATATTGTCGGTGTTTTTGCCGTGTTTATTGATGGGGATAAACAAAGGTTTCAGTTGAGGAATATTCATCAGTAAGTCATTGACCGGAAACCGAATATCGGAGCGGACTTTTTTTGCAGCCCAAATTAGTGCGATTCCGTCTAAACCTCCAAGCGGATGATTTGCTGCAATGAATTGCTTGCCGGAAGTGGGAATATTTTCTAAACCATAAATTTCAACATCCAATTTGAAATCGGTGATGACAGCATCTACAAAGTCGAAACCGAAGTCGTTGCGGTGTCGATAGATAAAATCATTGATTTCTTTTACATGAATTACACGCTTGAGATTGCCCAAAACAAACCCGGGAATACGCTTGAGAAGTTTGGGATTTTTGGAGGAAATGAGCTTTTCCAAATCAATAAACTTATCCGTAATTATCACATTTTCAGCTTCCATCCTAAAAGTTTAATGTTTATTTTGTTGCCAAATTTTTGATTATTACACTCTGAAATTGATAGATTCAAAAAAATGGCTTAATGGTTTAAAAATTCGGAAGCAAAAATAAGTAGAAAATGGACTTAATAAAACTTAAGGCCCAGGTATAATTTATCCAATCTCATTTGTCATGCGTTCAGTGGCAATCATATAATGCTTTGCAAAATTGCTATCTTTCATAAATTCAATGAGTTGTGGTTGCCATGCTTGGGATTCTTGCGACAAAACCATCAGTCTTTTATTGACTTCCAAACCATCAGGATTCGTTTTTCGTTCTTGGATTACCTCCAGAAAATCATCCATCCATCGGTCATAATTTTGCATAAATGCCGTTTGTTCTTCTGTCAACGGAAATTGCATTTTATCTTCAATTATTTGAGTGGCTCCTGCTACACCACTAACTGCTGCTGCGCCTACTGTCAGGCCGATTTTCCTGAGAAAGGTTCGTCTTGTTGATTCGTATCCGTCCATAATATTTTGTCGAAATTTTACAAATCAAAAATCAGGAATTTCTTTTCACAAAGCACAAAGTCCTTTCTAATAAATATCAGATTAACCCCGCTTCACCGCTTCACGAAACATAGATTTTTTGTAGATGAAAAGTAAAAGCGTGTAAGTCAACAAGATAAGGGTGTTGATTAGATACTGGGAAGTTTGTGGCAAATGGTCGAAGAGGAGGCTGAGTTGATAGAAACCGATTGCCGAGCCTATGATGACAGTGGCCGAAATTAAGTCGTAAGGAATGGGATAATGCTTTTGGCCAAGCATATAAGAAATTGTAACCATGATGGCATAAACAATCAAAGTGGCCCAAGCGGAGCCGGTATAGCCATAAACCGGAATCCATAAGATGTTTAAAATGAGCGTTATTATCGCTCCAATAATGCTGATATAAGCACCGAATTTGGTTTTGTCGGTGAGTTTATACCAAACGCTTAAGTTATAGTAAACTCCTAATAAAAGATTGGCTATCAGTAGAATAGGAATTACGTGAGCACCTACTCGAAAAGGTTCATCAACAAAGTAAATGACAATGTCGAGGTACATGACTGTGGACAAGAAAATCAGGGAAGTTGCCATCACAAACCAGGTCATCAGTGTGGCGTAGGTTTGAGGCGCGTTTTTGTCTTTTTGTTGAGCAAAGAAAAATGGTTCAGCAGCATAACGGTAGGCTTGAATGAAGATAGTCATAATGATGGAAACTTTGTAAACGGCGCCATAAATCCCCAACTGAGCCATGGAAATATCAGCAGGCAAAAGGTATTTCAGCAACACTCTGTCGATAACTTCATTGACTACACCTGCGAGCCCGAAAATTAGAAGAGGCATGGCGTAAATCATCATCTTTCGCCATAGAAGAAAGTCGAAAGCGAATTTAGTCTTCAGCATTTCCGGTAAAAAAATCAGAGTCATTACACCACTGGAAATCAGGTTTGAAGCGAAGATATAGAGGACTAAATCTTCTTCTCGATAAAAATTCTCGAATGGTGCAATTCCGGATTGTGCCAAATAGGGAACTAAAAGGAGGAAGAATAAATTGAGTCCGATGTTGAGGAAAATGCCTGTAAGTCGGATGATTACAAATTTTCCGGCTTTGTTTTGAGCACGCAAATCAGCAAAAGGAATCGTGTTTAAAGCATCGAAAAACAAAATTCCGGCAAGCATCACCACATATTCGGGCCGGTCGGGGTAGCGAATGAGTTCGGCTATAGGTATCTGAAAGAAAAAAATAAGAATCAGAAAGAGAATAGAGCTAACTAAAATGGAAAGAAAGCCGGTGCTCATTACATCCTGTCGGCGTCCGGTTTTTTCGGCAAAGCGAAAAAAAGCAGTCTCAAGTCCGTAGGTGAGAATGATTAGAAATAATGCCACGTAGGAGTAAAATTCCACAACCGAGCCATAAGCAGCTTCCGACAAAACCCGTGTATGAATGGGAACTAAAAAATAACCGAGAATTCTTCCAACTATGCTGGAAAGCCCATAAACCGCCGTTTGACTTGCTAATGCACGAATTTTACTCATAAGTTTCAAACAATATGGCCGCAAATGTACACGATTTTTTTTGTCCTGCTTACCTGCCTAAACGCCGAATTCTTTTTCTTGATTCGATATTTCCGCTTTTGGAAAAAGGCAATATTTATTCTATCTGTCATTGAATCTTAATTTCTATGTAATTTTGCTGACGATTCAAACGAATATATTTTTTACTTATCGAACAGATAATCAATGAATAAGATACGACTCACAAAAGAATTTGACTTTGAAATGGCGCATGCTTTACTCAACTACGACGGCGCCTGCAAACATATACACGGCCACTCTTACAAATTGGCGGTTACCGTTATAGCTTCTCCAAATCCTGATAAAACATCTCCAAAAAGAGGTATGGTAATGGATTTTGGGGAGTTGAAAGCTATTGTAAATAGTTTAATTGTCAAGCCTTTAGACCACGCTTTTGTAATTAATTCCGAAACGCCTGAATCTTTCTATAATGTGGGTAATCAGCTCTTCGACAGGCTTATAAAAGTGGATTATCAACCTACTTGCGAAAATATGGTGATTGATTTTGCTAAAAAGATTGCTCAAGCTTTACCGGAACATGTGCAACTGTTTTCAGTAAAATTGCACGAAACCGCGACAAGCTATGCTGAGTGGTTTGCTTCTGATAACCAATAAATTGATGGTCGATTTGCATTTTGAGGATTCCTCCGATTTCAAAATTTTTTTGGATGAAAAAGTCGCATTTTTTAATTCCCCAACTTTCATTGAATCGGATCCAATCGCAATTCCTCATCAATTTATAAATAAATACGACCGAGAAATTAGTGGTTTTATCACAGCTACAATTGCTTGGGGAAATCGAAAAAGTATATTGAAATCGGGAAATAAATTTATGTCCTACATGGATTTTAGTCCTTATGATTTCATCTTAAATCATTCTGTTTCAGAGTTAAAAGCTTTAGAAAATTATGTTCATCGTACGTTTAACGGCGCTGATGCCCTTTTCTTTGTGGAATCGTTGAAAAACATCTACAAAAATCATGGCGGTTTAGAAAATGTTTTTTCAAAGGGATTTCAACAAACTGAAACCATTTTTGGAGCAATCAACCATTTTAGAGATGTGTTTTTTGAAGTGGAACATTTGCAACGCTCTCAAAAGCATATTAGCAGTCCGGCGGGAGGGTCGGCAGCAAAACGATTGAATATGTTTCTTCGGTGGATGGTTCGTGATGATAAAAATGGAGTAGATTTTGGCCTTTGGAAATCTATACCATTATCAAAACTAATGATTCCACTTGATGTTCACAGTGGCCGAATGGCGCGAAAATTTCATCTTTTAAACCGAAAAGCCAACGATTGGAGAGCCGTTGAGGAGCTTACACAGAACCTTCGTAAACTTTGCCCAACAGACCCAATAAAATACGATTTTGCACTTTTCGGCATGGGTGCTCAAGGGGAAAGCTTCTAAAAACTTCATCCTGTTTTAAGTGGTGATTCCCCCATACATTCCGGTCAAATTTCTCCAACAAACCTACGTCATATTCGGGGGATACGATGCCAACCGCTGAACTTTACCACATTACCCCTGATTATTTTTTACATTGATAACTAAAAAAAATTAGGTTTTTATAACCTTTTTTAAAAAACAACAGTAAAACAAACAATTAAATTTGCCGTCAATAATTTGCAAATCATTATGAACCTGAAATCTTTAGCAGTTTTTGTTTTACCCGCATTTGGTTTCTTTGCTTGTAACAATCCGGCCGAGAGCATGCAAACACATTTAACGTTCAATAGTAAAATTTCGCAAGGAGAAAAACTTTTTGAGGAAAAATGCAGTTTATGCCATTCCATGCGCCCTTGTGTTGGTTCGGAAATGTACTCAGTCACCGGGCCTGATATGCAATTGATAAGTAATTCACTTCAGCAAAAATTTGTAAAACCGGACGGAACTATTCAACTTGAAGAAGCCAATTTATTTTTAACAGATTATGTTTATTTTCCTGATCAAACGAAAGCTATTATGGAACAGTCAGTTATCAACCGTTATGGAATTATGCCTTCATTAAAAGGATCGGTTACGGATGAAGAAATAAGGCATATAGCTGAATTCATTATGACCGTCAAATCTGAGTAACCCGATATTATGACCTCCAAACCCAACCTCATCATCCTTACAGGAGCCGGAATTTCGGCAGAAAGCGGCATCAAAACCTTCAGAGATATGGGTGGCCTTTGGGAAAACTACAGCATCGAAGAGGTAGCGACTCCTCAAGCATGGCGAAAAAACCCCCAACTGGTTCTCGATTTTTACAATGCTCGACGTAAACAACTTCTCGAGGTAGAGCCAAATGATGCTCATAAGATTTTAGTCGATTTAGAAAATGCTTTCAACGTGTGGATTATCACCCAAAATGTGGACGATTTGCACGAAAGAGCCGGTTCGTCAAACGTTTTGCATTTGCACGGTGAATTGAAAAAAGTTCGTTCCGAATCCAATGATTTTCTCATTAAGGAATTGGATGGTTGGGAGTTGAAAATGGGCGACTTAGCCGAAGATGGCGCTCAATTGCGTCCTCATATTGTTTGGTTTGGAGAAGCAGTGCCTAAAATTGACGAAGCAGTCGAAATTGTGCGAACTGCCGACTTTTTTGTAATCATCGGCACTTCAATGCAAGTGTATCCTGCAGCAGGATTAATTAACTATGTGCCAAACGGTTGCAAGATTTATTATATCGACCCACACGCTGAAGAGGCTTCCCTTAATGGAGTTAAAATCATTCAAGAAAAAGCAACTATCGGGGTGAAACTATTGGCCAACGAACTCTTAAACCTTTAGTCGTGACCGAAAATCCCTATCAACTTCCTGATTTACAAATAAAAAACGGACCTCCTACGGATGGTTTCTTCCTTTGGCAACCTGACAAAACATATCTTATACTCGGTCGCTCCAATAATTCCGGCGAAGCTTTGATTCAAAGTAAAGTGGTTGAAGATAAAATTGATGTGATGCAACGGCCTTCCGGTGGCGAAACGGTGATTTTGTCGCCAAAAATGTTGGTCATTGCCGCCCAATTGCCCATCACGAAAGGCATCACTTCTCGAACCTATTTTACCTTCTGTAACGATTTCATCATTACCGCTTTGCAAAATTTGGGTGTCCAAAACCTCTCCACAAGAGGGATTTCAGACATCAGCATTGGCGAGAAAAAAATTCTGGGCTCAGCCATTTATAGGGGTTCCGATACCGTTTTTTATCATGCTGTGTTAAATATCAGTGAAGATATTTCGTTGATATCCAAATATATAAAACATCCAAAGCGAGAACCGGACTATCGAAATGGCCGTTCTCACGATGAATTTGTAACCTCTTTACATCGAGAAGGCTATTCATTAAAAACAGTTGATATCACAAAAGAACTCAAGAAAGTTTCCGGCTTGCCGCAACTCTTGCAAAACTTAGCACTGTAAAACTCTCCCTAATCCTATTCAATCTTGCTAATTCATAGACATTTTTTTGTTAATTTGCATTGCGAAAGCCGCATTAAATAACCTTTGTAATTCATTCAAACCATGATAAACAACGAAAAGTATAAACCGGAAAATCACGTAAGAATTGTTACTGCTGCGAGTTTATTCGACGGCCACGATGCAGCCATCAATGTGATGCGTCGCATTATTCAATCCACAGGAGTCGAAGTAATTCATCTTGGTCATAATCGCTCGGTGAAGGAAATAGTGGATTGTGCCATTCAGGAAGATGTTCAAGGAATTGCCATCACTTCATATCAAGGTGGTCATATCGAGTTTTTCAAATATATGTTCGACTTGTTGAAAGAAAGTGGAAATGAACAAATTAAGATATTTGGCGGCGGTGGCGGTGTGATTTTGCCGGAAGAAATTCAGGAATTGCATAGCTACGGAATCACACGAATTTATTCCCCTGACGATGGTCGGGAATTAGGCCTTCAGGGAATGATAAACGACGTTGTTCGCAACTGTGATTTTCCAACGGGAAAAAATTGCAGCACAACCATCGAAGAGCTGAAATCTTCCAATATCAACGCACTTTCAAGAGTGATTTCTGCCTTGGAAAACTACCCAGAAGAAGTGGTTGAGCTAAAGGCCAAAATTAAGGAGGAAGCCGCAAAAACTCATATTCCGGTCATAGGCATCACCGGCACGGGCGGTGCAGGTAAGTCGAGCTTGGAGGATGAAGTTATCAGACGTTTCTTAGAAGATTTTCCTGAGAAAAAGTTGGCCATCATTTCCGTGGATCCTTCCAAGCGGAAAACCGGTGGAGCACTTCTCGGCGACCGAATTCGCATGAATTCCATAAATAGCGACAGGGTTTTTATGAGGTCGCTTGCCACCCGTCAATCCAATCTTTCAGTTTCGGCCTATATTCAAGAGGCACTCGATGTGGCTAAAGTTGCCGGTTTCGATATGGTTATTCTCGAAACATCCGGCATTGGTCAGAGCGATACCTCTATCACCGAGCATTGCAATGTGGCCGTTTATGTGATGACGCCTGAGTACGGTGCTGCCACTCAATTAGAAAAAATCGACATGTTGGACTTTGCCGACATCATCGCCCTCAATAAATTCGATAAGCGTGGCGCAATGGATGCGTTGCGGGATGTGAAAAAGCAATTTCAACGAAATCACGAGTTATGGAGCGAAGATGCTGAAAATATGCCCGTTTATGGTACCATTGCTTCCCAATTCAACGACCCTGGAGTTAATGAGTTTTATCGCAATTTGATGCGAATTGTCAGTGAAAAATCGGGAGTAAAATTTGACTCTAAGTATGAGAAATCTAACGAGTTATCGGAGAAAATTTATATCATTCCGCCTCAACGGACACGCTATTTAAGCGAGATTTCCGAAACCATAAGAAATTATAATAAATGGGCTGAACAACAAGCGGATGAAGCGCAAAAACTTCAGGCTCTTGAAATCAC
>JAFGWF010000108.1 GCA_016937295.1 Bacteroidales bacterium
ATATATTAATCAGGCAGTTACGTTTTGGTTTAAGGGTTTCTTTCGGTTTGTAAAAGGTGAGTTTCAGTGGTATTTTGAGGTTTTAAACCGCCTGTTTGTTGGCCATGGATTTTTACCAAAACAAGGAAGAAAAAGAAGGAGTTCATTTCGTAGTGATATTTTTTGGTTGGGGAAGAATAAATTTGATTTACGATGGCTTCTCTTATTATATTCTGAGAAGCCAAATAGCCGTTCGTTTTATTAGGTCAAACAAATACATGGTATAAAAACGTTTTCTTTAATAATCAAATTTTATTCACATCATTAAATATAAAAAACATGAAATACATTAATATAGGAATTATAATTTTTTTAACGTTAACATCCTGTAAAAAGGATGGTAATATTTTCGAGAATAATCTTTCAAATAATAATCAAATGGAATTTAAAACCATTCAAGATTTTAAAATGCAACTTGATGCAATTAAAAACATGTCCATAGATGAACGTATAAAATATGAAGATTCTAAAGGCTATAAATCATTTGGACGAGTCTGTGACGAGTTTTATTATTCAATAAACTTTGACCAATTTTCATCTCAGGAGGAAATATTAAATTTTGTAGAAAAAAATAGTGATAAACTAAAATTAACAAAAGAAAGTAATGGAGAGTATAGGTTAGAAACTCAATTGAGTACTCGTTCCGCTCGATATCTTATTGGTGAGGATTTTATTTACATAATAGGTAATCAAGCATATAAGTTATTCAACAATGGTATTGCTGTTTCGTCTAAAGATAACATAAAGGAATTGAAAACTTATAATCCAAAACAGGTATCTAATCAATTTATTTCAAAGGTCACTTTTATTGAAGATATTGATTATAATTCAATACTTAAAGACCCGAGTTATGATTGTGGTGAAGGGTATGAAGTTGATGTAACTAATGGAAGGAATAGAACACAAGTAAAAACAGTACTTGATTTATTCTCTTTTATAAGCGGCGTTTCATATAGTTATGGAGCCGAGTTTCAAGTTAGACCCTACCACCGTACGTTAGGTATTTGGTATTGGTGTAACCGAACCATAATGGCTGATTCAAAATTGGCTGTGGGCGGCCCTAGTCTGGATGGATCTTCTAAATACAGTAGAATTTTTGCCTATAGTTATACAAATGGACATTATGGATCAAGTTGGACCTCTAGTACTCTTTGGATTACTTATTTTACTCCTTCTCCTCCAGATGTTCATTTTGACGGAATAGATAGTTGGGGAGACACTTATGATACTCCACCAGCTAATATTGAATGTTACACTGAGCTCTTTTAATCAATAAATATGTTAGGGCTGTCAATCTTATTTTGACAGCCCTTTCAATCCTAAAAACTACTCATACAATGCTTAAATACAGTAGATTATGGAGTTTATTTATATTAATACTAATAGTATTTCATTTATTCTCATGTCGAAAAATTGTTCAAGATGAATTTGATTCTTTCACAAATTTAATAACAATAAATGCAGTTTTAGTGGAAGGTGATAGCATCAAAGTACACTTAACTTTTTCTGATGAATTAAACGATCTACCATTGAACGTTATTGCTGATGCTCAAGTGGAGGTTGTAATAAACCATTTGATAATTGACACTTTATCATATAGTGGAAATGGAATATATTCAATTGATTATATTTGTTGTTCGGGAGATAATATTGATATTCATGTAATTACAGCTCAGGGGAAGCCCATATTTGCCAATACAATAATCCCTGATAGTACTAATATTAATGCTACTTCAATTAATGATAATGTTTGGATTGACAATGAAGGAAACTCTCAGCCCGCATTATATATGTCCATTAAAAACAATCCATTCGTAATGGAATATTTTGAGGTAATGCTTTATTCTGATACAGAAAGTATTAGTTTTTTAATGAATGATGAAAACTCTGAAACGGACTTCTTAGAGATTCAAATACCTTTCAAAAAAGGTTATAGTAATTCTTTGACAGTTGAGTTAAGAGCTGTTTCATTTTCTTATTATGAATATGTCCGCACATATAAGTTATATTTAGAAGGGCGATATCCTGAATTTGGTATTGGAACAGTTTTACCATTTAATATCTATTCTAATATTGATAACGGACTTGGAATATTTTGCGCATACAACCCATCTTATCCAATTCAACTTCAAATAAGTAATTAATGTCAAAAGGTTTATCTATATTATTGATTTTTATTTTCTTATGTGTTATCGCTAAGTCACAATATACTGTTTCTGGCTTTATTAAAGATCAACAGTCGAACGAAACAATTGTTGGAGCCCATGTAATGGATACGATTTCTAAAAAGGGATTTGTAACTGACCAAACAGGTTGGTATTCAATCAAATTTAACCAGAAAGCTGTATTAAAAATAACCTATGTTGGTTATCAAACACAATATATTTCAATTAAAAATGAAGTTGATACATTAATGGTAATAAAGCTTTATCAAGGAGAAATGCTAAATACCTTTGAAGTGATTGACCAAAGATTGAATAGAGCTAATGTTAATTCCTTGTCCACAAAGGAAATTTTATCGGCGCCCAGTTTAACAGGCAGTCCTGATGTTATCAAAGCTATGAGTACGCTACCAGGAATTCAGATGCAAAGTGAGGGGACAAGTCTGTTGAATGTTAGAGGAGGAAGTCCTGGACAGAATTTATTTTTGATAGATAATGCTCCTTTAATTCACGTAAATCATATCGGGGGTTTTTTATCCGTCTTTAATCCAGACATGATTAATCATGTTGATATTTATAAAGGAAGTTTTCCTGTTGAATATGGAGGCAAAGTGTCTTCAATTGTAAACATCACTCAAAAAGAGGGCTCAGCAGCAGCTTGGAAAGGAACATATTGTTTTGGAATAACTGATATTTCAGCTTCTATGGAGGGGCCTATTTCAAACAAAGCAAATATTATTATCACAGGGAGAAAGACTGTTTTGTTCGATTTATTTCTATTTGCAAGCTCAAGGTTTTCGACCGGAGGCGATTATATTTTAAGATACGGTTTCTACGATATCAACACAAAAGCAACTTGGGCAATTAATTCAAAAAATAAAATAAGTTTTAATATATACCAAGGTGACGATTATTTGACCATAAAATCAAAGACTGATGCAAATGACCTCAGAAAGAATTCATCAAAAAACAAATGGGGAAATTATTTATCTTCATTATCCCTAAAAAGTGTTTTAAAATCAGATATTTACATTGATAATTCAGTTTCATTTACACACTATCGACTTAAGGAAGATCAAAAAGAAATGGAAATCAAAAATAATACAACCTTATTTCATAACACTTTTAAATCCACAGTCAGCCATCTTAACATCATATCAAATTGGCACTATTTAATAAACAATAATTGGCAAACTAAATTCGGATATAATGGTTCATATATTCAACATACTCCATATAACTTTTCAGGAAACAGCCTCATGTTTGAGGAGGGAAAGAAAACAAAATCCAATTGGTTAAACACATTGTTTTTAAATAATAAGATTGGTATCCAAACCAAAACAGATTTGGATTTAGGTGTCCGTTTAGTGTCCTATTTAGTGGATAATTATTCCAAATACTTTTTTGAACCCAGAATGCAGATTAATTTCAAG
The DNA here is from genome assembly GCA_016937295.1 of Bacteroidales bacterium. Taxonomy (GTDB): domain Bacteria; phylum Bacteroidota; class Bacteroidia; order Bacteroidales; family UBA1556; genus UBA6267. The sequence goes on from JAFGWF010000108.1 coordinate 3,635, forward strand.
GCAAATGAGAACATTTCTTTAAATGCGAGTTATATGCATGTATATCAAACATCCCATCTTTTATACACACAAGGAAGCATATCTAATAATGAAGTTTGGATTCCGGCAACTGAAAATATCCCGGCAATTTTTTCAAAACATACAAGTATAGGTATTCATTTTGATCTTTTCAAAAATATTTACAGTTTTGACCTTTCCGGCTACTACAAATCAATGACTCAATTAGCATCTTTTAAAGAAGGAATAATTGATATTAAAAGTGATATGAATTGGGAAGAATTGGTTGAAACTGATGGTATTGGATATTCTTATGGTATTGAATTTCTATTTAAGAAAGTTTTTGGCAAAACAAATTTCCAACTTTCTTACGACTATAGTTATTCCATTAGAAAATTCAATAATATTAATCAGGGAATATATTTCGTTTACGATTATAACAGACCGCATAACTTAAGTATTCAGGTGGGTAGAAGTTTGAATAAAAAATGGTCTTTTAATGTATTATGGGTTTTTCAGTCTGGGATGCCATATACTCCGGTTATTGGAAGGCAAATGAGCATCAGTACAGTTCCTAATTCAGATGGTGAGATTTATTATTTTGAAACATTGATTTATGGTGAAAGGAATAGTGCTCGAATGAGGGATTACCATAGATTAGATATTGCATTTCAATACACAAAACCAACGAAAAAGAGAAAAATGAAATCTGTTTGGACTTTTGGTGTTTATAATCTTTATAACCGAAAAAACCCAAACATTTATTATTTTAATAATAATGCCACGAATGAGATTTATAAGCCGGACTTAAATGGTGATTTTAAACCTCTCGATTTATATCAATTAAGCTTGTTTCCCATTATTCCAAACATCTCATATAAGGTGTACTTTAACGCAACTGATTTTAATAAACTTAGTTTGAAAACATTAAAAAAATGGTTACTATTAGAAAATTAAAAATTATGAAAAAAATATTAGCAATAATCACTTTTAGTTTATATGTTTCCTCACTTTTTGCAGAGGAAGACCCTACTTCATTAAAAATGAAATTTGGCTTTACGTATAACAAGTACGATATTAATTTTGGATCATTTGTGTTCAAATATGACAGTTATAATCTTTTTTCCGTCAGGAAATTTTCAAAGCATTTCGAGCTTGGTATGTTCTACAATTTGCATCAGCGTAAATTATTACTCAGTGAAAATGTTTTCAATCATGGTTTTGGCTTCCAAAGCAATATTCAATTATTACCTTTCATTATTAAGTCTAATAAATTTCGATTTGATACATATATTATACTTAGATTAGGATTGCTTAAACTATTCAAAGATCCAAAGATTCATCCGTACGGTATGTTTGGAGGCGGAATCGTTTTTTATCCATTTAAACATATTGGCCTGCTTTCAGAATACAGTGCCGAAATGAATACATATAATACTTTTAAAAAATCCTTTTCCTACCTTTCTTGGAAAAGTTTTAAGTTTGGTTTTTTGTTAAAATTTTAGTTTATTTTTTTCTGAAACTTGTTTTCTCACAAATATTTCTACCAAAACAAGAAATGATCTTAAATATTTCAATAAACTATCGTATTTCTTACCATATTTTTCCTAACGTTAGGTAACCGCGACATAGAAAATCGTGTACTTTTGCAGCCGTGAAAATTGCGGATATAATAAATGATTACAAAGATAATCCACTGCTGAAGCAGGTTGCGGATAATCTGGAACAATATCAATACTGCAATATGACCGGCGTTTCGGGGTCGTTATTGCCGGTTTTGCTTTGTGCTTTACAAAAAAAACATCCCCAAAACATGGTCGTCATGGCTCACGATAAAGAATCGGCAGCCTATCTTGCCAACGATTTAGAACAGCTTTTTGAAGAGTCGGAGAAAGACCTGCAAAACAAAAAAGTACTGCTTTTCCCCTCCGGTCATAAACGGCAACAATTGGAAATAACCGCCGATCACGACAATATCCTTTTACGTACCGAAGTACTAAAACGCATCACAAACGGTTCTCGGAATCTGATGATAATTACTTTCCCTGAAGCGGTTGCCGAAAAAGTGATTACTAAAGCCACTCTAACCAAAAACAGTATTAAGTTGGAGAAAGGTGAACCTATCGGTATGGATTTTCTTATAGATTTACTGTTGGAATATGGATTTTCGCATGAAGACTTTGTCGTTGAACCCGGACAATTTTCGCAGCGCGGCGGCATCGTGGACGTTTTTTCGTACTCCAACGACCTCCCTTATCGCATCGAATTCTATGGCGATAGTGTAGAATCCATTCGAACCTTCGACCCAACCAATCAGCGCTCCGTAAAAATACATAGTCGCATTCAGATTCTGCCTAATTTAGAATCTCGCGTAAACATGGAAAAGCGAATTTCTTTCTTGGAATTCCTTCCTCCATCGCTCTTCGTTTTCGACAATAAAGAACTGACCAACAATGAAATAGACAAATTTTTCAAGAAAATTTCCCAGCAAGACCCTGCACAAACAACAGGCGTTGATTTAATGCAATCGGGAGCTTTTATCATGAATGCGGACGAATTTGAAGAAGACCTAAAAAAACATATTTTCATTGAAACTTCGACCTTAATTCAAACGGATAAAAAGGTATTTTTCGACAGTCATCCGCAGCCGCTTTTTCAAAAGAATTTTGAAAAACTCATTCAAAATTTGGAAGATAATGAAGCAAACGGTATCCGTAATTTAATTCTTTCGGAAAACAGCAAACAACTTGACCGCATTAAGAGCATTTTTGAAGACATTGCTGCACGTCAAAATCAAAATCCGGTTTCATTTATTCCCGTAAAAATAAGCCTTCACGAAGGTTTTGTAGATTTTTTTGGCAAATGGGCTTTTTATACCGACCATCAAATATTTGAACGCTTTCATCGCTTTAGAATCAAAGAAAGATTCGGCTCGCAGGAGTCGTTGAAACTCAAAGAAATATACGATTTAAAACCCGGTGACTTTGTTACGCATGTCGATCATGGCATTGGACGCTTTGGCGGGTTAGAAAAACTAAATAACGATGGCAAAGAGCAAGAAGCTGTGCGTCTGCACTATAGCAATGGCGACTTGCTTTATGTGAGCATTCATTCGTTGCATCGCATATCGAAGTATTCGTCGAAAGATGGCGCCGAACCAAAACTGAGCAGCTTAGGTTCAAAAGCATGGAAAGCGCTGAAAAACAAAACCAAGTCGCGCGTTAAGGACATTGCCCGCGAACTAATTGCGCTTTATGCCAAAAGGAAAGCCGCCGGAGGTTTTGCCTTTTCACCCGATTCTTATTTGCAAACAGAGCTCGAATCTTCCTTCATCTATGAGGACACGCCCGATCAACTGAAATCGACCGAAGACGTCAAGCGCGACATGGAATCGACCATGCCCATGGATAGGTTGATATGCGGTGATGTTGGGTTTGGAAAAACGGAAATAGCCATCCGCGCTGCCTTTAAAGCCGCAACCGACAATAAACAAGTTGCCGTGTTAGTGCCGACCACAATTTTAGCCTTGCAACATTATAAAACCTTCTCAGAACGCCTGAAAGATTTCCCTGTAGAAATAGAATATCTCAACCGTTTTAAAACCACCGCCCAGAAAAACGAAGTGCTGAAAAAGCTAAAAGCCGGACGAGTGGACATATTAATCGGAACTCATAGGATCATCAGCAACGATGTGGAATTTAAGGATTTAGGGTTGCTAATCGTGGACGAAGAGCAAAAGTTTGGCGTTTCGGTGAAAGAGAAGCTAAAAAATCTAAAAGTCAATGTGGACACCCTAACCCTGACAGCCACCCCGATTCCCCGCACCTTGCAATTTTCATTAATGGGAGCCAGAGATTTGTCCATCATTTCTACTCCCCCACCCAACCGTTTTCCGGTTCAAACCGAGCTACATACCCTTAACGAGCACATTATCCGTGATGCCATCGTGTATGAACTTTCGCGGCGCGGTCAGGTTTATATCATCAATAATCGCATCGAAAATATTTATCGGGTTGCTGAACTTATTGGAAAATTGGTTCCGAAAGCTGCCGTTGCTGTCGCTCACGGCCAGATGAAAGGAAATGAATTAGAGACCATTATGCTCGATTTCATTGACGGAAACTACGACGTTTTAGTTTCCACAACCATTATCGAATCCGGTCTCGATATTTCAAACGCCAACACGATGATAATTTATGACGCGCAAAATTTTGGTTTGAGCGACTTGCATCAGTTGCGCGGCAGGGTTGGCCGATCGAATAAAAAAGCGTTTTGCTATTTGCTTGCTCCCCCGTTGAATGCTATCAGCAACGAATCGCGCAAACGATTGGAAGCCTTAGTTGAACATTCGGCACTCGGAAGCGGCATCGACATTGCCATGCGCGACCTCGACATCCGTGGAGCCGGAAATATTCTCGGCGCCGAACAAAGTGGATTTATCTCCGATATCGGCTTTGAGATGTACCATCAAATCTTGGACGAAGCGGTGCAAGAGCTTAAAGAAGAGGAATTTAAAGAACTTTTTGCAAATGACGAGGAAGCAAAGGAGTTTGTGAAAGACACGCGTATTGAAACCGATATGGAATTGCTACTGCCCGAAGACTATGTGCCCCAAACAACAGAAAGACTCACCTTGTACAAACAATTGGACGGCATAGAAAACGAGAAAGCGTTGGAGGAGTTTTCCGAAATGCTCATCGACCGCTTTGGACCTTTTCCCTCCCAAGTGACCGAATTGCTCCAAACCATTCGACTACGTTGGTTGGCAAAAAAAATCGGCTTGGAAAAATTAGTTTTGAAAAACAACAAAATGATTGCTTCGTTTGTAAGTGATGAAAATTCAGAGTTTTACAATTCTGAACGCTTCCGAAAAGTTATAGAATATTTTCAAATACATCCCGACAGAGGACGATTTAAGGAACAAAATAACAAATTGAGTTTAGTGTTTGATAATATTAAAAACGTCCGCTCAGCTTTAGAGAATTTGGGAAGAATAAATGCGGAATAGGGTTAGTAACGTG
>JAFGWF010000109.1 GCA_016937295.1 Bacteroidales bacterium
AACAAATCAATAGATTTGAAATCAGTAAAGTCGTATTGAACCGGTACAACAGAAACAAAGTAATTATTTAGTGCCCATTCATCTGTATCGTGGCCGTCGTCTTGCAGCAAAAAGTCGCCTTTGAGCCAGTAATAAGGCTTCCCTGAGCGTGGATCGAGGCGTTCTTCAAAATCTTCTTTCCAATAAGCTTTTGCTTGGCGGCAGATTTTATGGCCTTTATAAGCGCCATTAGTTACTTTAGGAAAGTTAATGTTGAGGGCAAGAGTGGGTTTGTTATTTTCCAATAAATATCTACTCCAATGAAGGATAAAGCTATCAGTATGGGAAAAGTCAGCCTGGAGGGAATAGTCGCGAATGCTAAAACCTATGGCTGGAATGCCGCCCATAGCTGCTTCTAAAGCTCCTGCTAAAGTGCCGGAATAGATAATGTTTATGCTGGAGTTAGACCCATGATTTATTCCCGAAACAACCAAGGAGGGCTTGCGGTCAACGATTTTGTGAAGCCCTAATTTAACGCAATCTGCCGGAGTACCGTTTGTTACAAATTCTTTAAATCCAGTTTCATCGGTTATACATCTAAAAACTAATGGCACCTTGATAGTAATCGCGTGGCTCATTGCCGACATAGTTTGCTCGGAGCTAATAACTACCACATCGCCAAGAGTTTTCATGAGTTGCGTTAAATGGTGCAAACCCGGCGCTTGATAGCCGTCGTCGTTAGTTATAAGTATTAATGGTCGTAGGTTCATTGAGGTTGCTGTTTTTAAGACTTTTTAGATAAAACCTTTCAAATGAATCATTTATCTATCAATCTCATATAGTTTAAAAATTGATGTTATCAAAGTCTGCAAAATTAGCCAATAAATCGTGTTGCCAATGTTAGGTTTTCTTTATGGATGAGGCAAAACTTTCGAGTGAATGCGCTAGAGGGTTTTTTAGTTTCTGAATAAATTTTCATGTTTTTTTTCAAGAGATATTCGAGCAAAAATAAGTCTGATATAAATTAGATATTTTCACAGGGTGAAAAATGGTGTTTTTAGTATGTTTGCTGCCAAATTAAATCAACATATTATGATTACTGTAAATAAATCTGTAGTACTACATTATAACCTCAAAGAGGACAATTCGGAGGGTCAATTGATTGAAAGCACCTATACATCAGAACCTTTGGAGTTTGTTTTTGGTTCGGGAAAAATGATTCCGATGTTTGAAGATATGTTAGAAGGCAAAATGGCCGGCGACAAGTTTGCTTTTTCAATTCCGGTTGAGCAGGCTTATGGAGAGATAAATTCTGCTGCTGTGATGGATTTGGATATAACTGTTTTTGAATATCATGGTAAGGTAGATTACGAAATGGTTCGTGTAGGAAATGTGATTCCGATGCGCGACTCCAATGGACATCGAATCGACGGCAAGGTTTTGGAAATGGATGAAACTAAAGTGAAAATAGATTTCAATCATCCACTTGCCGGAAAAAACCTATATTTTGAAGGTGAAGTTTTATCAGTTGAAGATTACGAGGAACATGAACATCACCATCACCACCATCATGACGACGGCGGATGTGGCTGCGGAAGCGGTTGCGGCTGTCACTAAAATAGGTATAATTTAGCTAAAATTGAGCCCTGTCATTTCAATAAAAATTGTTTTATTTTATTGAAAAGCAGGGCTTTATTGATTGGTTTAGTTACGATGTCTTTGCATCCGGAATCCAATGCTTGGTCACGGTCTTTGGTAAGAGCATAGGCGGTCAATGCAATGATTGTTGCAGTTGGATTATAGTTCAATATATCTTTTGTGGCCTGAAAACCGTCCATAACAGGGAGTTTTAAATCCATTAACACTAAATCAATATTCGATTCTAAACGATATTTGTCAACAGCTTGTTGTCCATCAAAGGCTTTAATAGTTTTAGCATTAGTTTTTAGTATAAGGTTTTCAATTAGTCTCATGCTAGTGAAGTCATCTTCAACAATTAGGATCGTTTTTCCTGTAAGATTTGGTAGTAGTATGTTAGCTTCTTCATGGCTTACTTTATAAGAATTTTCATCTCTCGAAAATGGCAACCTAATATAAAAAGTAGAACCTTCACCCTCAACTGAGGCTACACGAATCTGACCTCCCATGGCCTCGGTGAGTCGTTTACATATTGTTAACCCAATTCCTAAACCCTCGTAACTTCTTGTATGTGAATCATCTACTAAAGTAAAGAACTCAAATATGGTTTCCAATTTATTTTCCGGTATTCCAATACCTGTGTCGCTAACCCAGAAATTAATTTCTTGCTTTGTTGTTAAATTGAAACCAAATTTAATGGAACCGGAGTGCGTAAATTTCAGAGCATTTTTAAACAAAGATTGTAAGATGATGATTAGTTTGCCTTTATCGATAAAAATCCACTGGGGAAGAAGCATTGGTTCAGGCTTGAATTCAAGTTTGATTGAATCGTTTTTTCCGGATTTACTGAATATTTCCTGAAAATTATTTCGAAGTTCAGCGTAGATATCCAGTAGCTTATAATAATTGTTGCGAATATTCACATTTCCCTGATCTGTGAGAGCAAGTTCAAAGATGTCCTCTATTATTTCTAATAGATGGTCGCCACTACCTTTTATTAGCGATGCAAATTCTTGAGTTTCTTGGTCTTCACTAATGGATTGGAGTATTTCGCTAAAACCGATAATATGATTTAATGGAGTGCGAAGTTCGTGACTTATTACCGCAAGAAATGCTGACTTAGCTCGGGCGCTTTCTTCCGCTCTATCCTTTGCCTCAATAATATTTCTCTCTAAATTCTTTTTGTTGGTAATATCGTTGATGATTACGATAACATATTGTAGCTCCCCTTGATTGTTCAAAACCGGACTGCTTCTTACCGATTCAAAACAGGGTTCTCCGGCTTTTGGCACACGTTCCAATTCCTTTTCCCAATAATGCCCTTTATTAAGATGTTCCCAAACTTCATTAAATTGATTCGGATTTGAAACGTCAAAAAAGATGTTTTTACACTCAAAGGAGCTTTCTGACTTTAAATCAAAATTTTCTATAAAGCTTTTATTGCAATATAATAGACTTTCATCACTGTTGATAATTGCAATGGATGTTTGGATATAATTTAATGCTTCACGCAAAAGAAGATTATCTTTCTCAAGCTTTATGTTTAAGCTATTATCAACCAATACTATATGATACATTAGAGTTTCATTGATGTGTATGGCCGCAATTGTGGCTTTAAAGTCAATGGTAGTTCCATTTTTTGACCGCAAGCCAAAATCGATATGAGATATTTTTTGATTTCTAACACTATCTGTAATCAATTGCAATTGATCTTCAGATAAGTCAATAAAATTGGTTATTACACGGTCAACCAACTCTTCTCTTTTATATCCTGTATAATCTAACAGTGCTTGATTTACTTCATTTATTTTTCTTAAAGTAGGTTCAATAATCGCTTGCATTGCGCGGTGATTATCAAAAATGTCTTTAAACTTTCGCTCACTTGTGTGTATTTTACTTTCGTACCTATTTCGTGTGATGGCGTTTTGCATTATTTCGGCGCAAGTCCTTAGAAGGTTTAAGTCTTCTTCAGGCCACTGTCCGGGTTCATGAACATTATCAAAACCAATAAAACCCATCACTTTTCCATTTTCGGTCAATGGTAAAACAGCAACGCCGCTAATGTTTTGTGCTTCAAGTATCTCGCGTTCCGCTTGAGCCTCCTCAGGCATTTTTGTCACATCATCTACTAATATCAGCTCCCCGTTTTTTAATTTTTGAAACCACCATGGAAATATGGACACAGGAAGTTCTTGAAGATTTTCCTTTTCAGGATTGACTCCCTCCTTACACCATTCATGTGTATTGTCCATCGTAACTTCATCAGGACGTAACAAGAATATGTAAGTTCGATCTGCTTTACTAATTTCACCTAATTCGCTTATGGATATATTAATCGCTGTATCAAGCTCATACAACCCATTGAATCTTTCTGAAATCTTACGTAACACTTTTTCATAATCAAGCATTTTTGTAAGTTTCAATTGGGATTCCTTTTGATTCGTAATATCTTGATGTATTCCGCTTATAATTAGTGGTTGGCCAGCTCTATCTCTCTCCAAAATATTGCCAATATCTTTTACCCAAACCCAATGGCCTTTTTTATGTTTCATCCTGATTTCACATTCATAGGTGTCAATTTCACCATTGAAAAGTTTCTCTAATTCTGCAATGCTTTTTTGTAAATCGTAAGGATGTGTTAGTGATTTCCAGATTTCTATATTGGTCGGCTCCAACTCATCAAGAGAATAGCCTACTATATTAGCCCACCGTTCATTAAAATAGGTTTGGTCTGTATTAATATGCCATTCCCATGTTCCCAAATTGACATTTGAAATTATCCTTTCGAGCTTCCCAAATTCGTTTGATACCTTTGTTTTATTCATATTCCCATTTTGAATTCCCATAATGTAATTGGGCTAAATAATTGAAATTCAATTAAATATAACCAAATCTTACATGTGAAATAATTTAATATATTCCACAAGGCTGTTAAAATATGTTTGGAATTTCTAAATGTCAAGAAGTTTTCAATTTACTTCCTCTAAAACTCTTGAAATTAATTCCTGATTTGTCCATCCATAAGCGCGAGCCATTTGTGGGACAATGCTGGCTGACGACATACCCGGAATAGTGTTGATTTCCAGAAAGTGTATCGTTTCTTCGCCAATGATATAATCCATCCTGACTACACCATTACAGCCTAAGCTTCGATACAAATAGGATGATATACTTTTAATAACCGTTTCTAATTCCGAATCAATGGGTGCAGGAATCAATTCGTCGGCAAGCTCCGGATTATATTTGGCTTCAAAGTCGAAATATTCTTTTTTGCTTACCACTTCACAGAGCGGCAAAACGTGCATAATTCCAGCCGAAATCATTAGTCCACAGGTTATTTCTCTCCCTTTGATAAACGTTTCAATCATTACTTGATTATCTTGCTCAAAAGCTAAATTTATTGCCGGAATCAAATCTTCTTCGGTCTTAACTTTACTCATTCCAATACTCGAACCTCCTGAATTTGGTTTAACGAAACAAGGCAAACCAACATTTTCTATAATCTCCTCTACAGAATATTTTGCGCTTTTAAGAATCAGTACATTGGCAGCAGTGTTTACACCATAACTTTTAACCACTTGATTGCAATAGTATTTATTAAATGTTAAACCGAGGAGTCCGGAATCACAGGATGTAGATGGAATTCCCATCATTTCAAAGTAGGCTGTAAGTTTACCATTTTCGCCCGGATCGCCATGGATAATATTAAAAACTCGCTGGAAATTAATAGTTTCAGTATTCAAATTTAGACTAAAGTCGTTTCTGTCGATTTCAAATCTTTGTTGGTTTTCATCTAAAAAATACCAACCGGTTTTGTCGATTTGGATTACGAATCCACGATATTTCGTTGGGTCAAGATTTGATGCAACATATTTAGCACTTTGCACCGATATGACCGACTCGCCTGAGAATCCGCCACTTATAATTGCGATATTTTCCATAAACCAGTTTTAAGATTATAAAAAAAGCCATCTTGTTGACAGGCAACGAGACAGCTTTAAACCAAATTCAATATCCTTATGCTCCAAGGATTTCTTTTACCAAAGCCGCCACCGTTTTGTTGTCCGCTTTTCCGGTAAGTTCTTTTGAGGCCATTCCCATCACCTTGCCCATGTCTTTGGCAGTTGTGGCGCCGGTTTTGGCAATGATTTGCTCCACAACCCCTCGAATCTCTTCTTCGCTCATTTGAGCGGGAAGATAAGTTTCGATGATGGCTGCTTGAAATATTTCTTCTTCATAAAGGTCGGAACGATTCTGATTTTTAAACAGTTCGGCAGATTCTTTCCTTTGTTTTACTAATTTTTGCAGAGTTTTCAATTCAAGCTCTTCTGGAACTTCACTTGTTCCGGTATCTTTTCCGGTTTTAATAAGCAATAAGGCTGCCTTAATGGCGCGTAAGGCTTCTAATTTACGCTTGTCTTTTGCAAGCATTGCCTGCTTAATGTCGTTATTGATTTTCTCAGTTAAGTCCATATTAGTCAACGTTATCGTGAAGGAATGAATTGTTTGATTTAATTTCTCCGGTTTCGGCATCGAGTGTATAGCGCGAAACGATTTGTTCGTCAGACGCAGGAGTATTGCTCAAGTTAACGCCGCGTCTCATATAGGCCGGAACTTTTTCAATTTCCGAAAAGCTTTCAGGATTAGTGAGGTTAGTACTCAAATTCCGAAGCTTTTTCAAACGGTCTTCATAGGAGCTCTTCTGCCGCTCTTCTATGGTTGGGTCCACTTTGTTTTCGACTTTTGATTCTACCACCGGACGAAAGATGGGTTCAGGTTCTGTTCCAACTTCTTCGTCAAGCGTATGTATGATAATTTTCTCTTTATTCTCCTCGGGAGAGCTGATACTCGTTGGGCTGAATCTTAGAATTTCTTCCACTTTTTCCGACCTTTGTTCTTTAGCGACCGTATTTTCCGGTTTGCGTGTTATAAGAACCATTCCGTCGTCCTCTTCCAAATGGTTCGTTGTTGCTTTTGCAGGTGCGGGTTTTTCTTCTTCTAATTTCAGAATATTTTTCTTAGGCGCAGAAGTTTCGTAGAGGCTATTGTTTAATTCGGTTTTAAAACCGGTGGCAATAACGGTGATATTGATTTTATCTTCTAACGACTCATCACGACCGATACCCCAGATAATTTCGGCCGACATTCCGGCTTCTTCTTGGATATAGTCCGTTATCTCGGCCACTTCATCCATTTCAATTTCGTCGTTACCTGTTGAAATGTATAACAAGATATTGCTTGCTTCAACTATCTGATTATCATTTAGTAGAGGTGATGAAAGAGCCATTTCTACTGCTTCTAAAGCTCTATTTTCGCCGCCTGCAATTCCGGTTCCCATTATGGCAACACCACTGTCTTTCATCACAGTTTTCACATCCTCAAAATCGACATTGACATATCCGGTTACCGTAATGATTTCGGCAATTCCACGGGCTGCATTCGTTAGGATATTATCGGCACGGCCAAAGGCTTCAAAGAGTTTTAGGTTTCCGTAAAGCTCCCGAAGTTTGTCGTTGGAGATAATAAGAAGAGTATCCACATTTTGACGCAATTCCTCAATACCTTTTTCAGCTTGCATTTTTCTTTTACGACCTTCAAAGGAAAAAGGAATGGTAACAATTCCGACAGTCAGAATACCCATTTCTTTGGAGATTGCTGCAATTACGGGAGCAGCACCAGTGCCAGTTCCACCTCCCATTCCGGCAGTGATAAAGAGCATCTTTGTGTTTTTTGACAACACTTCTTTGATTTCTTCTATATTTTCAAGAGCGCAGTTCTTACCAACTTCAGGAATGGATCCTGCACCCCTTCCCTCGGTTAAACTGGCTCCTAACTGAATTTTATGGGGTATTGGACTTGTGTCAAGAGCTTGAGAATCTGTGTTGCAGATAATAAAATCTACACCTCTGATTCCTTGATTATACATGTGGTTTACAGCGTTCGACCCGCCGCCACCGACACCTAATACTTTAATAATGGAAGACATTTCCTTTGGAGCATCGAATTTTATCATAATATATTGGTTTATTGTCAGGTTAAAATTACTATCTTTAGTTATGGTGTAATATGAACGATTTATTACTTTTCAACGTGTATTTGTTAATTATCATGGGGCTTAATCTACGTCATCCTCAAAAAATTGACGTCCCTTTTTGAGAATATTATCAAAAAAACTTCCTTTTGTGCCAGTGCTTGCTCCTCGTGTTTTTTGCTCCTTTATAGGTAATCGTTGTTGGCTTTGTAAGCCTTTGATAACCAATCCTATACCTGTAGAATAGATAGGGTTTGTGAGTTCTTCGGGAACATTTCCTGCAAGATGTTCGTCTGGTTTGCCAATGCGTGTGTCGAGTCCTGTAAGGAATTCAAATAGCTGCGCAATGTGTTTAAGTTGTGCACCACCGCCAGTTAAAACGATTCCTCCGATTAGCTTTTTTTCATAGCCGGAGTTTTTTATTTCAAAATAAACGTGTTCGATGATTTCTTCAACGCGCGCTTGAATGATGCTTGCCAAGTTTTTCAAGGAGATTTCCTTAGGCGCTCTGCCGCGAAGCCCAGGAATAGATACGATTTCTTCATCGCGATTTTCGGCAGCAAGAGACGACCCAAATTTCACTTTCAATGCTTCAGCTTGATTGGTGATAATGCTGCATCCTTCCTTAACATCCTCGGTTATAATGTTGCCTCCCAGTGGAATAACAGCAGTATGCCGAATAATTCCCTCTTGAAAAATAGCTATATCAGTTGTTCCTCCACCAATGTCAACAAGGGCAATTCCGGCTTCCTTTTCCTCATCGCTCAACACTGCTTCCGCTGATGCCAAAGGCTCTAAAATCAAATCCTCAACTTTCATATTAGACTTCACAACACATTTGTTGATGTTCTTGGCCGCTGTAATTTGTCCGGTGATGATGTGAAAATTGGCTTCAAGGCTAATCCCTGACATTCCAATCGGGTCTTTAATTCCTTTTTCTTTGTCCACAATATATTCTTGAGGAATGACATGAATAATTTCCTCGCCGGGCTGCATCACCAATTTATGCATGTCTTCAATGAGGGCATCAATATCGCGCTGACTCACCTCATCATCAAGACTATTGCGAACAATGCTGCCTCTATGTTGATGGCTTTTAATGTGTTGGCCGGCGATTCCAACAAATACGTGGTCAATATTTACACCGGATTTTATTCCGGCTTCATCCACTGCACGCCTGATGGATTGAACGGTTTTTTCGATATTTGCAACTACTCCGCGTGATACGCCAATCGACGGGGCTTTGCCATAACCAAGTATCTCTATTTTGTTATACTCGTTTCGCTTGCCTACAATACAGGCAATTTTAGTGGTTCCAATGTCTAATCCGACGACAATTTCTGATGATTCCATAATACTAAATTTTGGTGCAAACTATTTGATTCTTATATTCAATATTTATCTTTGAGTATTTTCCCCAACCGCCCTGATTTATAGCCTTTTTGTAAAAAATTCCTAATTTTCGCAATTTGTGGTCCATAGTATCAAAACTATGCATCTCAATAATATGGCTGCCCACAAGAGGAATCAGATTGATTTTTCCATCAGGCAGGATATTTATTTGGGTAATTTCTTTTCGTAGAAAATCGTCCTTATCAAGGTATTTGGCCATTTTGTAAAGGTTTCGCAAGTAATCTATTCCGTTTGTGGAGTTTTGGCTTGTGTCGAAAAGATTCACGTTTTCTCCCTCAAAAAACCGATCGTCGATAGCGCCACTTGCAATGACAACTCGAACCGGATAACCCGATTTTACCGGAATAGCAGTGCCGGTTTCGTCAATGTAAAAACTGTTTCCACTTATTCCAAAAATGCGAATTATTGGCCTTCTTTGGGTTAAAACAACGTCTATTGTTCCATTGATTTCCTGACTTACATTTATGTCTTTGACATAGTTATTTGCAGAAATTACTTGGTGAATTTGCTCAATATTAATATCTTTCAGTTTTTTGCCTTCGATAGAGTCAAAGTGCATTCTTATTAGGCTATTAATGTCGTCAGGCGTAAGCATCATATTTGTCGTAAACTCTCTCTGTCCATAGTCGATACGAATATTTAAAGAGGTGCATAGCCGATTTTGGTGATTGAATGTGGAAAATCCCATTAGGAAAATCATTAATGCAATACCGCTGATAATCAATATTTTCTCAATGATACCTTTCATCTCAGTGCATTTTCAAGGGGTTCAACAATACGATCGATACTTCCGGCGCCAAGAGTAAGCAAGAGCTCCGGCTGATGCTTAAGTATATCTTCAACAACAGATTCAAAACCAGTCATTCGACAAGTAGTGGTAATCATTTTTAAAAGCCATTCCGAATTCACCCCTTCCATAGGTTTTTCGCGAGCCGGATAGATTGGCATCAAGAAAACCATGTCGGCCAATGACAGCGCTTTGGCAAATTCTTCAGCAAAATCGCGTGTTCGACTGAATAAATGTGGTTGAAAAATTACTGTAGTCTTTTTATTTGGAAATAAAGACTTTACAGCTTTCAATGTAGCTTCAATCTCCGTAGGATGATGCGCATAATCGTCGATATAAATGTGGCGGTCGTTTATCAGTCTCACATCAAAGCGGCGACTAACTCCAGTATATGTTGAAACAGCCTCTTCAATTGTTTGTTTATCAATGCCTATTTGACTTGCAATGCCAACAGCGGCACTTAAATTCGCCATATTATGCTGTCCGGGAAGAAATGTATTGAGGCTGAAAATATCGCCAAATTGGTCTTTTAATTCAAAAACAGTGCGTCCGTTTTCTATTCTATGTTTCGATGCGATAATGGAGGCCGAGGAATCAAAGCCATAGTAGATTTTTTCTACATCATTGGCTACTGTAATTTGTAAATGATTAGCTGCAAATAACTTACCTCCTGATTTAATTTTAGCAGCAAACTCAACAAACGATTCCACAAGGCTTTCCTTCTTTCCGTAAATGTCTAAATGATCGGCATCCATCGAGCTAATAACGGCAATATCAGGAGCTAAGGTGAGAAAAGAGCGATCGAATTCGTCAGCCTCAACTACCAAATAATCCGGGTTTTGACTGAGAATCAAATTCGACTTATAGTTTTTGGCAATCCCGCCAATAAAAGCCGTAACGTTCTTTTTGGCAAACTGCAAAATATGAGCGACCATGCTGGTGATGGAAGTTTTGCCATGTGTTCCTGCAATGGCAATTGTAAAAAACTGATTGGTGATTTCGCCTAAAGCTACAGACCTTTTTTGCATCAAAATTCCACTGTCGATAAAGAAATGGAACAAATTGTTTTCTTTAGGAATTGCGGGCGTATAAATGACTAAATCCGGACGTTTTTGGATAAAATCAACCGTGTCAGTGAAGCTTATTCTTATGCCTTCTTCTTCGAGTTCTGCCGTAAGTGCGGTTGGAGTTAAGTCGTAGCCTTCTACCAAAACACCCTGACGCGCATAGAATCTGGCTAATGCGCTCATGCCTATGCCGCCAATTCCCAAAAAGAAGATATGTTTTTTAAGCTCCGTCATAGTTATCGAATTAAAGTTTTGGCTACTGCAATTATCGACTCGGTAGCATCAGGTTTGCCAAGTGCTTTAATGTTTGCCTTGAGTTTTTCCTGCCGGTCGATGTCATTGATAAGAGCATTCAACTCCGGCCATAATTTCTCTTTAAGTTCTTGATCTTTAACTAAAACGGCTGCATTATACGTTACTAAAGCTAAGGCGTTTTTGGTTTGATGGTCTTCAGCCACGAATGGTGATGGAACGAGAATCACCGGCTTTCCGACTAAGCAAAGTTCTGAAATGGCAATAGCTCCGGCGCGACTAATTACGATATCGGCCATTGCATAAGCCAAATCCATCTGATGGATAAATTGAAAAACTTTCAGCCTTGGGTCATTGGTTTTAAGAATGGCATTAGCTGCTTGAGGATAATAGTTTATGCCTGTTTGCCAGATAAGTTGAATGCCGTTTTTGCTAAACTCGTCTAACTTCGACTCGATGGCTTCGTTAATAGTTCGGGCTCCTAAGCTGCCGCCAACAACCAAAACTGTTTTAATTTCTGGGTCGAGATTGAAAAAACGGGCAGCCTCTTCTCTTTTATCAGCAATATCCACAACGTTTTTTCTTACCGGATTGCCCGTGAGATAAATCTTCTCTTTCGGAAAAAATTTATCTAAACCGTCATAACTGACGCAAATTTTGTCCACTTTTTTCGACAGCCAAATATTGGTGATTCCGGGATAGGAGTTTTGCTCCTGAACCAAAGTTGGGATTTTCATTGTAGCGGCTTGTTGCAAAGTGGGTCCGCTGGCAAATCCACCAACGCCCACTACTAAGTCAGGCTGAAATCGTTTGATTATCTTTCTGGCTTTCAACATGCTGCTGATAAGTTTCAGTGGGAAGCTGATATTTTGAATGGAAAGTTTACGTTGTAATCCGCTGATCCATAGCCCTTCGATAGGATAACCGGCTTGAGGCACTTTTTCCATTTCCATTTTTCCTTTCGCACCTATAAAAAGAATTTTGGCATTTGGCCAAGTTTCTTTCATGGCATTGGCAATGGCAATGGCCGGAAAGATGTGACCACCACTGCCGCCACCGCTTATAATGATTCGTTTCTCAGGCTGTTGCATATTCTTCTGGTTGATTGGTTGATTCTTTACTTACGCTTAAAATTATACCTATGGAAATGGAAGTAAACCATATTGAGGTTCCTCCCATCGACAGCAGCGGCAAGGGCTGACCTGTAACAGGAAGTAAGTTGACGGCTACCATCATATTAATCATTGCTTGAAATACCAAGCTAAAAGCTAAACCGATGGAGAGGAAAGCGCCAAAAGTTCCCGGACTGTTGGAGGCTATTTTCACCGATCGGTAAAAGAAGATGAGGTAAAGCATCAAAATGATGGAAGCACCAATAAGTCCGTATTCTTCAACAATGATTGCAAAAATGAAGTCGGAGTAGGGGTGTGGCAAAAAATTTCGCTGAACGCTGTTGCCGGGCATTTTGCCAAAAAAGTTGCCCGTAGCGATTGCTATTTTAGCTTGGTCGGCTTGATAATTACCTTCAGAATCCTTGTCGCTGAAACTTTCAAACCGTGCAACCCAAGTGTCAAGACGTGGTAAAATATTGGGATTTACTTTGGCAATCATCAACAAAAGTAAGAACCCGATTACACCGATTCCAATAATTCCAATGATATATTTGAAATTGATACGTCCTATAAAAAGCAGTACCAAACTCGTTGCAAATAGAACTGCTGCAGTCGAAAAATTAGCCGGAAGAATCAATCCTGTTGTGAGTATTATTGGAACCATAATTGGCACAAAAGCTTGTTTTAAATCTTTAATCTCTTCCTGTTTTTTGGCTAAAAGCCTTGCAACATACATTATCAAGGCTAATTTGGCCAAGTCGGATGTTTGAAAACTGATGTTGATAACCGGCAGGGTGAGCCAACGGCTGGCTTCGTTCAGATTTGTTCCGGTGATGAGCGTGAGCAGAAGTAGTGGTATGGAAATGAAAATGAGCAATTGGGAAATGCGACTGAAGTATTTATAAGGTATCAAATGCGCCAAATACATCAGCCCAATTCCCATGACTAAAATGCTCAGGTGCTTAAACAGATAAAACTCCGTATGGCCGCCCTGATATTTGTAGGCAAGGGTTCCGGTGCTGCTGTAAACAGCCAACAACGAAATGAAGGAAAGTATTAAAACTATCATCCAAATCGTTTTGTCGCCCCCAATATGTTCAAAAATCTTTTTCATCATAGGTCTTGTACTGCTCTTTTGAATTGATTTCCCCGGTCTTCAAAATTTTCAAACAAATCGAAACTGGCGCAGGCCGGTGACAGAAGAACAACATCGCCGGGTGTTCCCAAATAAAAGGCTTTTTCGACCGCATCACTCATCTGACGGGTTTCGATAATTGTTTCCACAAATGGGCTGAAAACGTGTATAATCTTTTCGTTATCAACGCCTAAGCAAACAATTGCCTTCACTTTCTCTTGCGCCAAAGGTATCAATGATTTGTAGTCGTTGCCTTTATCGATGCCTCCCACAATCCAAATCACCGGTTCTTTGATGGTTTCGAGAGCATACCACGCCGAATTGACGTTTGTGGCTTTGCTGTCGTTGATGAAGGTTACGCCTCTAACTGCATTTACTCTCTCCATCCTGTGTTCAATCTGGTCAAAGTCAAAAAGGCTTTGTTTGATGGTTTCTTTACGAATGCTTTCTAAACGGGCTGCAATGCCTCCCGCCATCGTGTTGTAAACATTGTGTTTGCCTTGTAATGCTAATTGTTCTAATGTCATAAGGATTCTTGTATTATGTACGTTGATGATTATTTCGTTATCTTGAAGCCATGCTCCATCACTGTCAAACTTTTGTGTTTGACTAAATGGAAATAGATTTGCTTTTGTGTCGG
>JAFGWF010000011.1 GCA_016937295.1 Bacteroidales bacterium
AGCCATGAAAGCGCGTGAAAGCTTGAAATTGGATGCTTTACGGGGAATCAAGAAAGAATTGCTGGAAGCCAAAACAGCCAAAGGGGCGGGAGATGTTGTTCCTGAAACCGAGATTGTGCGAATTCTGCAGAAAATGGTGAAGCAACGCCGCGATTCGGCCGAGATATTCAATACGCAAGGGCGTCCCGAGTTGGCCGAGAAAGAGTTGGCCGAGGCGCAAGTAATTGCGGTATATTTGCCTGCTGCCATGACCCCTGCCGAGCTGGAAGCTGCCGTGAGCGAAATTATTGCCAAAACCGGCGCCTCTTCCATCAAAGATTTGGGTAAGGTGATGGGTGTGGCTTCCAAGGAGCTGGCCGGGAAGGCCGAAGGCAAGGATATTTCGGGAATGGTCAAGAAGCTGTTGAACAGCTGATTGAACTGAAAAATGAAAAAAAAGGCATCCGGATTCCGGGTGCCTTTTTTTTATTGTTGTTTTTAGGTTATCAAGTAGGCAGTTAGCCACCTGGCACTCTGCTCGATTGGTAGCTGGTTTATTCAAATCGGATAAACATCTTGTCAAAATTAATAACCATCATGTTGAAATTTTGAATCAAGTCCTGTCCAATATTCCCATAAACAGTTTCACTTTTATTAATTTTTTCTTTTAATAAACTTATGTTCTGAAGGCTTACTTGTGTCCCTCCAATATTAAAGACGTAATCAATTTTGTACCCTTCAAACTCCTTTTGCCCACCTGCTCCTCCAAAACTTATTTTTTCAGATTTGTGGTTTATATCTATTTCCGCTTGATTCTCCTTGTAAAATTTATGATAAAATATGGTGTGGTCAGCTCCTGTATCGAAGGTGAAATGCTTTTCGTTAATATAGATTATGGGAGTTAAGCCCTCCATAGCCATATTAGAGCATTCCGAAGATAATGACTCGTCACGGGGAACGATGAAATTGCCGTTCTTAGTTATCCTCATTTCCTTTAGGGCTTCAATTACTGGAAAGCCTAATATCCCATATATCTGATAATTAATGTGGGGGAAGCAAAGTGCCTCATCTGGTAAAACCAAGAATACTACATTAAATAGGTCAATATTTCCCATAGTTAACTTGTTGCACAAAGCAAGTTTGGCTATAACTTTTTCTCCGGTTATTGTCCCCACCTTGATATCAACAGGAATTATTTCCATATTTAGTTGTTTTGCAACCGATAACGAAGTTGTTGATAGATTTGCGCCCGTGTCAAAAATAAAATTAAGTGAGTCGTTATTGGCAAACATTTTTAGCGTGTTCAAGCCTGCAATATCTTTCTCCATTTTAATTGTTGTCGTTTTTTTAATGTCAACTTGTTGTGCAGGAGCGTTTTCTAATGCAGTCCATATTTTCAGACTGTTTTCATAATCGTCTAATTGCTCATGATTCAAATACTTTTTATAAGAATTCAATATGGTTAGAATCGTATTCTTGGCTTCCTTGTAATGATAAAGTTTCAAAGCATTGTCGTACCTTGTTTCGAGCAGTTTAAATTGGAGTGAATCTGGAATTGAATTCTCTTTTTCCATTAAATCCTCAATAGCCTGTTCTGAGGCGTCAAGTTTGTTGAAAGCGTTGTCTAAAACTGCTGATATGAATTTTTGATACGATTTTGACAAAGCATTCTTGTTTGATTCAAATTGCACTTTGGCCTTGAAAAAATTATTTTGTTTGGTTAATTGATAGATCTCCTTAAATGCGGTTTCATCATTTCTATCACAAGCATTCAAGCTCAAAAAAGTCAGTGCAAATATTATGATTGCTTTGAAATGTTTCATTTTACTATGTTGATTTATTTTCTGTATGCTGTGTTATTTTTTGAATATCCTTTAATAATGTTGTCCCCCTTATATGGTATTATTCAATTCTTGGCTAAACTGAGTCTGTATTCTCTTTTAGGAGTTTTTTCCTTTAATCTAATCAAATGGTTCTTTTGGTAAAGCTAATAAATTCTTAATGTATCGTGCATTATTGTAAGGTTTTCCAAATTTCATGACCTCAAATAATTCAACTGCTAAACATTGTCCAATCATTTGTCTGGTTTGGAAATCATCAAAGCCTTGTTTTCTCAATCTATCAAATGTTGCTTTAGTCTCAGGAGGGTCGTTATTCCTGATTTGATTTTTTATAATCTCAAAAATCTGTTCTCTTAATTTTTCATTTGGTTCCATAATTGCAGGATTTTGTCAGTATGCGGCACAACGGATGGCCGTTTGAGTAGTGCAGGATTTCGAAGTACTTACTTTTCAAATAGTTGCTGTTTTATTAAATGTACTCATGTTCATTTTATCACATCGCCCCGCATTACTTATGACCGCGTGTGTGCGCCTTGCGTGAGCAGCGCGCACCTGCAGAAAGCAAGTGGGAAAGTTTAAAAATACAAATAATGTTTACACAAACAAGCTTGATGCAGGTCTGTCTTTCCAGTGGGTGCAAATCCCTTAGGGGCTGGAGTAACGCCCCGAGTCGTTAGCAATGCCATTTTAATTGCCAGCAACCTGACTGAAGCGAGTCGGGAGGTGATCTGCAACAAAGGGGCTGCTGGTGTGGATGCCATGAGTGTGAAAGAGCTTAAACCGTACCTTTGGATAGGCAACTGCCCATGTTACAGCGTTTCAATAAATTGTTTAGCTGTCAATGTTGGTAATTGGGAATTTTTAAAATCTTTAAGATTTCTGGTAATAATCAGTTCTTGCTCGTATTCAATGGCCGTAAAGTATTGAAGGCCATCTTTAAAATCTGAGAACGACTCATCATTTAACGCCAATCCAATAATTTTATCATCTAATGGCAAAACCTTAAGAATCAACCTAAGCTTCCTTAAAACCGATTTACAATATGTCCTTCAATTCTTGCATTCCAACTATTGCCATTATCTCAACC